>NZ_WASP01000003.1:331051-333841 GCF_009712225.1 Desulfovibrio sp. | reverse complement strand
CCCCCACCCACCCCCCCCCCCCCCCCCCCCCCACCCCGGGCTGGGGGGGGCTGACGCTTTTGTCTGTTGAAAAGTGCCCTACGGCAACAGCGGGCCGCGTGAGCCGATGGTGTAAAAGTTGCGGCCCACGCGCGAGGCCCCGTTGAGCAGGGTGCTGCTCAGGCCCAGATAGTCCGTATCGGCGCGGGAACCGGCAAAGTCGGCGCTGGCTGCTGCCTCTGCCGACTGGTTGCGCAGGCTCCAGGCGCGCATGTCCTGCGTGTGGGCCCTGCTTTGGCCCTGCTGCTCGGCAGAAAGTGCGTCCAGCTCGCCTTTTTCGGCGGTATCCAGATTTTTATCCAGAGTAGAGCCCGCATCTGCCTGCGCGCCCGATGCGCCGGTCTGGGCGCGTTGCGCGCCGATTATGCGGGCAGCCTCCTGCCTTTTTGCCTGTGCCGCCTCGTAGCCAGCGCGGCGTTCCTGTCGGGCGGCTTCGTCTGCCGCCTGCGCGTTCAGCTCGGCCTGTTGAGCGTTGCGGGTCGCCAGATCCGACTGGTATTCCGCCTGCTGGCGGCGGCCCTCGGCCTGTTGCACCGCGCTTACGGTCCCGGCGGCGGCCCCGGCAAGGGCCACGGCGGCACTGATCATGGCGGCGGTGCTGGTTGCTATGGCCATTGCTTTTCCTCCATGCCTGATTTTGTCCTGTCTGTTTTGGTCCCTGCTGCCGCTGCAGAGATGACTGGCTGCGACGGCAGGGTTTTGTGCCAGATGGTTTCTGTTGGCTGTGCTCCAAGGCGGCGGTAGAGCGCATGGCAGGGACGCGACGCGGGCGAGCTGTACTGCACAAGCCCCACCCCGCGTGCCGCAAGGGCTGCCTCCGCGTGCCGCAGCAGGCGCAGGGCGAAAAGTCCTACCCGAGCCCACGGGGCGAGATACAGGCCGTCCAGCGCCGCCAGCAGGGTTCGCGGGCGGTGAGGGCAATCCACCAGTGTAAAGGCCGCATAGCCTGCCAGCGGGGCGCTTGCGCCTGTTTCGTCTGTTGCGCCTTTCGCATGGGCTAAATCACTTTGGGCGGCTTCGGCCAGCTCACGTGCGGCGCTGATGTGCAGCATACCCAGCCGTTCAAGACAGGAGTAACGGCTTTGGTCAAGGGCGTAGTGCTGCGGCCCGTGCAGGGGGGCTTCCACCTCATCCCAGTGGGCTGCCGTCAGTTGCTCAGCTTCCCTTGCCAGATGCGAAAACGGTTCTGTGGTGATGGTCAGCACTGTTGCTCCCTATGGATGCTCCTTGCTCCGGGCATCAGGCAAAGGTGATATCCAGCGTGAGTGCCAGAATGCGAAAGGGCAGGGGCCGCTGCTGCACCAGCCAGATGCTTGCCTGATTGTCCCACCCTCCGCAGGGCGCGCAGGCCAGGTCGCCAGAATACGGCTGTACCGCCTCTGACCAGCGTTCTGGCATAAAGGGTAGATCATAGAGTTCTGCGCGGCTGGGGCCGTACTGCCCGCCCACACTGCGGTAGAGGCGTAGCGTACAGGCTCCGTAGGCGCGGCTTTGCGTCAGGGTGGTACCCGAATTGAGGTCGCTCTCTACCGGCAGGGGCGAAAGCACCGATTCATATGGCAAGCCCGCCTGCACCAGTGTGGCGGCGTAGGGCAGCTCTATGCGCCCTTCGCGCACCACGCAGCCCTCCACCGGGCTGCCGTCGGCAAGCACAGCCAGAGTACAGCCTTCCAGATGCTCCAGCCCCGCCACCTCTCGCGTGGGCGCGCTGGCGCGGATGCTGAGTCCGCAATCTACAAAATACGCCTCGGCAATGGGCTGGCTGTCGGCCCAGACCGGGGCCAGGCGCTCCAGAAAATGGCGTGGCTGTCCATCAATGATGCGCCGCACCACCATGACCAGAGTATCCCCGCCATCATCGGCAACCGCCGCCACAGAGAGCACCTTGCCGTCTGTGATATGGCGCGACCAGCCCCAGATGTCGTGCTCCTTCATGTAGGTAAAAGCCAGCAGGAGTCCGTCGTCGCGCACGCACCAGATGGTAGAGCCGGGGGTTTGCTGGTAGGCCCACTGTTTGATGGTGTGGCCCTCAAACAGGTGTGGCGCTAGAATGGAAAGATCGTTGCCCGCGTAGCCGTCTTTTTCCAGCGAATAAAAAAGGTCGCGCACACGCGAGCCGTGGCGCTGCACATGCAGCACGGAGTTGCCGATGATGATGGGCGCAAGCCCTGCGCTGCCCCAGTACGATTGGGCCGTGATGCTGACCTTTTGGGGTGTGATTGCCGAACCCTCGCCACCGCTGGCCTTGTACTCGCTGCCTGAGGTGCCCACCAGCAGGTCGCCAAAACTGGCTATCCATGTGACGGAATCAATGGAACCAGAGGCGATGAGGTATTCCACCGGGTCGTCGTCCTGCACCGGGCGCGACTTGCGAAACGATTCAAAATCGCCCGTGCGCGACATGTAGAATGCCTGCGGCGTACCTGGGGTTGCAGCCAGAACCATGCGTTGCTGATGAAAGGCCACCACGCCGGGGTTGTTGTCATTGGCAAAGGGGTTCCAGTCTTCACGGGGGGTGTCTGTGGTATCGGCCTTGTAATTCTGGTCGTTGAAGCTGGTGCCGGATGCAACGCCGATAAAGCCGAAATAACCCGCTTCTTCACGGTAGATGTTGTATTCTGCCGCACCGTCCACTGCAGGCCAGCTTATGGTTGTACTGTTGCCCACTACCCAGTCGGAGGGGTGGCGCGCGTTGGGGCACTCCCCGGGGGGGGGGGGGGGGGGGGGGGGGGGGGGGGGGGGGGAGGGGCG
>NZ_WASP01000003.1:236050-331041 GCF_009712225.1 Desulfovibrio sp. | reverse complement strand
GTGGATGCCAGCGACTGTCTGCCGCTGGCATCCACCGCAGCCACCTTGTAACGCAGGGTGTAGCTGCCGCCGCTGCCGGTGAATGATACGTCTGGCGTCACCGGAGCGGGCAGGGATGTGTTGAGTTTCACCTCTTCGAGGCTCCAGGCATACGAGCCGCCATCGGCGTCACGCCGCACGATCTTGTGCAGGGGGTAGGCCGGGTGAGCCAGATAGACCACGTCGCCCACCTGCGCGTGGCAGATGGAGAGCAGGTCTTGCGCCGCATAGGGTGTGGCAATGGTTGGTGCTGTGGTAAAGCCATCAACCGTAGCTATGCGCAGGGATTTTTCGCCCAGTACAAGGATGAAATTCTGCGCGGGCAGTGAGCTGAAGCTGAAAGGCAACAGCACAGAACTGGCATCAAGCCCGGCTAGAAAACGGGTGCCTGGCCGTCTTGCCACATCACCATGCAGGCCGGGGAGCATGTTTTCCATGCAGGCAACACAATTGCGGTAGCGCGAAAGATCGTACCGTGCCGAGAGCGTGGGCGAAATTTCGCCGCCCGTAAAGTTTTGCAGGGCTACGCGCATGGCTGCTCCACTTGTGCGGCGCAGGCAGCGACGGGCCAGGGGGTGTTCTCGCCGCCGCCGTCCCATGGAGCACCTGGCTGCTCTGGCAGGTCGCGCAGGGCTGCGCGGCAAGCCCTGATTGCCGCAAGGTCAGCCTCGTTTATGGGGTAGTCTGGCAGCAGGTATTTGTCTGTGGCCATGAGGCGCGCATCGCGGGCGGCGCGCAGGGCCACAAATATGCCCGTGTGCAGGCCCTCGGCATGCGCTGCGCACAGGTCTGCCCATGTGGGTTTTGCGCGCTCGTCTTCCCACGTTACTGCCTGCCATGCGGATGCGTTGCCATCGGTCACCGAGCCGCCAAACCGCCAGCCCGTGCCAAGCTGTTCAAGTGCCATGCGGATGTTGATTACATTCTCCATACGCGCAACTCCGAGTATATTTCAGCAACGCCAGGTACGCCCGCCACGGGGTAACCCATGCCATATGAGTTGGCAGACTGCGTCCACATGCGAAGCTCGATCTGTGAGGGAGTATCGAGAACAACCTCCCCCTCGACGCTGGTTTGAACAATGTGGGCCGAGCCAGGATTGGTGCGGCCTGTGGGGCCGTGCAGCATGTAGGCCGACGATGTGGCATTGTATATTGCCAGCCGGGTTGTTTCTGCCGCAAAGCTGGGCGCATTTGCCCGAATGTGATATCTGCCCGCAGGCAGTGATATTTTGTTGCTGGCTAACGATGCGCCGATATAATTGTTTTTTATGGTGTTTATGTCCCGCGTGTTCCAGGTGCCTGATGATGTTGCTCCTCCACTGGTGCCAGAGGGCTTTTCGTCGCGCGCGTAAAAGTACTTTGCAATTGCGTTGCCGGTAGCATTGCTCAGGTCGGTATTGGCCTTGCTGGCCAAGGCTGTTTCAGCGTTTGTCAGCCGCGTATCCTGCTGCGAATTTTTTGCCTCCGCAGCGTCCAGTCGAGTGCCTTGCTGGGCGATTTTTTGTTCCGTGGCGTCCATGCGGGGTGCCAGACCGCCAGATGCGGCAGCGGCACTTGCAGCAGCCTGCGCCGCCAGCAGCGCGCTGGTGTGGGCATCATTGGCCTGTGCAGTGGCGGCACTTACAACATCTGTGGTCGCGGTTTGCACTGTTTGCGCCGCAGTGGCGGCACTGCTGGCTGCTGCGTCTGCGCTGGCCTGTGCCACCACTGCCTGTGCACTTGCGGCATCTGCGCTTGCTGCTGCCGCATCCCGGCTGGCGTAGATGGTCGCTACGACCTCTTCCGGTGACTGGTCGCTGGTGGCGGGCATAATTACCGCGCGGGCGATTTTTTCACCGAGCTGCTGCAACTCTGCGGTGGCCTGATCCAGCCCGTCCTCTATCACCTGCGGGTCAAAGCGCGAGGCTGAAACAAGGTCTATACCCTGGGCAAAGGGCATGTCGCGCACAATGGCAAGCCGCCACCCGGCTGGCAGCGGTGTGCCATTGTGCTGATAGGTGACTGTTCCACCGCTTTCGCCAAGGCTGGCCGACCAGCCCTGCGCCGGGGTCGTGCGCCCATCGGGCGAGGTGAGGCTGACACTGAGCTGGTCCGTATTCCAGACCTTGAAGGCAAAGGGAAAGGCCGTAGCAGCGCCGTTGCCATGGTATACTGCGCGGCTTGGGCTGTAGGGCAGGGTCATGCCGGCTCCTTACTGGTTTGGGGTGTCTGTGGGGCTGGCTCAGCGCACGGCAAGCCAGGGATCTTCCACCGGACGGTCGCTGCGCTCGGAGGCAGCGGCACTACGGGCCGGGGGAAGGCTGTCGGCATAGAGCTGCTCCAGCTCAGCGGCTTTCTGGCTGCTGCCCTTCAGCAGCGGAGCGGCGATAAGGGCAGCCAGCTTGCGGGCCAGCATGTGCGCAAAAAGATCGTCAAACAGGCGACTGTTGCGTACGTCTTCGGTGTACAGTGCCAGGGCGCGCGCAGCGTCGGTCAGCAGCAGCGAACCGTCGCCCGCCGCGTTCTGGGCAAGGCAAAATGGGCGGGCGGTAATGCCCTCGTGGCGCACCTCGTGCACCTTGAGGCAATCGTCGGGCAGGGCGTAGGCAAAACGAAATTCTGGCGCAAAGCCATCGGGCAGGGGCACAAGGGCCATCCAAGCCCTGCGTTGGGCAAAGCTCCACGGAAAGTCGCGCAGCACCTGCCGCCGGGCGGAATCCCAGTACAGGCGGCACTGGAGGGCTTCGGGCGTGTTCTCCTGTTCAGAGGCGACGCTGCGCGTACCCAGAAAACCAAGCGCGCGATTCCAAACGCTTATCTGGCTGATGGTCATGGCAATTCCTGTGATGAAGGGGGTGCCGCAAACTTCCGGAGAGCAGAGCCCCCCGGAAGTTCGGCCAATGCTGGAGGGGGCAGGCTCAGGGCCTGACAGCAGGCGTTAGCCAGCCATGATTGCGGGTTCGTAGGGCAGGTCTTCCTCGCGGGTGAGGGCCGCAAAGATGCGCCCCTGGCTTACGGTTTTGCCAGCCACGGGAGTGACAGCAAAAGAAAGGCGTAGCCAGCTGCGGCGGGCACCCTGCGGCAAAAAGCGCAGGTAGGGGCGGGCACCAAGGGCAAGAGCCGGGGCTTCTTCCCTGTTGTCAACGCTGACCGTTGCCCCGGTAACCGTGGACCAGGGGCCGTCGGCGCTGTCGGATTCTTCCATGGTAATGGTCAGGCTCTGCGTTTCGGCGGGCAAAAAGGCCTCCGTCACTGAAAGGCGCAGGGGCATGGGCTCCATACGGCCCGGAATTTTCAGGCCGGTGAGGCCCACGGCATTGCCTGTGGCGTTGGAGGTAAGGGGGCCTTCAAAAAAAAAGCAGTTGCGGTCGATGATGGACATGGGGCTCCTTTGGCGGGCGTGTATGCAAAATTGGGTTGAAACAGCGTCTGGTTGCGGGGCTAAGGCTCCTACAGGAACCTTAGCCGCCGCTTACAGATGTGCGTTACAGCACGGCCTCGCTGGAAAGGATGGCGTCGCACTGGCGCACGGGGCGGCCATGAAGTACGGGCACGGCCTTGGAATCGAAAAATTCGCCGTACTGAAGCTGCACGTTGCCCGCATCCGAATTCTGCAGTTCAAGGGCAGTAAGCACATCGGCATTGGCGTACCACACGGCCTTTTGGCGCAGATGCTGGGGCATGAGGTTTTTGGCTTCGATGGTCAGCTTCTGCAGATCCACAAAGCCGCTCTGCCCCTTGCGCTTGCCCAGCGCCGCCACGGGCAGGTTGGCAATGCGCACGATGCCACGCCAGTCTCGCACGGCAAGGCCGCAGCGCCAGTTGTACTTGTCGCCCACCACCTGGTATTTGCGGCCATCGGGGTCCTGCGCCATATAGGTTTTGAGGTCTTCGTGCGAGAGACCGCCGTTGCTCTCCTTGGGGTAGATGCCGTGAACAGACTGCGCACCCCACGAAATGAGCCACAGCGAGGTGCAGCCGTCCGCATCGCGGCCCCCGGCGTCCAGCACGTTTTTGGCGTCCTGCGCGGGGTAGCGCATGGAAAGACCGTTGAATTCGTCGGGGTTGATGTTGCTGTTGCCGTAGAACAGGGTGGTGGCGACCTTCTGGCGCATGGCCTCGGCAAAGGCCACGCCCTCGCTCATGCGAAAGGCCTTGTCACGGCTGCCGTAGAGGCGCAGCTCTTCCACGTCCAGTTCCATGATGGCCTCGAGAATGCCGCAGCCTTCCTTGACCTGGCTCCACTGCGACTTGGAAGGCGGTGTGCCCTGATAGAGCCTGCGCCAGTATACTTCGGGCAGACCGGTGCGGATGCGGGTGAGGTGTCCGTCGCTCTGGTTTGATTCCATCCAGAGCACATCGTCCATGATGTCGTTGGTTTTGTTCATCAGCTCAATGATCTGCCCGGCCTTGTCGCCACGGTAGAACTGTTCCATTTCAGCCAGGGACACCACCAAACCCATGGAATTAGCCATAATACCCTCGTATTTTTTGTTTTGTGCTTACTGAATCAGTGCGGTTGCAAAATCTGCGGGCAGAGAATCAGGCCCTGCCGTTGCGCGAGCTCCAGCCCGCGTACATGCGTTCCTCAAGCGGCGGCATGGCTCCGCCTGCCTGCCCCTGCACCAGCCCGTCCTCCATGAGGGCGTCTGCAAGGCGGTTAAAGAACCGCAATACATCAGGATTATTGCCATAGCCGGTCTGTTCCAGCAGCTGGCCAATGCGCTTGCCATCGTCAAAACGGTCAAGGGCAAGCTGGGCACGGGCCACGGTGGCGGGCAGGTTGGCCCCGCCGATGTGGGGGTCTTCCGTGACTTCTCTGCGCCACTGGTTTACCTGCTCCTGCCATTGCTGCCGCTGGCTTGTTTCGTGCTCGTGCAGGCGCTGGGCAAAAGGGTCGACCTGCTGCCCCTGCTGGTCGGGTGAGCCCTCTGCAGCCGCTGGGGCCGGGGCAGATGCAGAAGCAGGTGCGGAATTACCGCCATTGGGCATACCACTGGCAAAGGCATTGGACATGTCGTCCGCTGGAGCTAAATCGCCCACTGTACCGGTGGAAAGATCAGAGGGTGCTGAGGTCATGAGCGTCGTTCTCCTTTGTTTGCAGCAGAGCAGGAAGATGGCTGGGGTTGGCTTGTTGCAGCAGTTGCATGAGGCGCATGCCCACCATGCGGCGGCCTTCGGTAAAGAAAAGCCGTGCGCTTTCAGCTGGTTGGGGTACGATGCCCACCTCTTCGACGCTAAAGTTGCGGCACAGGTGCAGCAGCCAGCGCAGCAGCAGGCGTCCCTGCGGGTTTGCCATCAGCCCGTCCACTGCCTGCCGCATGGCGGCATCGAGGGCGTCAGCCCGGCTGGTATTGTGGGCTGTGTTTTGCTGCTCCTGTTCGTAGAGGGCGAAAACATCCATCAGGGGGTCCCCGCTGGTTTGGGTTCATGTCCTGCCTCTGGCATCGGGTTGGGCTTTGGTGTTAGCTCAACCTGATCTCGGTCCAGGCCTCCGGGCAGGGCGTGGCGTAGCATCCGCACAAGGCTGTCGAGTACACTGCCCTGTTTGCCGTCGGGGTTTTCGAGGGGGCTTTGCGCCAGCTCGCGCACCATGTCCACGCCTTTCTGCACCGCTTCGGTGACGGTCTGCGCCTGTGCGGCCTCGGCCCTTGCGGTACGCATCTGTTTGCGTTCTTCAGACGAGCGCGTGAGGTTTACTGGCAGGCCCAGGCTTTCTGCATAATTGTCGAGCAGATGATCGACATTGAGGATATCGAGGGCTTCGGGCCAGGCAGCCGAAGCCTTGAGGGTCAGGGCCAGGTACTGGTCTGCCGCATTGATGCCCACCAACTTTTGCGCCTGCGCCAGCAGCGATACAAATTCAACTCGCAGGCGTCGGCCCGCCAGTTCGGGCGGGCAGGGGGGCAGCATGTCGAGGTCGCGCATGCATTCAAAGGTGCGGTCCATGAGCGGAATAAACAGTTCGTCGTGCAGGCGCTCCAGCACAGGGCCAACCAGAATGAGCTTTTCTTCTTCCCTTGCGGCAATTTCGCTGGCGGTCACGCCGCTGCGTCCCTCAAGAATGAGCTTGAACAGGTCGTTGTAGAGCCCCTTGCGTATCTGGTCCTGCACCGATTCCATTGCCTTGCGCGCCGTGCCGAGATCGGGATTGATCTGGAGCAGGGGCGTGGCTGCCTGCGGGCTCTGCCCCGGTGCGCTGTCCACGTAGTTGACGCCGCCGGGTGTGAGATCAAGCCCCACAGAGCGCAGCCCCGCCGCCACGCTCATGGGCGGGTCCACTGCCTTGTGGATGGCCTTGAGCGTGGTGACGCCCATCTGCTGCAGCATGCGGCAGTCGGGCAGGGCATCCATGGCTGGCGAGCGCCCATACACATCGTTGCCCGCCACATCCCAGCGCGGGCCAAAGCCGGGGAATGACCGAAACCCCGAAATCTTCAGGGCATGGCGGTTGCCGTCGCGCCCTTCCAGCCAGTACACGGAGGCCACAGGCATACGCGTCGGGTCCCACTGCCCTTGCAGGGCGTTTTCGCGCTGGTAAACGGCCTGAATGACATTGCGCCGTTCGTCTGGGTTGCGCCGTGCCGCTTCGCGCAGGGTCTCTGGCAGGGCGGCAGGGCCAAAGGCCTGCATAATCTGGCGCAGGGTCATGGCGCTGCGGCGAAACACCGTGTCCACCTTGCGCGTGGCGTCGCAGTCCAGTGCGTATTCTCCCGCGCAGAGGGGCACAAAGCGGAAGCCGTTCTGCGGGTCGGCCAGTTCAAAAACAAAGGCAGTGCCAAAGGTTCCCAGTTCGCCATACAGGGTGTGCATGGCGTTGTAGAAGTTGGAGCGCTGAAAGACCGAGCGCATGCGCGTGGCCACTTCGTCGAGCCATGCCTGACCTGCGCGGCTGCGGGCCAGTTCCGTATCGTCAAGGCTCAGGCGAAACCACGGGCGCGCGGGGCTGGTAAGCCCGCCCTGCAGGCCTGCCGCAAGGGTGCGCATGGCCAGAATGCCGGTGGCGTCCACAAGGCCCCGGTTGAGCATGGGGCCTTCCTCTGCCACATCTGCCTGCGGGTTGAGACGGCAGCGCGTGGGCAAAAAATGGTCTGCGAGGCTTTGCCACGCGCTGTCCCAGGGGGCCCGGCGGCGAAGCAGGGAATCGTAGCGGCGCGAGAGTGCCTGTACGTCCTCCAGCCCGGAGGCAATACCAGAGTCTTCCTGCGCAGTGGCCGTGAATGAAGATACCGTCATGCTACTGCCCCAGCATGGTTTTACGGGTTGTGTCATTGCGGCTGAGCGGGCTTGTGAACACCGAACCGTTGATGCCAGCAGCTTTTGCAGCCTTGTCCTTCTGGCTTTGCCGGGCTGCTGTGGCGGCTTCGGTTACGGGTTTCTCCACTTCCTGCTTGGGTACGGGCGCGACCGCAGGCACATCGGGCGTGCCGCCTCCTCCAAATCCCATGATGAGCTCCTTGTGGTTGGGGATTGCCGAAATTTACAATTTTTCAATATCCGCCAGACTCTGCGGGGTGCAGAGCACCAGTACTCCGTCAACCCAGGCATTCTTGCGGGCATGCAGACACGCATCTGGCAAATGCCCAAGCACTCGGAATCCGCAGCTCTCGGCCAGCCGCCACGCATGGCGATTTGGGGAGGGGCACAGACCCATGACCGCGGCGCAGTCGAGGTTGTCAAAGGCCCAGCCAAGACCGCCGCGTGCCATAGGCACAGCCAGTGCCGCCGCGTTACGAAAGGTGGTGAAATCAAACTCCCACACGCGCCCGCGCCGGGGGCTGAACATGGCGCAGGCAAGTAGCCGGGCAGATGGGGCTGGGCCTGTTGCGGCGTGCCCCGCCTCAGCGCCATGGCAGCCCAGCAGAACGGCCCGCTCAGGGGCCGTGATGTGCCGCCACTGTTCGAGCGTGGGGTTTGCCAGCGCGCTCATGGCACAGGCGGTAAGCCCTTCGGCCTGCATGCGGTGGAACACAGCGTCGCGGTCAGGTTGTGCGTGCATGGGAGCAAAGAAAAAGCTCACTGGCTGCCTCCAAAAAAATCGTAACTGGTGCGTGCGCGGCGCGCGGCGGGCGCAATTTCCTGCTGCGGACGAAATCCCGTAACGGCATAGCGCAGGGCATCTGCCGCATGGCTTGCCCAGTCGTGCAGCGGGCCAGAACCAGCCTGTGCTTCCTGACCTGCGCCAGCCCGCCAGCGTCGCCTGTATGCCCGCAAGGCCTTGAGGCCGTGGGCGCAGGCCCCCGCATCAAACCAGAATCGGGGCAGCTGGCGGCGCAGGGCGTCTATGCCATCTGCCAGCGGCAGGGCCGGGGCCATGGTAAAGCGTATGCCCAGCTGGGCGGCGCTTTCCCACCGGCTTTGGCCGGTGCCGAGCTCGCGTACGCGGATGTCGTGCGGGGCAATGTGCGTGCCGTAGACAAAGCCGCGTCCCTCAAGGCTGCCATCTGGCATGGAACCGTCAGCCACCCCTGCTGGCCGGGCTTTGGCCGCCAGCACCTGCGCATAGTGGGCCAACCCTTCGCCGGAGGCTTCGTAATAATCAATGATGCGCCAGCAGCCCGAAGGTTCCACCTGAAAAAACCAGATAGCCGTGGCGTCATCCATGCCCAGATCCCACGCCGTATGCACGGGAAGCTCCGGGGCATGAGGCAGAGGATGGATGCGCCCCTCGCGTTCTGCCGCATCGAGCAGAGGCGCGTAATACGCCCCGCGAACGGCGGCAGCAAAGGAACATTCAAATTCCTGCAGGTACTCGGCCTCGTCCATGCCCCGGCGGGCAGCCGCCAGTTCTTCCTGCGGCAGGTAGCCGGTTTCGGATGCCGGAAAGCGGAAGCGCGACCATAAACCCTGCGTGTCTGCGCCCGCCTGCTGCCACACATCGTAGAGCAGGTTGTCCGTGCCCTGAGGCGTGCCGCAAAAGAGCGCCCGCCCCTGTCTGTCGGCCAGCATTGGTCGCAGTACCTGGGTCCATACCTGACGGGGCATGTCAGCGGGTTCGTCCAGCACCAGATCGTCCAGGTATAGCCCGCGCAGGGCCTGCGCGTTTTCCGTGCCCAGCAGGCGGATGCGCCCGCCGGTGGGCAATATGCAGACAAGCTCGCTCTCGAGAAAACGCGTACCGGGTACCGCCCCGGCAAAGCGCTTGCAGTAATCCCAGGCCACGGCTTTGGCCTGCCCCAGAAAGGGAGCCGCATAGGCCGCACGCCAGTCATCGCGCCCCACTCGCAGGGCCTGACGCACAAGGTCGTTGACGGCAGCCACGGTTTTGCCAAAGCGCCTGTGGCAGAGCAGTACGCAAAAGCGCGAGCGTTCCTCGTGAAAGCGCCACTGCAAGGGGCGAGGCGTGTACGGGATGACGTGCGGCTCTGGCTGAGACATGAACTAAAACCCTTTGTTGTTAACAGGTTTGAAAGATGGGTTTCTACCCGGTTTGCGTGTGTGAATGACTGGCGGCAGAACCATCCTTGCCGGGAGCATGCGGCAGCCTGCCGGACGCGGCGCTGGGCGGGCCGCCCCACACGACCACCATGCGGGGTGGGGTGTCGGGCGAGACGTCGTCGCGCAGAGAGCGTAATATCGCATGCAGTTCTTTGATTTCCTTAACTATATCTATACTTTTTTCCGCAATGTCTGCGGCGCTGAGTGTGCGGGTAAGCAGGTCGAGGCGCTGCTCAAGGCTGTCCAGCAGGGGGGCGCTGCGCGTGGCTGAACGGCGTTTGGCGGGGGGCATCAGTTGCAACCTCCTGTCTGGTCCGAGGCTGCGCGGCAACCAAAAGATGCAGAAGGCTGCACTGCATGGCGCTGGTGGTCTTCGTGTCGGTCAAAGCTGTGCTCCAGACGTTCAAGCAGTCTGTCCAGCCCGGAGATCCGGGCGTTAAGCGCCTGTATCTCGCCGCGCAGGGCGGCCAGCTCGCTGTGCAGGCCCGCCATGTCTGCCGTATCGGGAGTGAGCCGCAGGTGCTCCTCAAGCGATCCTAGTCTGCGTGCCGTAGCGGCCTCGCGCCGGGCATCGCGCTGCACATGCAGCGCGTAGTCTTCAGCTCGTACAAAGGCGCGCCGCAGGCTCCACAGCGCCCAGGCAAACAGGACCTGCACCAACAGCACAAGCAGGCTTGCCCCATGTGAAGAAAAAATGTCCATGATTGCGTTTCCTTAAGGCTAGTTGCGTGGTCTGCGATGTGGCTAGAAGCCCAGCCCCAGCATGCCGAGCAGCAGGGTCATGATTTGGTTGAGGGCCGAGGGGGGCAGGTGTTCGCACCAGCCGGGAAAGAACAGGGGAACAATGATGAGCCGACCCGCTACCTCCCAGCCGAAGAGCAGGGTGAGCATCCAGCCCAGGAATGATCGCCACAGTCGCAGGACGCTGGCGGGGGCGCCGTTGACCTCTGCCTCGTTGACGCGGCTTTGGGATTCGTTTTGCTTGCCGCGGTCTGGCAGTATCTTGCCCACCGCTCCAGTAAGCCCGCCGAGAAGAGAACCGAGCAGTGCCCACATGTTAGTTTTCCTCCCGCTCAAGCTCGGCCAGATGCTGACCGAGAGCCTTGACCCTGTTGCGCCAGCCCTCGAGAAAGACCTTGAGCGATGGCCGTCTGGCGGCCAGATCGCGGTAAAATGCATCGCGTAGCCGCAGTATCTGTCGTGCGGCAAACCAGTGCAGGTTGGTTGCCTCAAGTGCTTCGGCCAGCTCGGCGGTGCGGGGGCCGGGAATGCCGTCTTCGGCAATGGGGGTGTAGTGGTCGAGCTGTGCTTCACCCACGGCGTTCATGCCCTGCTGCAACTGGCGTACTGCCCGCCCTGGGCCCATGTTTACCGCGCCGTCGTACAGGGTGACGGCCAGCGGCAGGGGCAAGGCAGCGCAACCAAGAGCATCCCAAAAGTGTTTCTTGAACAGCACTGCCGCCTGTTCACGGGTGCAGGCGCGGATATCGTCGGCGTCCACGTCGCCGTCCATGTCCAGGTCAATGTCGCAGCAGGTGCAGCCGAGGGTACGCGCATCGGGGCAGGCATCGCAGTTTTTGTGCTGGCGCAGGCACTTTTGGCGGGCCTGCTGGGCAAGATCCTGCACCCAGCGCAGGGACACCCCGTAGTTGGTCAGGCCGCCGGGATCGGCAGGGTGGTCGGTTAGGCCGCCCTCCCACTGGGCGGTAAAGGCATGGGCTGTTTCAAACTGGCTGGGCATGGCGCACTCCTTGCTTTTTATGTGGCCGTACGGGGGCGGCGTGTGCACAACATGCCAAAAAGAGTGGCGCGCGTAAGACTGAAGGGTTTCAGTAAGCTGAAACCCTTGGTTCAAGCCTGTTTGGCGAGAATTATTAACGGGAATGATTTTGGATGAAGAAAAAAAGCCAGCTAGTACGCTGGCTTAAAATTTTTTGAGGACGTGAGTTTTATGGTCCGTCAGCTGTTACTGCGGGGGGAGCAGCTGGACTGCCGGGCAGAATCGCCCAGTCTGAGAATAAGATGGGCGTGTGGGGGAACGGAACTTTCTTTTTTCAGAATCTGCCACACCCGGCGATCTGATATGCCGTGACGGCGCGCCAGACTCGCAACCGCAGCCGTGCTGCTTGAGCCGCGCCGGGTGCGGTGCGAAAAATCCTTGATGATGTCGCGCTGGCGCAGGCGGTTCATAAGCGCGGCACAACGCGGCACATATATGTTTGTGCCGCCAAAAACCGCCATAAGCCTGCGCAGACAAGTCACCCCAAGGGTTTTGCGCAATGTGTGCGCCTTGTCTTTTGGAAGGGTGCGCGGCACGCGGATGCTCTGGCCTCCAAAGGCATGCAGCAGCCGCCAGAACAGGCGCAGATCGTCAACTGCTCTCCATAAGAGTTGGGCATTGTCGGGCAGGTGCTCGATCAGCTCGATCCACTGTTTTTCATTGTCATCATTGTTGCGGGGGGTACCCCAGCTGGCCGCATTTTTGCGGCTGGTGCGCGCGGTATCTGCTGCAGCGGGGTCAATCTTGTCAGCCTGGGCCGCCGCCGACTGGTCATTGTCGGGCGTTGCGGTCTCTGAATGCCTATTGGTCATGACGCGTCTCCACAATGGGGCAGGTGCGCGCCAGTATGTGGTGTGTCGGCATTGCCGGTGTGCTGGGAGGTGTTTGTGAAAGCGGGCAAGTCTGGGCGTGGGGATCCTGTTCCTTCAGGCTGGCCAGAAGGCGCAGATGGTCTATTACCAAACGCAAAACCGGTTGCTGGAATGCACATACGCCAGAATGTAGGGAATCCAGCACAGCGGTAAGGTTTTGGATATCGTCGTGAAATGCGGACATGCTATGCTCCAAAAATAGAAAATTAAATTTGCGGGGCCGTAAAATAGAAAAATCACTATTCGAGGGGATAGTCAAGGAAAAGTTTCACGAAACAGAAAAGTTTTAACTTGCTGTTATTGTTAATTAACTTTTTGATTTTTGCGTCTCGATATGCGCCGGAATCGTATAGAATTAAAGGTTTTCTTTGTGTTTTGAGGAAAACTTGAAATTAATTGAAAACAAATATAGATATGCACAAAAGGAAGCATTGTCATATGAAAGAAACGTTTCGTGTTCGACCAGGCAATGCTATGTTGTTGGTCTTTGGGCAATAAAAAACAAGGGAAAATTATGAAGACAGCACAATCGCCCCTGATATCAGCATTTGGTACGCGCATGCGTCAGCGGAGGGAAATGCTGGGTTTGCACAAACAGGTTCTTGCAGAGGCGGTGGGGCTGAGTTTGACGACCATCCAACAGTATGAGAATGGCCAGATGCCCAAGGGCAGCCATGCTGTACGTCTTGCAGAAGCGCTGGAATGTTCTCTTGACTGGCTATTGGCAGGGCGCGGTGACTGTGGCGGGGGGATAGTGCACACATCCGAGGCGCGGCTCATGATGGTTCCCATGGCCGAGGCGCGGCTGTCTGCGGGGGCGGGCAGCTTTGAGACAGACGGGGACGTGTTGCGCCACTATGCCTTCAGGTGGGATTTTTTGCGGCGCAAGGGCAACCCGACGCAGATGGTGCTGTTGCGCGTTTCGGGCGACAGCATGCAGCCGCGCATAGTGAACAACGACGTGGTGCTTATTGACCAGAGTCAGCGCGAACCTGTGCCGGGCAGAATTTATGCTGTGGGCGTGGAAGACATGGTGTACCTGAAGGTACTGGACGCCATGCCGGGCAAGCTCATTCTTACCAGCATCAATCCCGATTTTGCGCCCATAGAGGCAGACACCAGCGAACATCTGGCGGGTATGGTGCGCATTATCGGCAGGGCCGTGTGGGTGGGCAGAGAGCTGGATTGAGCTGCGTTTGCCCTAACGGCAATAATGTGCCTACTGGGCAAACCTGCTCAAATGAATACGCTTCTGGGTGCGCGGACTGGGCGTTGCGCGGCTTTGGGGTGTTTAGCCCTTGGAAATGGCGCTGGGTGCGATGGTCTTGTCCAGATCATGCTCGCTGGCAAGGTTGCGGTTCCAGGCGCGGATGGCTGCACCCTGCGAAACAGACCACTGCTGTGAGGTTTGCCCGCAAGAGCAGACAACGCGCCACACTTCCTGTTTGCGGCCAGGTGGAAGCATGGACTCCAGATGAACATTTGTTCCACCGCAGGCAAGGCAGGGGCGGATTGTATGTGGATCAAGTTCTTTCATATTGTATAGTATAGCAGCTTTGCCTTGGCATAACAAGGACTGCCTCTGCACAAGAGTGAAACCGCATCCGCAGACAGCCAGGAAATAAATTTTATCGGTTGGGCAGTTCTTAACGCTTCGTTGACACCAGTGTTTGCAATGTAAGTCCGCACGCGACATGTGACGCGCTGCAATTTTTAAAGCACGTTTCTGGAGGAAATATGCGTTATCTGCTTATCATGCTCATGTCCCTGATGCTTGCCGCTCCTGCTTACGCCGCTGGCACCGCCGATGCCCCCGCTACCCCCACCACCACCCGCAAGGCCAAGAGCGTGACAAAAGTCGCCCCTGTGGATACGGTAGCCAAGGCTCTGGCTTCTGCCAACAAGACCCCCGTGTCCGTCACCGGCACCATCGTCGAACCCGTGCAGGGCAAGAAGAACCGCTACGTCTTTGAAGACGGCACCGGCCGCATGACCGTGGCCCTGAGCAAAAAAGCTGCTGCCGCCGCCCACATCGAAGCGCAGAGCAAGGTTCACCTGACCGGCGTTATGGTGGTCAAGGCTGGCAAGGAAGGCGTGATGGCCGTGCGCAAGGCTGAAATGCAGCAGTAGCCGCTCCGGTTGCACATATTGCCACTATTTCCGGTGTCCGCAGGCTGCGCCACAGTGCGCGGACACCGGAAAGTTTTTTGTTCCTCACCCAACCGCCAGCCCCATTCCCGCCACACCATATTCCCCCACCCGGCGGCGCAGCCCGTCCTTTTGGAGAACAGCATGCATACAGTGCGCCCCACTCTATACACCTTGTTTTTGTGCCTGGCCCTCAGCCTGGCCTTTTTGACAGCGCAGCCTGCTAGGGCTGCGGGCTTTGAGGGCCCCGGGGTTGCGGCCACCGTGACTAGGGCCGTGGACGTGCTGGGTGCCCAGGACGATGCCCCCTGCGTGCTTGAGGGGCATCTGGTAGAAAAACTGCCAAGGCGTAAACACCGCTACCAGTTCGAGGACCACAGCGGTCAGGTGGTGGTGGAGATCGACAACAAGATTTTTGATCAGCTTACTGTCACCCCCAAGGATAAGGTGCGCTTGCAAGGGCACGTAGACTGGAACCGCAAGCGGCCCAATGAGGTTGAGGTAGATTCCATCACCATTATTGGACCCATCACAGCCAAGGACATGCCCGAGATTGCCAACACCCCGCAAAAGCCAGCCCCGGTGAGGCGCTAGCCAATGCCCATCGCCCTCTTGCTGGTAGAGGACAACGAGGACATCCTCGCCAACCTCTACGGCTTTCTTGAGCCGCTGGGCTACGAGCTCGACTGTGCCAGAAACGGTAAAACCGGGCTGGCTATGGCCCTTGAGCAGCACTTTGACTGTATTGTTCTTGATGTGATGCTTCCCGGTCTTGACGGCATAAGCCTGTGCCGCAAATTGCGCGATGAACATCAGCGCCATACGCCCGTCATAATGCTTACAGCGAGAGATGCCGTGGCCGACAGGGTTCAGGGGCTGGAAGCAGGGGCAGACGATTACCTGATCAAGCCTTTTGCGCTCAAGGAACTGGAGGCCAGAGTACGCGCACTGCTGCGCCGTGGGCGCATGTCGTCAACCAACGCTGCCTCAAGCGGAGCGGTATGGACGTATGCGGATCTGACATTCAACGCCAGCGAGCACTGGGCCGAGCGTCAGGGCCGCCGCCTGCGGTTGAGCCCCACGGGTTTCAGGATTCTTGACGAGCTGATTCGCGTTGCGCCCGGGCTTGTGCGACGCGAAGATCTGGAGCACTCCCTGTGGGGTGAAGACCCGCCGGAAGGCAGCGCCCTGCGCACGCATATCCACGAACTGCGCCGCGAGCTCGACAAGCCCTTTGCCTTGCCTCTGCTGCACACTGTTCCGCATGTGGGCTATCGCCTGAGCACCGAGCCAGGAGATGCCGACTGATGCCAAGGCCCAACACGCCCCCACCATATGCCCATGACGCCACGCGCCGCAGGGCCAGTATCCGCCGACGTTTGCTGGCGGCTTTTGTGTTTCTGGCCCTGCTCATGAGCGCAGCCCTGGGTATTGTGGGGCGGCTGTCTTTCGATTCGTTGGGAACATATCTTGTGGGCTGGCACGCCAGACCAGTGATGGACGCCTTTATAGAAGCCGAAAAGCGCGCCTGGGAGGCCGAAGACAACGGCGGTGGCAACCTGTATTATGGCGAAGACCTTGCTGTGGTCATGCACTGGCGCTTTCTTGTGGGCAAGCAGGTTCCGCCAGAATGGCACAACATGCCCGACGGTCTGCACTTCATCAACCGCATGGAAGAATTTATTCTCATTGAGCGCAGAGATGGAGTCATCTACGTGCTCAACGGGGGCACAGGTGCCTTTCTGGCTCTAAAGCAGCGGCTTAACCGCATCTTGCTGCTTTGCGCCGTCAGTGGCCTTGGGCTCGCCGTGATACTTGCCGTGGTGCTGAGCCGCAGGCTCACAGGGCCTTTAAGCAAGCTTACCGCCGCTGTGGAAAGCCGCTCAGCGGGGTATCTGCAAGGCGGTTCGCAGCCGGGCGAGAGTGAGCCGCCCATACCGCTTACCAGTCTCGATGACGAGGTGGGGGTGCTGGCGCGGGCCATCGCCGCGCGTGAGGAAGCACTGCGCCGCTTTGTGCAGCGCGAGAGCAATTTTACGGGCGATGTGAGCCACGAACTGCGCACGCCGCTCACGGTAATGCAGGGGGGCCTTGAGATTCTGGAAGTGCAGTTGCAACATTTGCCCCATACCGAAAATCTGGCTCCGGTGGTTCAGCGGCTCATGCGCACCACTGGCCGTATGTCCAATACAGTGCGCACCCTTCTGATGCTGGCCCGCCGCCCCGAGGAAATCGAGTTTCACGACCTTGACTGCAGCGCCCTGCTGTGGAGTATCGTTGCCGAAATGTCGGGCGACGGCGTACTTTGCCTTGCCGACAAGGCAAATTCTGGTACATCAGACTTGGGCCAGCCCACTTCTGGCGGGGTGGGCAGCATACGCGGCAAAGGTCCGGAACAGCGCAAGCCCGTATTATTGCATGCCAGCATTGCTGCTGGCGTGGTGGCCCGTGGGCAGAAAGAACTGGTGGGCATTGTTTTTAACAATCTTCTGGACAATGCATGCCAGTACACAGAAAATGGGCGCGCCTCTGTTACGCTCTGCGCAGGAGAACTGCAGGTTCGCAACAGCGGGCATATCCCATCGGGTATTGATGTTTTTGCCCGGGGGGTGCGGTGCGCGCACAGCGCAGGCAGCGGCGCGGGCCTTGGGCTTTCGCTGGCTCTCAGGGCTTGCGAGCGGCTTGGCTGGCAGCTTGAGCTGATTTCAGAGCCGGCAGGCGGCGAAGCCGTGTTTCGAGTGATATTTACTCCGATATCTCAGGGAGTTGACATATAATGTCTGATTTAAAACTTCGGCAGGGCGTGGCCTCTGCCTCTGGATTTTTTTCCGGCAAGCGGCGCTATCTTTTGCCCTTGCTGATTGTGCTGGCGGCCTTTGTGTGCTGGCGGCTGTTTTTTGCCGGTGGTCAGGCCCGCAAGGGCATGAACATGGAAGCCCCCCCAGTGCGTGTTGCCCCCGCTCTTGCCCAGAATGTGCCGCATTTTCTTAGTGGGTTGGGCACGGTGCTGCCCTCAAGCGATGTGCTTGTGACCAGCCGCGTGGACGGCCAGTTGCAGCGTCTGCACTTTCAGGAAGGGCAGCGGGTCAAGGCTGGCGACCTGCTGGCAGAGATTGATCCCCGGCCATTCAAGGCTGCCCTTGATCAGGCGCGTGGCACGCTGGCCAAGGATCAGGCCCAGCTGGACAATGCGCGCAAGGATCTGGCGCGTTACGCCACGCTGGCGCAGGGAAACTACATTGCCACCCAGCAGTTTGAAACCCAGCGCGCCCTTGTGCGGCAGTACGAAGGCACGGTTGAGGCAGACAAGGCGGCTGTGGATTCAGCCGCACTGCAGCTCAGCTACAGCCGCATAACAGCGCCTGTTTCTGGTCGCCTTGGGTTGCGTAATGTGGATGAAGGCAACATGATCAAATCCTCGGACACTTCGGGCATTGTGCGCATTACCGAGGTAAGTCCCTGTGACGTGGTATTTACCCTGCCGGAAAGTCAGGTTCCTCTAGTGGTGCAGGCCCTGCGCGCCCATGAAGACGACGTGGACCGTCAGCCCCTGCCAGTTCAGGCCTGGGACCGTGAGCAGAAGCACCAGCTTGATGTGGGCGGTCTGCTTTCGCTGGACAACCAGATCGACCTTTCCACCGGCACGGTAAAGCTCAAGGCGCGTTTTCCCAATACTGCCGGAACCCTGTATCCCAACCAGTTTGTGAACGCCCGTCTGCAGGTGCGTGTGCTCCAGAATGTCGTCACCGTGCCCACATCTGCCGTACAGCTGGGCTCACGCGGGGCTTATGTGTATGTAGCCGCCAAGAACGACAAGGGGCAGGACGCGGTAACCGTGCGTTCCATTACCCCCGGCATCACCAGCAATACGCTGACCGTTGTGGAAAAGGGCCTTGAGCCCGGCGAGCAGGTTGTTGTTGACGGGCTCGACCGTCTGCGCGACGGCATTGCCGTAAAAATTGCCGCCACCACTGAAACCCCCAGGGCCCAGGTTGCTGAATAACCGCCGGACCGTTGCGGGGTATCCGTTCCATACACCCCTGCCAGTAGGGGGAGCACCTGCCCTATGAATCTTTCCCGTATATTTATTCTGCGCCCCATCGCCACTTCGCTGCTTATGGTAGCCCTGTTTCTTTCAGGGCTGCTGGGCTATCGCTACCTGCCGGTGGCGGCCCTGCCGCAGATAGACTATCCCACCATTCAGGTGCAGACGCTGTACCCCGGCGCTTCACCAGACGTGATGGCCTCGGTTATCACCGCCCCCCTTGAGCGGCAGTTTGGCCTCATGCCCGGCCTTGTGCAGATGAGTTCGCTTTCATCTGCCGGAGCCTCGGTGGTGACCCTGCAGTTTGACCTGGCCCTTGCGCTGGACGTGGCGGAACAGGAGGTGCAGGCAGCCATCAACGCCGCCAACAACCTGCTGCCCAGCGATTTGCCGTCACCTCCTATTTACAACAAGGTCAACCCAGCCGACCCGCCGGTCATTACTCTTGCCGTCACCAGCGACGCCATGCCCCTCACGCGGCTGGAAGACCTGGTGGACACGCGCATGGCGCAAAAGATTTCGCAGCTGCCCGGCGTGGGCCTTGTGACGCTTTCGGGCGGGCAGCGCCCGGCCGTGCGTGTGCAGGTGAACCCCAAGGCTCTGGCCAACGCGGGCTTTACCCTGGCCGATGTGCGCACCGCCATTGCCAAGGCCAATGTTAACGATGCCAAGGGCAGTTTTGACGGGCCGGAACGGGCCAGCACCATTGATTCCAACGACCAGCTGGCCTCTGCCGATGCCTATGCCGAGGCCATTATCGGCTACAAGGATGGCGGTCCTTTGCGGTTGCGTGATGTGGCCGATGTGGTGGAAGGGGCGGAAAACGCCCGTCTTGCCGCCTATGTGGCGGGTGAGGGCATGGGCTTTCAGCCTGCCATCGTGCTTTCCGTGCAGCGACAGCCCGGGGCCAATGTCATTGGCGTAGCCGACCGTGTTACGCAGCTTTTGCCTGTGCTCAAGCAGACCCTGCCCGGCAACGTGGACGTACGGGTGGTGACAGACCGCACCACCACCATCCGCGCCACAGTGCACGATGTGCAGCTTGAGCTGCTGCTGGCCGTGGCGCTGGTTATCTGGGTTATCTGGCTGTTTTTGCGCAATGCAAGGGCCACCATCATTCCCGCGCTGGCGGTTCCCCTTTCGCTGGTGGGCACGCTGGGCGTCATGCATCTGGCCGGGTATTCGCTCAACAACCTCACGCTCATGGCGCTGGTCATCGCCACCGGTTTTGTGGTGGACGACGCCATTGTGGTTATTGAAAACATATCGCGCTATCTGGAGCAGGGGCAAAAGCCCGTGCAGGCGGCGCTGACAGGTGCAGGGCAGATAGGCTTTACCATTATTTCTCTCACCATTTCGTTGGTGGCGGTGCTTATTCCGCTGCTGTTCATGGGCGATGTGGTGGGGCGGCTGTTCCGCGAATTTGCGGTCACGCTGGCTGTGACCATTCTTATTTCTGCGGTTATCTCGCTCACGCTTACGCCCATGCTGTGCGCTGTCATGCTGCGACCCGAAAATCAGGCCGACCGGCATGCCGCCAACCACTCAGGGCAACATGAAAACGGCAGGTTTTTTGTCCGCCTGCTGGCCTGGTACGAAGAAAAGCTCGACTGGGTGCTGCACCACCAGAGTCTGACGCTGGCCGTGGCTGCCGGCACGCTGGTGCTGACGGTGCTGCTGTACATTGTTGTGCCCAAGGGCTTTTTTCCCGTGCAGGATACGGGCGTCATTCAGGGGATTGCCGAGGCTCCGCAGGATACGTCCTTTGAGGCAATGGCAGGGCGACAGCGCCAGTTGGCAGATATTATTCTGCAAGATCCGGCAGTGGAGAGCGTGGTGTTTTTTGTGGGCGTGGACGGTATAAATCAGAGCATGGGCACGTCGCGTCTTTCTGTGGAGCTGAAACCGCTGGAAGACCGCGATGCGCGCGCCCCGGCCATTGCCCGCCGCATCATGGAAAAAGCTGGCACATTGCCGGGCATGATTCTGTATTTACAGCCCGTGCAGGATCTGACCATCGAAGACCGCATTTCGCGCACCCAGTACCAGTTTACGGTGGAGGCGCTGAACAGGGACCAGCTGGATGAGTGGGTTCCGCGTATCGTGAACGGGCTGGCGCAACGGCCAGAACTTGAAATGGTCACCAGCGACTACCAGAATCCGGGGCGCATGGCCTGGCTCAACATCAACCGCGATGCGGCGGGTCGCCTTGGCATAAGCATGTCGGCCATCGACAACGCCCTGTATGATGCGCTGGGGCAGCGGCTCATCTCAACCATTTTTACCCAGACCAACCAATATAAAGTTGTGCTGGAAACAGCTCCCCGTTTTCGGCTTGGCCCGCAGTCCTTGGAAAATATCTATGTGTCCGGCGGCGATGGCAAGCCTGTGCCGCTCACAAGTCTTGCCACTCTCGAGGAGCGTCCCGTGCGTCTTTCCGTTGCGCGGCAGGGGCAGTTTCCTGTGGCGACCATATCCTTCAACGTGGCGCGCGGTTCCTCACTGGGCGCTGCGGTCAAGGCCCTCAAGGAAACTGAGGCGGAGCTCAAGCTGCCTGCGGCCCTGCGTACCCAGCTGCAGGGTGCGGCCAAGGCTTTTACCACATCCACAGATAACCAGATATGGCTCATTCTGGCGGCCATCATCACCATGTATATCGTGCTGGGCGTGCTGTACGAAAGTTATATCCACCCCGTGACCATTCTTTCCACGCTGCCGTCGGCTGGTGTGGGAGCTCTGCTGGCGCTCATGCTGGCAGACATGGATCTTGGAGTGGTGGGCATTATCGGCATTATCCTGCTCATCGGCATTGTTAAAAAGAATGCCATCATGATGATCGACTTTGCGCTGGATGCAGAACGCAACGAGGGCAAGGAGCCGCTGGCTGCCATACGGCAGGCCTGTCTGCTGCGGCTGCGGCCCATTCTCATGACCACCATGGCAGCCCTGCTTGGCGCCTTGCCCCTTATGATCGGCTGGGGCATGGGTGCCGAGCTGCGGCGGCCCCTGGGCGTTACCATGGTGGGCGGGCTCATTTTTAGCCAGGCGCTCACGCTGTTCACCACGCCAGTCATCTATCTGTGGTTTGACCGCGTGAGTACCCGTTTCAAGGGGCGCAAGGCTCCGCAGGCCCAAGAACATGGGGCCAATGCCCCGGCGGAAGAGGCCCGGCCATGAACCGCGACCGGGAAAATGCCGAAGCGTCTGTTCCGGCTGCGAATAATGGGCCGCAGGGCGAGGTGAATGCGCCAAACCTCGGTGCCGGGGGCAAGCCCTCTGTGACCAACCGCCTTCGGGCGCTGCGAGAGGCTGGCCGAAAGCACCGCTTTGGGCCACAGGTTTTGCCCGCCAGTCTTTCAGCCCCCTTCATCCGCAGGCCCGTGGCCACAACCTTGCTGACCCTCGCCCTTGCCCTTGCGGGCATTGTGGCTTTTGGACTTTTGCCCGTGGCCCCTTTGCCGCAGGTGGACTTTCCGGTGGTGGTGGTGCGTGCAAAGCTGCCCGGCGCAGGGCCGGAAACCATGGCCGCCACCGTTGCAACGCCGCTGGAGCGCTCGCTTGGGCGCATCGCTGGCGTGTCGGAGATGACATCCACCAGCTCGCTTTCCAGCACGGAAGTGGTGCTGCAGTTCGATCTTGACCGCAATATCGACGGCGCTGCCAGAGACGTGCAGTCGTCCATCAACGCTGCCCGCTCAAATCTGCCCACCATGCCCTCCAACCCCACCTACCGAAAGGTAAATCCGGCGGGCGCGCCTATCATGATTCTGGCGATCACGTCAGACGTACTGACCCGCACCCAGTTGTACGATGCGGCCTCTACCGTGCTGGCGCAAAAAATTTCGCAGCTGCCGGGCGTGGGCGAAGTTATTGTGGGCGGCGGCGCGCTGCCCGCAGTGCGCGTGGACGTGATACCCGACGCCCTCAACAGGGCGGGCCTGACCATGAGCGACGTGCGCACGGCTCTGGCCGCTGCCAATGCCTTCATGCCCAAGGGGCAGGTGGACAATGGCGGGCAGTACTGGCTGATCGGCGCAAGCGACCAGTTGCGCAAGGCAGACGACTACAGGTCGCTTATTGTTGCCCGCAGGGCAGACAAGGTCATACGCCTTTCTGATGTGGCAGAGATCATTGACGGGCCGGAAGACGTGCGCGCCATGGCTGTTTCAGACGGCAAACCTGCAGTGCTGCTGATCGTGTTTCGCTCGCCGGGGGCCAATATTATTGAAACGGTCGATCAGGTTAAGGAAATGCTGCCACAGTTGCGCTCGTGGCTGCCCGAAAGCGCTGATCTGGGCCAGAGGCTCGACCGCTCACTGACAATCCGCGCTTCTCTGCGTGAGGTAGAAAAAAGCTTGGCGCTTTCCATGGCGCTGGTGGTGCTGGTGACCTTTCTGTTTCTGCGCAACGGCAGGGCCACGGCCATCCCTGCTGTTGCTGCCCCCGTGTCGTTGCTGGCAACTTTTGGCGTCATGTATCTGTGCGGTTACAGCCTCGATAACCTTTCGCTCATGGCACTTACGGTTTCCACCGGTTTTGTGGTGGACGACGCCATCGTGGTGCTGGAAAATATCGTGCGTCGCCTTGAAATGGGCGAAACCCCCATGCGTGCCGCCCTGCGCGGCGCACGCGAAGTGGGCTTTACCGTGGTTTCCATTTCCATTTCACTGGTGGCAGTGTTTACGCCTATTCTTTTCATGGGCGGGCTGGTGGGGCGGCTGTTCCGTGAGTTTTCTGTAGTGCTCACCACGGCGGTGCTGGTTTCCATGGTGGTTTCGCTCACAACCACCCCCATGATGAGCGCTGTGCTCTTGCGCCCCATGGCGCATGAAGATGCCGCCGCAGTGCAGGCCGCCCGCTTGGGTGCGGGTGGGCTTGCTGGCTTGTGGTGGCGGGCGCTGGCCCGGGTGGGAGATTTTTGGGGGCGGCTGCTCTCTGGCATGCAGCGCGGTTATGCGGCCACCTTGCCCGTGGTGCTACGCCACCCGCGTCTGACCATCTGCTCGTTGCTGGTGGTGATTGCCGCCAATGTGTGGATGTATGTTGTTGTGCCAAAAGGATTTTTCCCGCAGCAGGATACGGGCGTCATCATGGGCGGCATCCGCACCGACCAGAGCTCCTCGTTTCAGGCTTCGCAGGCAAAGCTGCGCAAGCTGATTGATGTCATCAAGACCGACCCGGCCGTGCAGCACGTATCGGGCAATATCAACAGCGGGCGCGGTGGTGGCGGCGGTGTTTTTATCGCCCTTAAGCCCCTTTCAGAACGCAAAATAGACGCCATGGGTGTTATTGCGCGGTTGCGCGGCAGGCTGGCCGCGGAACCGGGCATGCAGATTTTTTTGCAGCCAGCGCAGGATATCATGATGGGCGGGCGCGGCGCTCGCTCGCAGTACCAGTACACACTGCAGGCGGACAACCTGGACGATCTGCGCTCGTGGGGCCGCAAACTGCAAAGGGCAGTGGCCGCCAACCACCTGTTCAAGGATGTGGACAGCGATATTGAAGAGCGTGGCCTTGAAACCATGGTGAAGGTAGACCGCGACGCTCTGGCCCGCTACGGCCTGACCATGAAGGACGTGGATGCCGCCTTGGGCAATGCCTTTGGGCAAAGCCAGGCCTCGACCATCTATCAGGATAAAAACCAGTACCATGTGGTACTTGAATACGGGCCAGACTGGCTGTCCGGGGCCGATGCGCTTGAGAAGGTGCGCCTGCCCGGCAAAAACGGCCTTGTGCCACTGCTCAGCGTCGCCACTGTGGTGCCCGCCTTTGCGCCCCTTTCGGTAGCGCACCAGGGGCAGTTTGCCGCCGTGACCATTTCGTTCAACCTCGCACAGGGGGCCTCTCTTTCCCAGGCGCAGGAGGCGCTGGCGACCATCAAGGCCGAGCTGGGCATGCCCTCTACCGTGGTGAGCGGCTTTCAGGGCACGGCCAAGATGTTCAGTGATACGGCGGGCAATCAGGTGGTGCTGGTACTGGCCGCCCTGGCCGCCCTGTATATCGTGCTGGGCATGCTTTACGAAAGCCTTATCCATCCGCTTACGATTCTTTCAACACTGCCTTCCGCTGGCGGTGGAGCCTTGCTGGCCCTGATGGCCTGCGGCATGGAGTTCAGCGTCATCGCTCTTATTGGTGTGCTGCTTTTGTGCGGCATTGTTAAAAAGAACGCCATCATGATGATAGATTTTGCCCTGGAGGCCGCGCGCACCCGCAATCTGCCGCCGGACAAGGCCATTTATGAAGCCTGTCTGCTGCGTTTCAGGCCCATCATGATGACCACGGCTGCGGCCATTCTGGGCGCGGTGCCGCTGGCGCTGGGGCATGGCGACGGCGCAGAGATCCGCCAGCCCCTTGGCGTTACCATTGTGGGCGGACTGTTGGTAAGCCAGCTGCTGACCCTCTACACAACGCCCGTTGTCTACCTGTGCCTTGACCGTATGAGCCGCCGTTTCAATCTTTGGCGCAAGAACCGGCGGCGTGTAGCAAGGGACAGAATGCGTACAGCCTCATAAGGTCGTAAGTTTTTTGTTTGCCCATTGCACTTTGTGCATAAATGGTGAAGGATAAACGTTCCCTAGATGAAACACTCGCGAGGTCAGTCATGTATCACCACACGTTGCACATTTTGCTGCACTGTACTGATGCATTGCTTGAGTCCTCATTGCGTCGCGCCAGCGCACATCCCGGCTTTACCCACACCATAACCACCGCCTGCGAATCCACATGCGGGCAGGACGCGACGGCCTTGCCCAACCCGGCTGAGGCCGACATCGTGCTGCTTGATGGGGCAGCTCTTGCACAGTTGCCTGCCATGCGCAAAGCCGCAAAAAGCGGAGCGCTGTTTATTCTTGTGGATGACGGGGCAGGGGAGCCGACAGCAGAACTGCTGTCTCTGCTTGATCATATCTGGCCTGTATCAGCCAGCGCCAGCCGTTACGACTTCCACGTGGCGCTACTGCTCGATGCAGTGCGGCAGCACAGAGAGCACGAACTCACCATCCAGCACTTTGAAACGATCATAAACCTTACCAGCGACCTTGTATGGGTCAAGGACGCCAAGGGTTCACATATCAAGGTGAACGAGGCTTTTTGCCGACTTGTGGGAAAAAGCCGTCAGCTTGTGGAGGGGCGCGGCCACTATTTTATCTGGGATCTTGAGCCGGAAGAATACGCGCAGGGCGAGTTTGTCTGTCTTGAAACAGACCAGATTGTCATGAATTCTGGCGAGCCGGGCGTGTTTGACGAGGTGGTCAAGGCCCCGCAGGGAATGCGCCAGTTCAAAACCCGCAAGGCGCCGCTCTTCAATGCAGACGGCAGCATCATGGGAACCGTGGGCATTGCCCATGATGTGACAGACCTTGCAAACATGACGGCAGAGCTTGATCTTGTGCTGCAAAGCATTCCGTATGCGGTCATGATTCTTGACTCAAACAAACATATCGTCAATTTCAACGATCGGTTCAAAAAACTCTTTGGCATTGGCCCCACAGACTACATCGCTGGTGAGTCGCGCGATGTTCTGCGTCAGCGCGCTGTGGAACGCCTGGGTTTTTCCCGCAACGGCAGGCATGTGGTCATGCGCTCTGCCGTAGACGGTCACGAAAAGTACATTGATATGTACGAAAACGATATTTTTGATATTTTTGAAAATGTTATAGGCATGATCTGCATTTACCGTGATGTGACCCGACAGCGGCAGATTGAGCGACGCCTGAAGCAGCGTGCCAACACGGACGACCTCACGGGGCTTTTCAACCGCCACTATTTTTTCAAGAACATTCCGGCCACTCTGGCTGCTGGCGCGGGGCTGGCCTATATTGATCTGGATAACTTCAAGCATGTTAACGATAAATTTGGCCACCATGCTGGCGACAAGGCCCTGATCCTTGCGGCCCAGATATTGCGGAAACACCTGCGCGGCGCGGTGATCGCGCGCCTGGGCGGCGATGAATTTGCGGCCTTTTTTCCCGAGTCGTGCTCCAAGGCTCTTTTGCGCAACTGCGCCGATGAACTTCTGGTCGCCATGGGCGAAGCATTTGACACCCACGAGGCCTTTGCCGGACTTTCGGCCAGTATTGGCATCACGCTGGCAGAGCAGCCGGGCCTAGCGCGCGATGACCTTGTGCGACAAGGTGATGTGGCCATGTATGAGGCAAAACGTCTTGGTAAAAGGCGCTACTGTGTATATTCCGCAAGTCTTGAATAAACTGGCAGGTCCGGCCCCATCGGCAGGCGTGTCTGGCATAAATGGGGCAGACCATGCGTGTTCCGGCATTTGAGCTTGAAGTCTTTTTTGGCAGGTACGAATTTTCCACCCCCTACCTGCTCGCCCAGTCAGATTGCGAGGCCATGAGCATCGACGCTCTTTTGCGTCTCGAGCCCGACCCCGCCGCAGCGCAGCTCGATTTTTTGAATACCAGCCTCGGATACGGAGAAAACAACGGCAGGCCAGATCTTCGGTGTGCCGTGGCCAGCCTGTACACCGGCATGGCGGAAGAAAACGTGCTGATGTTCACGGGCGCGCAAGAAGGCATTTTTGCCTGCATGAACACCCTGCTTGAACCGGGCGACCATGTGGTGTGCATGTTTCCGGCATACCAGTCTCTGTACGAAGTGGCCCGCAGCCTGGGTTGCCAGGTAGACTTCTGGCATCTCAGGCAGACAGAAGCGGGCTGGCAGGCCGACATGGACGAACTGGCCGCACTTGTGCGGCCCGACACCAGGGCCATTGTACTTAACACCCCGCACAACCCCACTGGCTTTACGCTGGACAAGGCGCAGACAGATACGCTGTGCGCCCTGGCCCGCAAAAGCGGCGCTTGGATTTTTTGCGACGAGGTGTACCGGGGGCTGGGCTGGAATGACAAAGGCGAAACCGCCGAAGTTGCGCCCTGGATTGCCGATACCTACGAACGCGGTATTTCGCTTGGAGTGCTCAGCAAGGCATACGGCCTGCCGGGGCTGCGGGTGGGCTGGCTGGCCTGCCGTGATGCGGAACTCATGGAGGGCATTGCCCGTTACAAAAATTACCTGAGTATCTGCGGGGCTACACCTTCAGAGGCTTTGGCCATCGTAGCCCTGCGGCACGGACCGGAACTGCTGGAAAAAAATAGCAGAATCATTGCAGAAAATCTGCAAACCGCAGACGCGTTTTTTGCGCGCCACAAGCACCTCTTTACTTACAACCGGCCTCAGGCCGGACCCATTGGCTTTCCGCGCATGCGGGTGAGCGAATCCATGGGCGATTTTTGCGAAAGGGCGGCCCATGAGGCCGGGGTGCTGCTGTTGCCCGGATCGGTCTACGGTATCAATGAACCTTACTTCCGTATGGGTTTTGGGCGTAAAACCTTTGCCGTGCATCTGGCAAAATTTGAGGAATGGCTGGTGAAAAAGGGAGTTGCCTAGAAGGGCAAATCACATATGAGGGCTGCTACCCCCAGGAATGCCACAATCCCCGCCCGGTGATGCCGGACGGGGATTGTTTTTTTCAGAAATGGGGAACTGGGCTGTCTTTGCCCTTGTTGACGGCATCGAGATAGCGTGCCCAGGCTTCGCCCACGGCAAAGAGCCGTTCGCGTGGTATTGTCTTGCAGTCGTAGGTGATCAGTATGGAGCCGCTCAAGCTGTTGCCTTCAACAGACTGCACACCCTCGATTGCGCCCATTTTTTCGCGTGCCAGTCGCAACACTCCTTCGTTCCGCAGGGCGGGGTGGCGTATACGTACCCTGCCGTCCACAAAGCTTCGCACATATTTAAGCAGATGGATGGCGCTCATAATGAAGCTCCTCGCCGGGCAGGCTTGCTGGCAGGTGGGGGCGCATGGCATTGAGTGCCACACCCAGTGTCGTGACATTGTGCAGCAGGGCCGAGACGCCGGGGCCAAGCACCATGAACAGGCCGCCCATCAAAAAGAGGGTGTTTAGCGTCATGGTCGCCACAAAATTGCCGTGGATGCGCTTGAGTGTATGGTTGCCCAGCATGCGGGCATTTATGAGGCCCTCAAGGCTTGGGTGGGTCAGCAGCACGTTGGCGACCTCACGGGCGAGATCAGTGCCATCGCTCATGGCTACGCCCACATGGGCAGCTGAAAGGGCGGGGGCGTCGTTGATGCCGTCGCCCACCATCAGCACCTTGCAGCCTTCTGCGGCCAGTTCCTGCACAATGCGGGCCTTGTCTGTGGGCAGCACCTGAGCGCGAAATTCCGTTATGCCCACCTGCGCGGCCACGGCGCGGGCAGTGCGTTCGTCGTCGCCGGTGAGCATGAGCACCCGACGCATACCGAGTGCGCGCATGGTTTCAACCACGCGGGCGGCCTCGGGGCGCAGGGGGTCTTCGATGGCCACAAGGCCAGCAGCCACGCCGTCTTCGCTCATGAAAAGCAGCGAGCGGCCAAGGGATGCCTGTTCGGCAATGACATCCGCCAAAGGCGACAGGTCAACGCCTTCATCGTGTTCGATGTAGTGGCGGCTGCCCACTCGCATTTTTTTGCCGTGCAGGGTCGAGGCCACGCCGTGCGCTACCACATATTCCACATGGGCGTGTTCTTCGGCATGTTGCAGGCCTTCTTCTTCCGCCTTGCGCACAACGGCCCGCGCCACAGGATGGGGAAAGTGTTCCTCAAGGCAGGCCATGACGCGCAGCACTTCGTCGCGTTCAAAACCCTGGGCCGGTACAACCTCGACCACCTTGGGACTGGCCTGTGTGAGTGTGCCGGTCTTGTCAAATACCAGGGTGTCGGCCTCGCTGAGGGCCTCAAGATAGCGGCCACCCTTGATGGCGATACCGTGGCGCGCGCCTTCGCGCATGGATGCCAGCACCGCAAGCGGGGTGGCCAGCTTGAGTGCGCACGAGTAATCGACCAGCAGCACCGATGATGCCCGGCGAAAGTCGCGGGTAATCAGCCACACAAGCCCGGCAAGGCCAAAGGTAAAGGGCACGGCCATGTCGGCCAGTTTTTCAAATTTGCCCTGCACCCCTGCCTTGAGCGATTCTGATTCTTCAATAAACTTAACAACCTGTCTCAGCCGAGTGCCGTCGCCAACGTGGCGGGCGCGTATGACCAGCCTGCCTTCTTCAAGCGCGGTGCCAGCATAGACAGATGCGCCTTCGGCGCGGTGTACGCCCAGCGGTTCACCCGTCATGGACGACTGGTTGACCAGACCGCAGCCTTCCACAACCTGGCCGTCCACGGGTATGGAGCCCCCGGCGTGCACAACCACAAGGTCGCCCTCGCGCACCTGGGCCAGCGGTACGGAAATTTCCGTGCCGTCGACGAGCAGCCATACGTTTTCCACGTTAAGGGCAAGGCTCTCGGTGAGTGATGCCATTGAGCGGCGACGAGTCCAGTCTTCAAGGGTTTCGCCCAGGCCCAGCAGCAGGGTGAGCATGCTGACCGTGCGGAAATCACCCATAAGCAGCGAAGCGCCAATGGCTGCGGCGTCGAGCACATCAACGCTCAGCGTGCCGCGCAGCAGCGCCCCAAGACCTTTGAAAATATAGGGCAGCGCGCCCACAACGCTGTTTATGACGCGCAGGGCCAGCGGCAGGAAAGGGCGTACAAAAATATAGCGCACCAGAGGCATAAGGCCGTTGCCGGGCGCATGCCCGGTTTCAGCTGGCAGGTCTGACTGCCCAAACTGGCCGTTGGCATCGGCCGCGCCAAGCAACAGGGTGAGAGCTGTAACCCGGCTTTCTTCGCTGTCGTAAAAAATAAGCAGACTGCCAACCAGGGTATTGGCGCGCACGTCGGTGATGCCTTCAAGAGATGCCAGGGCTCCGGCAAGTGCTTCTGCCCGTCCGCCGCCAAGGCTGCAGGACGAGCGGACGCGCATTCTACCTGAATCTGGCGTTGTGATGCCACGCAACTCATGAACAATAAAAAAACGCATGCGTGCTCCTTGAAGCGAAGCGGCCTTGGCCGCACTGTCCCGAACGTGTACTTACGGCTGTTGCAAAAGTTGGTGGCGCGTGCCGCCCGCAGACGAGCGGCATGCGCAGCAGGGTGCGCCGTGGCAGGCACGGCGCAGAACCTTCAAAATTAGGCCTCGGAGGTTTCGCTGGCGGTCTTGCGTTTTTCGGCGGCAAGACGGGCTTCGGCAGTGAGGTCTTCCACATCTTCCTTGATGGATTCAACCTTGCTCAGCAGTGCGTCTTTCACGTCCATGCCACGGCTCAGCAGATCGGTGGCCAGGGGCTTGAAATCAAGCTTGCCCTTGCTCACGGCCACGGCGCCAAGCACGCCCAGGGCAACCCCACCCAGAAACCACAATCCACACTTCATGCCTTCGTTCATGTTACATCTCCTTGTTCGTGTGTGTTCAGATTCAAATAGCCGAGCAGATGCGGCTTGGCCGAATCTGGATAATAGCTCAGGAATCGTCCGGCCACGCAGGGGTGGCCGGACGAAATGACTGACAGATTGTTGAAAATGGGGAAGCTTAAAAAACGCTAGCTGGAAGCGCCAGAGAGGTCAACTTTAATGAAGTCGGCTTCGCTGTTGCGCAGGGAGATGGTAACGCCCGAAAGGCGCAGGGCAACCGGATCCTTAAGGGGGGCACGGCCCACAATGGAAACCGTAGTGCCGGGAATAAGGCCCATGTCGCGGATACGACGGTTCATTTCACCCAATGCTTCCACTGCGGCAATCTTGCCTTGCTGACCTACTTGCATCTGACGCAGATTGACAATCTGGCTCATGCGTGCACTCTCTCTGTTTAAGGCTGGTGGAAATTTGTTCAACGGTCTTCAACCGTCTGGAAATATCTGGTCAGGTTGGTGCCTGTTGCCAATTTTCGTAAAACCACCTTGCCTTCAATGCGGTTCTGTGTCAAGAGAAAAGAAAGTCATTTTCAAATTTGATTGATTGCACATACGTGATTTTGCCACAAGGAGAGACCATGCTTCCAGCCTATGTAGTGCACTCCATGGAAGGACGGGCACGCCTGCGTCATCCCGCGCTTGGCGAGGTTGCCATTCGTGCGGCGGCGCAGAGTGTCCTTGGCAAGGAATCTGCCGTAGACGAAGTGCGCGCCGGCGCGGAATCGCTGTTGCTGCTTTTGCAGCCGGGTGCGGACGTGGCTGGCATATGCGCACGCCTTGAAGCCAGCGTGCCGGTGCTGGCCCGGCCCAAGGCCGAGGTCGCGGCTGAAAGACGCGTTGCAGCCCGCGCCCGCAGATGCGAAAAATGGCGCAGCGGCGATGCCGCCAGTGCCTCTGCCGCTCCACGTCCCGCAGCGTGCGGGCAGGGCGACAAACGCAACATGCTGGGCATATCGCGCCGCAAGCTCGAGGTACGGGCCATGATGGGCGCAGCTGGCGTGTGTCTGGCCGCGGGACTTTCCGGGCCAAAACCCCTGCACATACTGGCGGGCCTTGTCTGGGCGGTTATGGCTGGCCGCCATGTGTGGGTGCGGCGCAAGGCTGTATGATGGATATTGTTGCCAAGGTGCGGGCTGCCTGCACGCGTGGTGGATTTTTTGCTGGCAAGTGGGCATTGATTGCTTTTGCCGGGGTTGCGGCCTTTGCCCTGGCGGTTCAGGCTTTGGCCCTTGTTCTGGCTGCCCTTGCCCTGTTGATTATTGCCCTGTGCCTCGCCACGGTGTGCATGCCAGAAGAGAGCCGTGCTGTGTGGGCGTGGATGCGTGACACCCTTTGCAGGTGGAGTGCTGTGGCGGGAACGGGTGCTGCCGAATCAGCAGGCACGGCCTGTGCAAAAGATGAGACAGACAGCCCCGAGGCCTGCAGGCCGGAATCTGCCGACGCCCCAAAACAAGGACCTTAACCAGCCTGTATGGTTCATACTGTTTACTTTGCATTTTACAGCAGCACACCCCCGCATTGGCACAATAATGCGGGGGTGTGCTGTTTTACCGGGTCGTTGAGGGAACGACCCGGTGAGGGGGCAAGGCCGCTCCGGGCAGCCAGACCCCTGAAGGATTATTCCTTAGCGGCAGCGGCTTCGCCCTGCGGGGCGCCTTCCGTTTCGTGTCTGCCAGCAACAAGGTTGCGGTGGCCTTCGATGATCTTGCCAATCACATCGGGTTCGGCCAGCGAAGTGGTGTCGCCGATGTCTTCATAGCTGTCGCCAGCGATCTTGCGCAGCATGCGGCGTATGATCTTGCCCGAGGTGGTCTTGGGCATGGCGTCCACAAACTGGATGAATTCCGGGCTGGCGAGCGCGCCAATGTCGCGGCGCACGGCGTCGCGCAGTTTTACGCGCAGCTGGGCGCTCCACGGCACTTCGTCGCGCGTGACAACGTAGGCATAGATGCCTTCGCCCTTGAGGGCATGCGGCATGGGAACCACAGCGGCTTCACCCACTTCGGGGCAGGCGGCCAGCACGGCTTCAATTTCTGCCGTGGAGAGGCGGTGGCCCGAAACGTTGATGGAGTCGTCCACGCGGCCCAGAATCCAGAAGTATCCGTCCTGGTCAATTTCTGCCGCGTCTCCCGACGAGTAGCAGCCGAAACGCGAGAAGTAGGACTGGTACTTTTCTTCATCGTTGTACACGCCCTGCATCATGCCGGGCCAGGGGCGGCGGATGACCAGGTGACCGGCCTTGCTGCCAGCCTCGGCTATGTCGCCATCGCGCGAGGCCGTGCCGATAACCGCAGCGTCAATGCCGGGCAGCGGCTTGGAGGCCGAACCTGGCTTGAGCTTGGTGGCGTATGGCATGGGGGCAATCATGGCACCGCCGGTTTCGGTCTGCCACCATGTATCCACGATGGGCAGTTCGCCGCCGCCGATGTTTTTGTGATACCAGTGCCAGGCCTCGGGGTTGATGGGCTCGCCCACGCTGCCCAGAATACGCAGGCTGCGCAGGTCGTAGCGTTCTGTCCAGGCTTCGTTCATGCGCATGAGCGAGCGTATGACCGTGGGCGCGGTGTAGAATATGTTGACCCGGAAGTTTTCCACAATGCGCCAGTAGCGGTCAGGGTAGGGCCACGTGGGTACGCCTTCAAACATGAGCGTTGTGGCACCAAGCGAAAGGGGACCGTATACGCCATAGGTGTGGCCGGTGATCCACCCGGCGTCAGCCGTGCACCAGTACACGTCGTCGTCACGCATGTCGAAGCACCACTGCGTGGAGTGCGCCGCGTAGGTCAGGTAGCCGCCCGTTGAGTGCATGACGCCCGTAGGCTTGCCCGTACTGCCACTGGTGTGCAGCAGAAAGAGCGTGTCATTGGCATCCATGGGTTCGCAGGGAAAGTCGGGGTTCAGGGTAAAGTCGTCGATAAGGTCGTGCCACCACACGTCGCGGTTGCGTTGCATGTTGACGCCCTCAATACCGGCATGCTTGACCACAACCACGTGCGCCACAGAGGGGCACTTTTCGAGGATGGGATCAAGGTTGGCCTTGAGGGGTTTGAACTTGCCACCGCGCACGGCTGCATCGGCCGTGATGACAACGCGCGCCTTGCAGCCCTGTATGCGACTGCGCACGCCGCCTTCCGCATAGCCGGAGAAAATGGCCGTGTGGATGGCACCAATACGGGCGCAGGCCAGCATGGCAATAAACAGCTCGGGAATCATGGGCATGTACAACGCCACATGGTCGCCCTTGCGGATACGCAGCGAGCTCAACGCGTGAGCCACACGACACACTTCTGTGTACAGCATCTGGTAGGTATAGCAGCGAACGTCGGTTTCTTTTTCGCCCTGCCAGATGAGAGCGGCCTTGTTGCGCCGCCCTGAGATGAGGTGCCTGTCAATGCAGTTAAAGGAGGCGTTAAGTACGCCGCCTGTAAACCACTTGTACTTGTGATTTACCTCATCTGCTTCAAGTACTTTGTCCCAGCGTTTGAACCAGTGGATCAACTGCGATGCTCGCGCACCCCAAAAGTCGTTGGGGTCTTCCAGTGCGCGGCTGCAGAGAGCATTATATTCTTCTGGCCCACATACCCATGCAGAAGTTTTGCCGTGCTCAGGTGGAAGATAGCTGCGGTTCTCATTCAAGAGCGTCGTGATCCTTTCCTGGGACATGATAAAATCCTCCCTCCTGTTTGTTACATAAAATATTAGAGGTGAAGTAATTCCATGGTACAGCAATAAAGAGATTCTAGAGAGGCGTCAAGGGGCCGAAATTGATTGGGCTTTCAGTCATAGTTGTGTATTTTTTCACGAAACGACACAAATGGCAACCTAGGATACCAATTCATGCGGATTGGAACGCCATACCAATTGAAGAAATAAATCACAAGACTGTCTGAAATTTTTTTAATTTTTTCAAATTTTTTTTGTGAGGCTGGCTGCAGCGGCGCAAAAAAAGGGCAAAAGGCAAAATTGCGCCTGCCGGAGCGTGTGGAGAGAAACAGTGTGCAGCCTCGCACCGGTTCATATGTCCAAAGGTGAGGATATCCATCAAGCCGGTAGTGGAAGGGAACGGAGGAAAGCCCTGTTATGGAAACGGCTCGCGGAGCCATTGCTGGAAGCAGGCAGTATGCCAGGCGCTGGGGGAATACAGGGGCGGTTGTAAATAAAGAGGCCTGACCGTTTTGCCGGTCAGGCCTCACAAGGTTTCGAGTCTCAGAATCTATGCCCCATAGGGCTGCATGATTCCCAGGCTGATCATAACCTGGGCCAGCGGCGTTACGGGCAGCCCTACCACCGTGCTCCACGAGCCTTCCACCCGCTCGACCAGCACGGCTCCCTGACCCTGAATGGCGTATGCGCCAGCCTTGTCGCTGGGTTCGCCTGTGTTCACATAGGCTTGCAGCACTGGGCGGGGCCAGTGGTGGAAAACAACGCGGCTCACATCGCTGAAGCTCAGCATGCGAAATGAGCCCGCTACAGTCTCCTCAACGTGCAGCTCCGGCAGGGTGCTGGCCGATAAAGGCCCTGCGCTCTGCGCGGGCAGCAGCAGGCATACTGCGCTGATAACCTCATGGCTTGCACCGCTAAGGCGTTCAAGCATGGTCAGCGCATGGGCGGGGTTTTCCGGCTTGCCAAGAATGTCGCCGCCAATGGCCACTACGGTATCCGCAGCAAGCAGAACCGGCTTTTGGGAAGCTTTTGGCGGCAGGGTCCGGCCCACGGCCAGAGCCTTGGCAACCGCTGCCCGCCGGGTGTAGGCCTCGGGCAATTCACCGGGCATGGGACGGGGTTCTTCCGTACTGGCAAGAGCAAGGCGGAAGGGAATGCCCCATTCGTTCAAAAACTGCCGCCTGCGGGGCGAGCCCGAGGCCAGCACAAGCTCGTAACCCGCGGAGAGCCGAAACAGCGGACGCATGCTCGCGCTGGAGTCTTTGCCAGTGGTTGAGCTGCCCTCTGCACAAGCCTCTGCGCGAGCATCTGCAGCCGCGCTGCAAGAATGGGTATTTGTCATACAGTTACCGGCTAGAGCCCTGCGGGTGCATGACGCAAAATTTCGCCGCCCTGCATGTCCAGCACGGTGAAAACGCCACTTTCGATCATGCCGTAGGTGCGGGGCGATCCCCCCTTGGGCAGAGAAAGTGAACCGGGATTCCAGAAGTGCAGGCCGTCAATGGTTTCGCCGCGCGGCACATGGGTGTGCCCGCGCAGCAGCACCGTGCCGGGTTTGATGCCGGGGCACGGGGGGCGTTCGGGCAGGTGATGCCCGTGGCTGGCAAAAATGTTCAGGCCATCGGCCTCAATCCACGTCGACTCCGTAACTGCGAAGGGCAACAACCCAAGGTCCACCTCTGCATCACAGTTGCCGCGCACGGCTATGACCGGGCAGGGCAGGGTGGTGAGGTCTGGCATGGTTTGCAGCACCGAGCGTGTATCGTAGCCTTGAGGCAGGGGATTGCGCGGGCCGTGGTACACCAGATCGCCCAGCAGTACCAGCGCGTCCGGAGCAAGCTGACGCGCTCTCTCCAGCAGAAAGCGCAGGCTTTCCACAGAGCCGTGCAGGTCAGAAGCAACCAGCAGGCGCATCAGGCCTTTTCCTTGGCTGCAGGGTGGTCCCTGATCCAGTCAGCAAGGGGAATGGACTCTTCCACCAGCATGATGGGGATGTTGTCGCGCACGGGGTAGGCAACGCCACAGGCCTTGCAGGCAAAGGCGGCCACTGTTCCGTTGTCTTCAAGCGCAACAAGGTTCCCAAGGCATTTGGGGCAGGCCAGAATCTTTAGCAGTTCAGTAGTTTCCATTGGCATAAAAAATCCTTGTTTTCAGCGTGAGCAGGTATTCTATCTCCAAGAGCCATCCAGTTCAAGGCTTGCCCCATATTGTCATTTTGCGGTATGATAATTATCCCATGAAAGAGAGTATGAAATTTATTGATCTGCACACGCATTCTTCTGCCTCTGACGGCACGGATTCTCCGGCGCAGCTCGTGGCCAAAGCCCATGCAGCGGGTCTTGCCGCCGTGGCCATAACCGATCATGACACGCTTTCTGGGCTGGACGAAGGCCAGCAGGCCGGACGGGATCTGGGCATTGAGGTCGTGCGCGGGTGCGAGATATCCACCGGCACAGAGCTGGGTGAACTGCATATTCTTGGCCTGTGGCTGCCACAAAACCCGCAACCTCTGCTTGATCGGCTTTGCTGGCTGCGCGAGAAGCGCGCCGAGCGCAACATGGGTATTGTGCAAAAACTGCAGGATCTCGGGTACGACATCAGCATGGAAGAAGTGCTGGCCGCCGCCAGAGGCGAGAGCGTGGGGAGGCCCCATATTGCCGAAGTGTTGCTGCGCAAGGGTTTCGCCAAGGATGTACGACAGGTCTTCAGGGAATTTCTGGGCAGCCGTGGCAAGGCCTATCTGCCCAAAACCGTGCTGGAGCCTGAAGAAAGCGTAAGCCTGCTGGCTTCAGCGGGCGCAACGGTGTGCCTTGCCCATCCCCTGCTGTGGAGGGCCCCTGCCGGCTGGCTGGACACCATGGTGGCGCGCCTCAAGGATTATGGCCTGAGCGCCATTGAAGCCTATCACAGCGAACATTCCGAGGCCGATATACGCACCTGCCTTGCTTTGGCCAAGCGCTTTGATCTTGGTGTTTCCGGCGGTTCGGACTACCACGGATCCAACAAACCCACCATCCGTCTTGGGCAGGGCTATGGAGGCTTGCGCGTAAGCCAGTCAGTGTATGAAGGGCTCAAGCAACGTCGCATGTCCGCAGGTCTGGATATCTGAAAATCTGTTCTTTCGCTGCCTTTGGGGCGGCCAGTGAAACCTCTTGCGCAATCGGTTCGCCCGTTGTACAGCGGTTTTTCACACCTATATAGAAGGCATTACATGCGCATTCTTCATAAACAGCAGCATCTTCCTCCGCTAGACGGGCCGCGTCTGCAAGAGCCGCGTCCTTTTCACGGCGCAGGTGTACCACCAGATGAGCACAATGGCGCGCCCCTTGTGCCGGTAGCTCGACGCGAGCGCGGGTCAGCCGCGCAGGGCGCTGCCGCCCAACATAGAGAGGCCCCCGCCGGAAAGGATGTGGGCACGGAAGCCTTTGAGCTGCGCCAGCTCGGCGAAGAAGATTTTGAGGAGTTCGAGGCCCTGCTGCGCTACGCCTTTCAGGTCAGTACCTCTGAAATGGCCCGCATCGGCTGGTCAGACATGGAGATGAAGCAGTCCAAGATGCCCATATTTGAGGCGTCTCACGTGATGGGCTGGTTCTACAAGGGGCATCTGGCTTCACAGATCGTCATCTACCCCATGGAAGTGAACATCCAGGGCGAGATATGCAAAATGGGCGGTATTACCGGTGTGGCCACCTATCCCGAATACACCGGGCGCGGGCTTATCCATTCGCTCATTGGTAAAAGCCTTGAGTATATGCGTTCGCAGCAGCAGATCATCTCTTACCTCTGTCCCTATTCCATTCCCCTGTACCGCAAGCACGGCTGGGAAATTGTATCGGACAAGATGACCTTTACCATCAAGGACACCCAGCTGCCCAAGCGTCACCCCGTGGACGGGCAGATTGAGCGCGTAGACATAGAGTGCGAAGACCTGCACAGGGTTTACAAGTATTTTTCCCTGCAGGAACACGGCGCGCTCATTCGCGGCGATCTGGAATGGGAAGAATACTGGCGCTGGGATTCGGACGACGTTATGGCGGCGGTGTATTACAGCGCCGACGCCAAGCCCCTTGGCTACGTCATCTATTACATAGAGAACGAAGTTTTCAGCATCAAAGAAATGGTCTACCTGAACCAGGAAGCCAAGTACGGCATCTGGAACTACATAAGCGCCCATTTTTCCATGATTACCAAGGTGGAAGGCGCCAACTACACAGGCGAGCCCATTGCCTTCCAGTTTGAGGATAGCGAAATTGACGAGAGCATCCAGCCCTATGCCATGGCCCGCATTGTAGACGTGCAGCGCTTCATAGAGCAGTACAGCTTTCAGTTTGAAGACCCCAAGCTCACCCTCGAGATTGAAGTAAGCGACGTGATGGCCCCGTGGAACAACGGCATCTTCCATGTAAGCTGGCGTGATGGCCGCACGTTCTGCGAAAAGGTCAACATCTGGAGCACGGGTCACCGTCTCTCGCTGGATATCAAGACGCTCACCACCATGCTGATGGGCTACAAGCGGCCTACCTACCTTTACAACAACGATCGCATTGATATGGACTATCACCTGCTGAAAACACTGGAAACGCTTATCCCGCCAGACAAGCCGTATTTTTCGGATTACTTCTGATTTTGGGAGGCGGTGTTCGCCAGTTGACACATTTGCGGACAGATGGCAGTTCTACGCCCTTCCGTTGATGCATTGTTCTGTTCTTTTGGGTTTCCGCAGGCCGTGCCTTTTTATCCGAGCCCACACAAAGGAGTATTGGATATGGCATGGTTTGCATTGTGTTTCGCCGTAGTTACCGAAATCCTGTGGGCGCTCAGCCTCAAGTGGGCTTCTTCGCTGGGCAACTGGCAGGCTGCGGCGGTGCCCATCGTGCTGAGTTTCGTCAATATGGGACTGCTGGCACTTGCCATGCGCGGGCTTCCGGCGGGTATGACCTATGCCCTCTGGACGGGCGCTGGCACTGTGGGCGTGGTTCTGGGAGGGGCGCTGTTTTTCGGCGACAAGGTTTCGCTGCCCCAGCTGTTTTTTATCGCGCTGATCATTATCGGCAGCGTTGGAACAAAGTTTTTTTCATCGCAGGCATAATGCAGCGCAGACTACGCCAGTAAAAATGGCGGGCCAATGTGCGGCAAGCCGCACCTGTTTCAAACGCAAAAAGGCGGGGTTAACCCCCGCCTTTTTGCGTTTGAAGAGTCCGTATTCATCCTGTAAAGGCGGAACATGCGGCATGCGCCAGATGCAGCAGGAGCGCCCGTCAAAGGTGCTCCTGCATTTATACTCTGTTGTTGGCCGCTAGCTTTCGCGCCCGCAGCATTTTTTGTATTTCTTGCCGCTGCCGCAGGGGCAAAGGTCGTTGCGGCCAATGCGCGGGCCAGCCTTGGCGGGCTTTTGGGCATCTTCACTGATACTGCCGCCGCTGGAGTATGACAGGGGGGAGTTGCTTTCCTTGTGGCGGTATTCGCGGGCAAGGGGCGTGCCCTTGGGTTCTTCAACCGGGGCGGCCTGTTCAACGGGCTGCTGTTCTTCTTCGGCGATGGGCTCAATGCGGACGCGTACGCGCGTGAGCGCGCGAAATACGCTTTCGCGAATCTGGAACAGCATGGCCTGGAACATTTCAAAGCCTTCACGCTTGTATTCCAGCTTGGGATCGCGCTGGCCATAGCCACGCAGGCCTATGCCGTCACGCAGCGAGTCCATGTTGCGCAGGTGTTCCTTCCAGCAGCGGTCCAGTTCTTCCAGCAAAAAGTAGCGCAGAATGTCGGCATAGGTGGGGCCGGTTTCGGTCCTGAGTTGGTCGAGAATGTCACGGACAATGCTTTGCGTTTTTTCACGTTCAGGCAGCGCCGCATCTTCGTCAAGCACGCGGTCAAGATTGAACACGTCGCGCAGGCGGGCCATGGCGGCTGCCTGGGCGGCTTCAAGATCATCGGCTGAAACATTGTCGAGCGGGCCGTACACATCGTCCAGCACGTCACTCATGAATTCCTGCAAAACGGGCTCAAGGTCCTCTTCCACCATGAGCTCGCGGCGCAGGGTGTAGATGACCTCGCGCTGCTGGTTCATGACGTTGTCGTAGTCGAGCAGGGTTTTGCGTATTTCAAAGTGGTGGGCTTCAACGCGCTTTTGGGCGCCTTCGACCGCGCGGGTAACCATTGCGTTTTCAATGGCTTCGCCATCGCGCAGGCCCAGCTTTTCCATCAGCCCCTTGATACGGTCTGAACCAAAAAGCCGCATGAGGTCGTCTTCAAGCGAAAGGTAGAAGCGCGAGGAGCCGGGGTCGCCCTGACGGCCAGAGCGGCCGCGCAGCTGATTGTCGATACGGCGGCTTTCATGCCGCTCTGTGCCGAGAATATGCAGACCGCCAAGATCAACCACGCCTTCGCCCAGCATGATGTCCGTACCACGGCCAGCCATGTTGGTGGCAATGGTTACGCGGCCTCTCTGACCGGCCAGGGCAACGATTTCGGCTTCCTTCTCGTGCTGTTTGGCGTTGAGCACGCTGTGGGGGATGCCAAGTTTTGCCAGCCGGTGCGAGAGCATTTCGGACGTTTCGATGGAGATGGTGCCCACAAGCACGGGCTGCTCTTTTTGGTGCAGCTCGGCAATGGCCTCCACAATGGCGTCGAATTTTTCCTGCCGCGAGCGGTAGATAAGGTCGGGGTAATCCTTGCGGACCATGGGTTTGTTGGGCGGAATGGAAAGGACATCAAGGTTGTAAATCTGGTGGAATTCAACTGCTTCAGTGTCGGCCGTACCGGTCATGCCCGAAAGCTTGTCGTACAGGCGAAAGTAGTTCTGGAAGGTGATGGAGGCCAGAGTCTGGTTTTCGGCGGCGATGGTGACGTGTTCCTTGGCTTCCAGCGCCTGATGCAGGCCGTCTGAATAGCGGCGGCCAGCCATGAGGCGGCCAGTGAATTCGTCAACAATGATAACCTGGTCTTCCTGCACGATGTAGTCGACGTCACGCTTGAAAATAAGGTGCGCCTTGAGCGACTGCATCACGTGATGCTGTGCGGTGATGTTGGCAGGGTCAAACAGGTTGTCAACCTTGAGCAGTTCTTCGCAGCGGGCCACGCCTTCGTCGGTGAGCATGGCGGTGCGGGCCTTTTCATCCACCTGATAGTGTTCGGGTGTAAGCTGGCGAACAATGTCGTCCACCGCGCGGTACATGCCCACAGATTCGTCGGAAGCGCCAGAAATGATCAGCGGGGTTCTGGCTTCGTCGATGAGGATGGAGTCCACTTCGTCAACAATGGCAAAGTTGTGGGGGCGCTGCACCAGCTGGCTGGCGTAAAACTTCATGTTATCGCGCAGGTAGTCAAAGCCGAATTCGTTGTTTGTGCCGTAGGTGATGTCCTTGGCGTATTCGACCTTGCGCTCCTCGTCGTCCAGCCCGTGCACGATCACACCGGTGCTCAGGCCAAGAAATTCGTAAAGCTGGCCCATCCAGCCAGCATCGCGCTTGGCCAGATAGTCGTTGACGGTCACAACGTGCACGCCCTTGCCAGACAGAGCATTGAGCACCACTGGCAGGGTTGCGACGAGGGTTTTACCTTCACCGGTTTTCATTTCGGCAATCTTGCCCTTGTGCAGCACCATGCCGCCTATGAGCTGAACATCATAGTGGCGCATGCCAAGCTTGCGAAACGATGCTTCGCGCACCAGGGCAAAAACTTCGGGCAGCAGTGCGTCGAGATCGCGCACGCCGTCCTGCACTTCCTGACGGTACTGGGCAATGCGAACGGAAAAGTCCGCATCTTCCAGCTGCTGCATCTCGGGCTCAAGAGCGTTGATGCGCTGCACCAGAGGGCGAAGTTTTCGCAGGTAGCGGTCGTTGGTGCTGCCGAAGATTTTTTTGAAAAGAAAACCGAACATGAACTCTCCTTATCACACGAGGGCCAGTCGCTTACGCTGCGGCAAAGCTCATGAGGCCTGATGCAGCGGGATATGCGGATTGCGTGGCGCTATGCCCCCAAAGGGCAAAGCACCGCATCTGTTGAAAATAAGACACAATATTGAGGTTGGCAATGTTGCGCGGCAGAATTATTATTTGTTTTACTGTCTTTGTCGATGGCTAAAGACCGAAACCCCTGCCTGCCAGCGGGGATCTATGCCTTGACCTGCGCGCGCTGCAGGCCCTGCTGGGCGATTTTCATGCCGGGTTTCAGGGCAAGAGCCTGCTGGAAAAACTGGGTAGCCCGGTCGCGGTCGCCCGACTGCAGAAATACTGCGCCAAAGTTGCAGGCTATGGAGGCATTGGTCTTGACCATTTCGGGTTCGAGATCCATGGCCTTTACCAGATTGGCCTTGGCCTGAAGAAAATCTGCACCCTCGGCAAAGGCCATTCCTACATTATAATAGAGCGTGGGGTCGTCGGGTGCGATTTTTATGGCGCGCTTGTATTCGGTAATGGCGTCCTGCCAGCGTCCCTGCCTGCGCAGGCTGATTCCCAGCTGGTTAAAGAGCGACAGGTCGCTGCGACCAAGGCGCTTGCCCTTGGCTTCCAGGCTGCTGCGCAGAAATTTCTCAGCCATTTCAGGAGCCCGTTCGCCATAGATTCCGGCAATACGGCTCGACAGGGCACTGAGGCCATCGGCGGCCTCGCGGTTCATCTGCACCACTGCCTTTTCAAAAAAAGCCTCGGCTTTTTCCATGTCGCCATTGGCAAAGTGGGCTTCGCCAAGGCTGACCTTGCGGTTAACGTTGAGGGGCGAGAGAGAGTCGAGCTTCTCAAGGTAGCGCACCTGCTGGGGAACGTCGCCGATTTCTTCGTACATTTCAGCCAGCCGCTGCAGGGGGGCCAGATACAGATCGGCGGACTTGGCCGCGGATTCATACGAGAGCCGGGCCTTGTCATACTGCTGGGTGGCGCGAAAAACATCGCCCATCACCAGAAATGCGGCAGCACTGCCGGGCTTGAGGCTCAGCACCTTTTGGCAGGCTGTAAGCGCCATATCGTATTTTTTCATGGCAAAGAGCTTTTTTGCCATATCGATGATCTGCCCCAGTTTACTTTGCGGCTTGAGGGTAAAGGCCATTTTTTCAATCAGCGTGTTGGCCGACACGGGCTTTGCAATAAAGTTATCCGCCCCCACTTCGTGCAGCAGCATGAGCCGGTCACGCTGCACATCGCTGGTGAGTACAATGATTTTTAGCGCGGTAAAGGCCTGCTTGATCTGGCTTACCAGAAAGCTGAGGTCACGGCCGCCAATGCTGCGCTCAATAAAGATAAGGGGGGCTGGGTGACGCGCCAGAATGTCGCGCAGCTCGCGCAGCATCATGCGGGGGTCAGCCAGAGATGTGAAGATGCTCTGGGCGGTAAGGCCCATTTCTTTGGCAAGAGTCAGCCGCAGCTGGGTGCAGAAGGCCTGGTCGTCGCTGACCACAAGGATATGGCCACTCTCTTTAGTAATGTATGTAATAACAGTGTCTTGGTACGAATTCAGCTTGGCACGATTTGTTGTATCAACTGTGGACATTGAAACTCCTGAAGGAATGCGCGGAGCTGTATATAAAAATAATCTTTCGCAAGTTGTTTCATCTCGCTTAAAAACAACCTGGCATAATACAGTCGCGCGGTGCATTTGTAGGGTTGCACTGACTATACGTCAAGAGGCAAGAGTTTCCTGTTCTGCGTGACGCGTGCTGACCATACAAAAATAATGTGAAAATGTCTTGACGTTCGAGGGTAACTTGGATAGAAAAAATCTCCGCGTGACAAAGAGTGTTTCTTTTCCGCGTTCCCTGGACGGCAGGGAAGGGTGGGTTGAGCTCACCCTGATGCACCGTAAACGGATGAAATTCATGGCCGTTTAAGGTTTTGACATGTGCAGGCGTTACCGAATGCCGGACAATGTCGAGCCGTTCCAGCCCAAGGACGGACCCCACCGCAGCCACTGGCAGTGTGTGACCCGGGGCTGTAAGGTAGGGGGATAGCCCCCATTTGGTGACCCTGCGGGACCGCTTCGCTACCTGTTTTCTATAGGTAGCTTAGCCTGGGCGACGCTGGGGAGCATCACGCGGATGATGCAGGCGTCTTCAGGCGTCCAATCTTCCGAATTCTTCCTGAAATTTCAGGCGTGATGCGCGCATTAGCGCAACCCCTTACGTTGCTCCGTTTTTCCGTTCCTTGCCAGGGTGAGGTCGGCCTTCGGGCCATGCTTCATGGCCCGCGTATGCTGTGAAGGAGCCCGCGCTCGTAGCCCAAAGGGCCGCGCGGGATGTTTTTGCAAACGGAGTAGGCACAATGACGACAGTTAGCAGCGATCGCATTCGGATCAAGCTCAAAGCCTACGATTACCGCATTCTGGATAAAGCCGTTGCGGAAATCGTGGATACGGCGCGCAATACCGGTGCCGGCGTGGCGGGGCCAATCCCCCTGCCCACCAACATTCACAAGTACACCATTCAGCGTTCCGTGCATGTGGACAAAAAGTCCCGTGAGCAGTTTGAAATGCGCATCCACAAGCGGCTCATGGATATCCTGGAACCCACGCAGCAGACCGTCGACGCGCTGGGCAAGCTTTCGCTGCCCGCCGGTGTGGACGTGGAAATCAAGCTCTAGCGAGAGGCAGTCATGGCTGAGAAAATGGGAATTTTGGGTCGCAAACTTGGTATGACCCGCATATTTGACGGCGCTGGCGCAGCCGTGCCCGTCACGGTGATTGAGGCCGGTCCGTGCCCCGTCACCCAGGTCAAAACTGCAGATACTGACGGCTACAACGCCGTACAGATCGCGATGACCCCCGCTAAGGAAAAGCACACCCCCAAGGCTCTGCAGGGGCATTTTGCCAAGGCAGGCAAGGGGCTTTTCCGTCACCTGCGCGAAATCCGCCTGACGGGCGCGCCGGAGCAGGAACTGGGCCAGGAACTGACCGTTGAAATTTTCGCCGCTGGCGAAAAGGTCAAGATCACAGGCACCAGCATGGGTAAGGGCTATCAGGGCCGCATGCGTCGCTGGAACTTCGCAGGTTCCAAAGATACCCACGGCTGCGAAAAGGTGCACCGCAACAATGGTTCCATTGGTAACAACACCTTTCCTGGCCACGTGTTCAAGGGTCGGAAAATGGCGGGCCATTGGGGCAATGAAACCGTTACGGAAATGGGCCTGACCATCGTTGACGTGCGTCCCGAAGACAACGTCATCCTGGTTAAAGGTTCCGTGCCCGGCCCCAAGAACGGGCTGGTGCTGATCCGCAAGCAGTAGAGGAAGCAGCAATGGCTACCGTTAAAGTATATGACCAGAACAAGCAGGAAAGCGGTGAAGTTACGCTGGCTTCCGACGTGTTCGAAATCGAGGTGAGGCCCGAAATCCTCAACCTCGTGGCGCGCGCCCAGATGGCGGCCAAACGCGCCGGAACGCATATGGCAAAGACCCGTGCGCTGGTTTCCGGCGGCGGCGTCAAGCCCTGGAAGCAGAAGGGCACGGGCCGTGCTCGCTCTGGCTCCAACCGTTCGCCCATTTGGCGCGGTGGTGCCATCATCTTCGGACCCAGCCCCCGTGACTACAGCTTCAAGGTTAACAGCAAGGTGCGCGCCCTGGCCATGAAGATGGCCCTGTCGAGCCGCCTGGCTGCCGAAACCCTGATGGTGGTTAAGGGCATTGAACTGCCCGAAGCCAAGACCAAGCATTTCGCCAAGGTTGCCGACACGTTGGGTCTCTCGAAGGCTCTCATCGTGGCACCCGCCGAAGATTGCGCGCTGACTCGTTCCGCCCGCAACATTCCGGGTCTCACCCTGACCACGGTCGATCGCCTTAGCGTGCTTGAAATCCTCAAGCACAAGCAGCTTGTGTTGCTTGAAGGCGCTATCGAACCTGTTCAGGCTCGTTTCGCGAAGAAGGGGGCGTAAGATGGAAACTACTTCTGTTCTGCTCAAGCCCCTGCTGACCGAAAAAACGACCTTGATCAAGGACGAAGCCCAGCAGGTGGCCTTTATGGTCCACACACAGGCCAACAAGCTTGAAATCAAGCAGGCTGTGGAAAAGGCTTTTGACGTTAAAGTGGAAGCGGTCAACGTTGTGCGCCGCGCCCCTATGAACAGGGAGCGCCAGGGTCGCGTTGTAGGCCGTAAGCCCGGCTGGAAGAAAGCGTATGTTACGCTGCGCCAGGGCGATAAAATTGAGTTCTTCGAGGGAGTGTAATCATGGCTGTCCGCAAGCTGAAACCGACCTCCGCGGGGCGTCGCTTCCAGACGGTTTCCGACTTTGAGGAAATCACCCGGACGCGCCCTGAGAAGTCGCTCACTGAAGGCCTTACCAAAAAGGCCGGCCGCAACAATCTGGGTCGCGTTACCAGCCGTCGTCGTGGCGGCGGTGTAAAGCGTCTGTACCGCATCATCGACTTCAAGCGCGACAAGACCGGCATTGAAGCCACTGTTGCGCACATTGAATACGATCCTAACCGTACCGCCCGTATCGCGCTTCTGCACTATTCGGACGGCGAAAAGCGCTACATCCTCGCTCCGGTTGGTCTGAAGCAGGGTGACAAGATCATGTCCGGCATCAACGAGCGCAATGGCGTCGTGGCCGACATCAAGCCCGGTAATGCCCTTCAGATGGCCCGCATCCCCGTGGGTACTGTTGTGCACAATATCGAGCTGTACCCCGGTAAGGGCGGTCAGATGTGCCGCGCCGCCGGTACCTACGCCCAGCTGGTCGCCAAAGAAGGCAACTACGCCCTGCTGCGTCTGCCCTCGGGCGAAGTGCGCAAGGTGCTTGCCACCTGCGTGGCCACTGTGGGTCAGGTGGGCAACGTGCATCACGAAACCATCTCTCTGGGCAAAGCTGGCCGCAATCGTTGGCTGGGTCGTCGTCCCAAGGTTCGCGGCGTTGCCATGAACCCCATCGACCACCCCCTGGGCGGTGGCGAAGGCAGAAGCTCTGGTGGCCGTCATCCTGTGTCGCCTTGGGGTATGCCTGCTAAGGGTTACAAGACCCGCGACAAGAAGAAGGCCTCTTCCCGGCTGATTATCAAACGCCGCGGCCAGAAGTAGGAGTAGCTCATGCCGAGATCGTTGAAAAAAGGGCCGTTTGTTGACGCCCATGTATTGAAGAAGGTCGACAGCGCCGTGGCCAGCAATGACCGCCGCGTGCTCAAGACCTGGTCGCGCCGCTCGACCATCCTGCCCGAAATGGTGGGACTGACCTTTGCGGTGCACAATGGCAAAAAGTTCGTGCCGGTGTTCGTTACCGAAAACATGGTTGGCCACAAGCTGGGCGAATTCTCGCCCACGCGTACCTTCCATGGGCATGCCGCCGACAAAAAGGCCAAGGCCGGCAAGAAGTAGGGTAGGCATATGGAATCTAAAGCTATTGCAAAATTCCAGCGCGTTTCTCCGCGCAAGACCCGTCTTGTGGCCAAGAACGTGCAGGGTATGGGAGTGGAGGAGGCTATGAACCTTCTGCGCTTCACGCCCAACAAGCCCGCTGGCGTGCTTTTCGGCGTGCTCAAGAGCGCGTTGGCCAATGCCTCGCAGCTGGGCGGCGTTGATGTGGATGCCATGGTGGTGAAAGAAATCGTGGTCAACGAAGGTCCCACCTGGAAGCGCTTCATGCCCCGGGCTCAGGGCCGGGCGACCAAGATTCACAAGCGCACCAGCCACATCACCGTTATACTCGCAGAAGGGCAGGAATAGGCTATGGGTCAGAAAGTACATCCGTTCGGGTTCCGGCTTGGGTACAACAAGAATTGGCAGTCCCGCTGGTTCAGCAAGAAGGAATACCCTGCCTTTGTCTATGAAGACAGCAAAATCCGCGCGTTCGTGAAGAAGCTCCTGTTCCATGCGGGCGTTTCCAAAATCGAAATCGAACGTGCCGGCGGCAAGGTACGGCTTATCCTTTCCACCGCTCGCCCCGGTATTGTTATCGGCCGCAAGGGTGTGGAAATCGAAAAGCTTCGCAACGACCTTCGTCAGAAGTTCGGCCGCGAGTTCTCTCTTGAAGTGAACGAAATCCGTCGCCCCGAAGTGGACGCCCAGCTGGTGGCCGAAAACATCGCCCAGCAGCTTGAGCGCCGCGTGGCCTTCCGGCGCGCCATGAAGCGTACCGTGTCCATGGCCCGTAAGTTCGGCGGCGAAGGCATCAAGGTAACCTGCGCTGGCCGTCTGGCTGGTGCAGAAATCGCCCGTACCGAATGGTACCGCGATGGCCGCGTGCCCTTGCAGACCCTGCGTGCCGACATCGACTACGGCTTTGCCGAAGCGCGCACCACCTACGGCATCATCGGTGTCAAGGTGTGGATCTATAAGGGTGAAATCCTTGACAAAGAGGTTGATCAGTAATGCTTGCGCCCAAAAGAGTTAAATTCCGCAAGTGGCAGAAAGGCCGCCTGCGTGGCCTGGCCACCCGCGGCGCCACCATTGCCTTTGGCGATATCGGTCTCAAGACCGTGCAGCATGGCCAGCTTTCCAGCCAGCAGATCGAAGCGGCTCGTATTGCCATGATGCGTCATATCAAGCGTGGCGGCAAAGTGTGGATCCGCGTGTTCCCCGACCGCCCCGTTACCGCCAAGCCTCTGGAAACCCGTCAGGGTTCCGGTAAGGGCGCTCCGGTGGGTTGGTGCGCTCCGGTCAAGCCCGGCCGCGTGCTGTATGAAATCAAGGGCGTGAGCCTCGAGCTCGCCCGTGAGGCGCTGACCCGCGCCGCTCACAAGCTGCCCGTTAAGACCATCATTGTGGTGAGGGAGGGCATCTAAATGGCTGCCAAGAAAAAGAACGAAACCGCCGCCCGGCCCGCCGCACAGGATCTGCGCTCCATGAGCGTTGAAGAACTGCGTACGGCTCTCACCGAGCAGCGCCAGGAACTGATGGGTGCCCGCTTCAAGCATGCCGCTGCGCAGCTTGAAAAGACTTCCGAACTGAAAGTCATGCGTAAGCAGGTGGCGCGCATCGAGACCGTATTGAACGAAAAGGAACAGAGGGCCTGAACATGCAAGCTCTGGAAGATCGCAAGGGCAGAACGCTGACCGGCATCGTGGTGAGCGACAAGAACGACAAGACCATTGTCGTGCGCGTCGAGACCCTGGTCAAGCATCCTCTGCTTAAGAAGTATGTGAGGCGCCGCAAGAAGTTCACGGCTCATGATCCTATGAACGAATGCGGTATGGGCGACAAGGTTAAAATTGTGGAGTTCCGTCCGCTTTCGCGCAACAAGCGCTGGCATCTGGTCTCCATCATTGAAAAAGCCGTGTAGGGTAGTACCATGATCCAGGTAGAATCGACGCTTCAGGTGGCCGATAATTCCGGCGCCAAAAAGGTTGCCTGCATCAAGGTGCTGGGCGGTTCACACCGCCGCTACGCCTCGGTGGGCGACATCATTGTGGTTTCCGTCAAGGAAGCCATGCCCCACAGCAAGGTTAAGAAGGGCGACGTTATGAAGGCTGTTATCGTGCGCACCGCCAAAGAAGTGCGTCGCATGGACGGCAGCTACATCAAGTTCGACGGCAACGCCGCCGTGCTGCTCTCCAACCAGGGTGAGCCGGTGGGTACGCGTATCTTCGGCCCCGTGGCACGTGAGCTTCGCGCCCAGAACTTTATGAAAATTATTTCGCTGGCCCCGGAAGTGCTGTAGGAGACCGTCATGAAAATGTATCGCATCCGCAAGGACGACAAGGTGATGGTAATCGCCGGCAAGGACGCGGGCAAAATCGGCAAGGTGCTGAAGATCCTGCGCAAGAAGGATCGCGTGCTTGTGGAAAAGACCAACATGGTCAAACGCCACATGCGTCCCAACCCCTATGCCCAGCAGCCTGGCGGTATCGTGGAAAAGGAAATGCCTATCCACGTTTCCAACCTCATGGTTGTCTGCTCTGCCTGCGGCAAGGCCACTCGAGTGGGTTACAAGACCATCGAGTCCGAGGGCAAGGAAAAGAAAGTGCGCTTCTGCAAAAAGTGCAACGAAGTCATGGAATAAGGTGATACGATGACACGCCTTGAAAAGATATATAGAGAGAAGGTGGTTCCGGTACTGCAGAAGGAGTTTAACTACTCCTCTTCCATGCAACTGCCCGGCATCGAAAAGATCTCTCTGAACATCGGCCTTGGCGCCGCCAGCTCGAACAACAAGCTGATGGAAGAAGCCATGGCGGAACTTACCGCCATTGCGGGCCAGAAAGCCGTTGTTACTCGGGCTAAGAAGTCCATTGCCGCGTTCAAGTTGCGCGAAGGCATGCCCATTGGTGTGCGCGTAACCCTGCGCAAAGAGCGTATGTGGGACTTTTTGGACAAGCTCATGAACTTTGCCTTGCCCCGAGTGCGTGACTTCCGCGGCATTCCTGACCGCGGTTTCGATGGGCGCGGCAATTTCACCCTGGGCATCAAGGAACACACCATCTTCCCCGAATTGGAAGCTGACCGTGTTGAAAACCCCAAGGGCATGAATATCACCATCGTCACCACGGCGGCCACGGACAAGGAAGGCAAGTTCCTTCTCGACCAGCTTGGCATGCCGTTCCGCAAGTAGGAGTTAAGCCATGTCCCGTACTTCTCTGGAAGTAAAGGCCAAGCGCAAGCCCAAGTTCAGCGCCCGCGCCTACAATCGCTGCCCGCTTTGTGGTCGCCCCAGGGCTTTCCTGCGCCAGTTCGGCATCTGCCGTATCTGTTTCCGCAACATGGCCCTTCGTGGTGAACTGCCCGGCGTGCGCAAGTCGAGCTGGTAATATTTCCGGGCGTGCAAACGCCCGGATGGTGCGCCCTGCGCACCAGCGGGAAGTGACGGCATAGGGCCGTCAACCCCGCCCCCAAACTCTCAGGAGCATTCGATGTTGACAGATCCCATTGCGGATATGCTCACCCGCATCCGCAACGCGCATTTGGCCCTGCACAAGGAAGTAAATGTGCCGAGCTCGAAGATGAAGGAATCTTTAGCCGCCATCCTCAAGCAGGAAGGTTACGTCGAAGACGTGGCCGTGGCCGAAAAAAACATTGTCATTACTCTTAAGTACCAGAAGGGTAAGCCCGTCATCAGCGGGTTGAAGCGTGTGAGCACCCCCGGTCGCCGGGTTTACGTTGGCGCGCACAATATCCCCAGGGTGCAGAACGGCCTCGGCATCTGCATTTTGTCCACGTCCAGCGGTGTGCTGGACGGCATGACTGCCCATGATAAGAAGGTGGGCGGCGAACTTCTGTGCGAAATCTGGTAGGCGGTGCACCATGTCGAGAATAGGTAGACTGCCCGTTGCCGTTCCCAATGGCGTTGAAGTCAAGATTGGAACGGATGTTGTGGAAGTTAAAGGGCCCAAGGGCTCGCTGAGCACCCCTGTCTGCTCCCTGCTCACTTACGAACAGGCTGATGGCAATGTAACCCTCAGCCGTATTGAAGATAACCGCCAGAGCCGTTCGCAGCATGGTTTGCGTCGCACCCTTCTTGCTAACTGCATTGAAGGCGTGACCAAGGGCTTTTCAAAGGGCCTTGAAGTTATCGGCGTTGGTTACCGTGTGGCGGTCAAGGGCAACATTATCGAGCTTTCCGTGGGCTATTCCCACCCTGTGCTCGTTGAACTGCCCGACGGCATCAAGGCCACGGTTGAAGGTCAGGTTCTGACCATCGCCGGCATCGACAAGGAACTTGTGGGCGAAATGGCCGCCAAGATTCGCCGCATCCGTAAGCCCGAGCCCTACAAGGGCAAGGGTATCAAGTACGTTACCGAGACTATCCGCCGCAAGGTTGGTAAGTCCGGCGGCAAGAAGTAGGGGGGCGCGTCATGAAATACAGCAAGAACGAATCCCGGCAGCGCCGCAAGATCCGTATCCGCAAGAAAGTCAACGGCACCTTCGCGCGTCCGCGTCTGGTTGTGTTCAGGTCCAACCTGCACATCTACGCCCAGATCATCAACGATCTGGATGGCGTAACTCTGGCTGCCGCCTCTACCCTTTCGCTTTCCAAGACCGAAGCCGGCCTGCACTGCAACAAGAGCGGCGCCGAAATGGTGGGCAAGGAAATTGCCCGGATGGCCAAGGAGAAGAATATCAGTCAGGTGGTATTCGATCGCAACGGGTATATTTATCACGGTCGCGTCAAGGCCGTAGCCGACGGCGCCCGCGAAGGCGGCTTGGAGTTCTAATATGCGTCAGGAAAATACTGAAACTCAGCAGAACGAGTTGGGCGAAATCGAAAAGATCGTTTCCCTCAACCGCGTGGCCAAGGTCGTCAAGGGCGGTCGCCGTTTCAGCTTCAGCGCCCTCGTTGTAGTGGGCGATGGCAAGGGCGGCGTGGGCTTCGGTCTGGGCAAAGCCCAGGAAGTGCCCGAAGCTCTTCGCAAGGCAACTGAACGCGCTCGCAAGAACCGTGTTCAGGTGGCCCTGCTCGAAGGCACCCTTCCTTATGAAGTGCTCGGTCGTTTCGGCGCCGGTCGCGTCATGTTGAAGCCCGCCTCTGAAGGTACCGGTATCATCGCCGGTGGTGCAGTGCGCGCTGTCATGGAAGCCGTGGGCATCCGCGACGTCCTCGCCAAGGCCATCGGTACCAACAACCCGCACAACGTGCTTCGCGCCACCATGCAGGGCCTCGTTTCCCTGCGCAGCGCCGAAGATGTTTCGGCCCTGCGCGGTAAGAAGCTGGAAGCTCCGAGGAAGTAACCATGGCAGAAATCAAGGTAAAACTCGTGCGTTCGCGCATCGGCTCCACGCCCGCGCAGCGCAAGCTGCTGGACTCCCTTGGCCTCAAGCGCCGCGAGATGGTCAAGACGTTCAAGGATACCCCGGCCATTCGGGGCATTATCGCCAAAGTTCCGCATATGGTCGCCGTTGTCGACTAACGGCCAAAGGATATACCATGCAACTGCACAATCTGTTTCCTTTTCCGGAAGAGCGTAAGACCCGCCGTCGCGTGGGCCGTGGCTCTGGCTCCGGTCTGGGCTGCACTGCGGGCAAGGGCCACAAAGGGCAGAACGCTCGCGCCGGTGGCGGTGTCCGCCCTGGCTTCGAAGGCGGCCAGATGCCCCTGCAACGCCGTCTGCCCAAGCACGGTTTCAAAAATGCCCCCTTCAAGGTTACCTACGACGTGATCAATCTTGACGCGCTCGTTTCTGCCTTCCCGGGCAAGACCACCATCACCCTTGACGACATCTATGCCCGCGGCCTCGTCCGCATGGGCGCCCCCGTGAAAATTCTTTCGCGTGGTGATGTTTCGAGCGCCCTGTCGGTGGAAGCTCACAAGTTCAGCCAGGCTGCTGCGGAAAAGATCCGCAATGCCGGTGGTAACGTTACTGAGCTGGAAGCGGTTTCTGCCGCTGAATAATTCTGGTGGCCGCGCGCAAGCGCGGCCTCACGGCTTTCACTGGCGTCATTGCCCGCCTTGCGGCGGGCAATGACGTTGCGCACATACTGCGCCACAGGCGCACAAACGCAACGAGTGTTTCATGGCAGTAGGATCGGCAAACAATATGGCGGGCCAGGCTTCGTTGTCCAAACGCATTGGCTGGACCCTCCTGATTTTGTGCTGCTACCGCATTGGCGTTCACGTACCCATTCCGGGTGTTGACGCTTCTGCGCTGGCGTCGTTTTTTCAAAGCATGTCCGGCACGCTTTTCAGCCTGTTTGACATGTTTTCCGGCGGCGGCCTGTCCAACGTCTCGGTGTTCGCTCTGGGCGTCATGCCTTACATTTCGGCAAGCATTATCATCCAGCTTTTGCAGGTGGTCAGCCCCGACATCAAGCGCATGGCCAAGGAAGAAGGGCAGGCGGGTCGACGCAAGATCACGCAGTACACCCGTTACCTCACCGTGCTCATTACCCTCGTTCAGGGTCTTGGCATAGCGGTGGGGCTTGAAAATATGACCAGCCCTGGCGGCGCTCCGGTTGTTCTTGCACCCGGCTGGCATTTCCGCCTTGTTACCATGGCCACCTTTACGGCAGGCTCTGTGCTGGTTATGTGGCTTGGCGAGCAGATCACGGAGCGCGGTATCGGCAACGGTATTTCGCTGATTATCTTCTGCGGTATTGTGGTGGGTATTCCCCGCGGCATCATCCAGTCTGTTGCTCTTATTCAGGCTGGCGACATGAGCATTTTCATGGCGGTTGTCATCGTGGTTCTCATGGCTGCGGTTACGGTTGCCATTGTGTTCGTTGAACGTTCGCAGCGCAGAATTCCCATCAGCTATGCCAAACGTCAGGTTGGGCGCAAGATGTACGGCGGTCAGAATTCGCACCTGCCTTTGCGTCTGAACACCGCTGGCGTTATTCCGCCTATTTTTGCATCTTCTCTGCTGCTGTTTCCTGCGACCATTGGTCAGTTTTCGACCAATCACTACGTGAAGCAGGCAGCTGATTTCTTCTCGCCGCACGGCGTTGCCTACAACGTGCTGTATGTGGCCTTGATGTTCTTCTTCTGTTATTTTTATACCGCCATCATTTTTGATCCCAAGGATATGGCCGAAAATCTGAAGAAGAACGGTGGGTTTATCCCGGGCATTCGCCCTGGCGAAAAGACCCAGGAATATGTTGATACGGTGCTTTCGCGGCTGACCCTTTCGGGGGCCACCTATATTTCAGTGGTGTGCCTGCTGCCCATGCTGCTCATCAGCAATTTCAACGTGCCTTTCTACTTTGGTGGCACGAGCTTGCTGATCCTTGTGGGTGTGGCCATGGACTTCATGAATCAGGTGGAGTCGCACATGATCTCCAGCCAGTATCAGGGCCTTATGGCCAAGGCGCGTAAGAGCGGCAGGCTCTAGAAAACCTGGGTAGGCTGCAAGGCTTACCCTGCGGTTTTCACAAGCGCGGATGGTGATTGTATAATGAAAAAATATCACGGCGCATTCATCAAGAATGAAAGGGAAGTGGCCAGCCTGCGGGAAGCAAACCGCATGGTTGCCAACATACTGGATGCCGTGGGCGACATGGTGGCACCTGGCTTGCCTACCATGCGTCTTGAAGAGCTGGCGCGCGACATGTGCGCCGACTACAAGGTAAAACCGGCGTTTCTAGGTTACTGCGGTTACCCCTTCGCCCTGTGCTGCTCGGTAAACGAGCAGGTGGTTCACGGTTTCCCTTCTGCGCGGCTGCTTAAAGAAGGCGACATCGTCAGCGTTGACATGGGCGTTGTGTATGAAGGTTTTGTGGGCGACGCCGCTCGCACCTTTCCTGTCGGCAAGGTGAGCGACGAGGCCCGCAAGCTCATGAAGGTGACCGAAGAAAGCCTGTACGTCGGAATAGAGCAGGCCAGAGCCGGCAATGATGTTTATGACATCGGTGCGGCTGTGCAAGATTATGTTGAGGCAGCCGGTTTCAACGTGGTTCGCCGTTTTGTGGGCCATGGCGTGGGTGCGAAAATGCACGAAAAGCCCGAAGTGCCCAACTTCAGGCCTGGAATGCGCGGTTTGACCTTGCAAAACGGCATGGTCATAGCCATCGAACCCATGGTTACCGTGGGCACGTATGAAGTGGACATTCTGGACGACCAGTGGACCGCCGTTACTCGCGACGGTTTGTGGGCCGCCCACTTTGAACACAGCGTTGCCATCACCCCAAACGGACCCCAGATTCTCAGCATTTCGGATCGTGGTTTGAACCGGCATACAATTGAAGGTTGACATCAGCGTTAAAGCTGGATAAAGATTTCCGTTCCCGCCCTCAATTTCGAGGGCTGCGGCCTGTTGTTCTTCGTGGCGAAGCCGCAAGCCGGATCTTTATTTGGTCAATGCAATGGTTTCTTATTGGAGATTGAGGTATGAAAGTAAGACCTTCCGTCAAGAAAATATGCCCCAAGTGTAAGGTTATCCGGCGCAAGGGAGTGCTTCGAGTTATCTGCGAAAACCCCCGGCACAAGCAGCGCCAGGGCTAGGGCAGGAGACGAATTGTGGCGAGAATAGCAGGTGTTGATTTGCCTCGCGGCAAACGGGTGGACATTGCGCTCACCTACATTTATGGCATTGGCCGTACCACGGCCATGAAAATTCTGGACACCACCGGCGTTAACTGGGAGCGTAGCATCGACGACCTCTCCGCTGACGAAGTGAACGAGATCCGTAAGGAACTCGAGCAGAACTACAAGGTGGAAGGCGACCTGCGTCGCGAAGTTTCCAGCAACATTAAGCGCCTTATGGACATTGGTTGTTTCCGTGGCCTGCGCCATCGTCGCGGTTTGCCCGTGCACGGTCAGCGTACCCACACCAATGCCCGCACCCGTAAGGGACCCCGCCGCGGCGCCGTAGGCAAGAAGAAGTAGCGGTGCGGCTGCGCTTGTCGCAGTTTGTAAAGCGGATGCAGCAATAGTGCTGCCGTGAGGACGAACGGATTTATCCGCTAAGAGCGGATATAGATCTGACAAGCTCCATTTAGAGGTTAGTTATGGCCAGACCCAAGAAAGTGGTCAAGAAAAAGGAAAAAAAGAACGTGCCGGTGGGCATTGCCCACATCCAGGCATCGTTCAATAATACCATCATCACCTTTACGGATACGCGCGGCAATGCTGTCTCCTGGGCCTCCTCAGGCCAGAGCGGCTTTAAGGGTTCGCGTAAGTCCACCCCCTTTGCTGCGCAGGTTGCCGCTGAAACGGCTGCCCGCAAGGCTCAGGACAACGGCATGCGTACCGTGGGCATCTACGTTAAGGGCCCCGGTTCCGGTCGTGAAGCCGCCATGCGCGCTATTTCGGCAATCGGCTTCAAGGTGGCGTTCATCCGCGACGTTACGCCCATTCCGCACAATGGCTGCCGGCCGCCCAAGCGCCGCCGCGTCTAGTTTGCGCCTTGCGTAAACCGCGCCAAAACCGTAAGAGGTAAAGATAGATGGCCAAATATACTGAAGCCAAGTGCCGCATGTGCCGTCGCGAAGGCTGCAAGCTTTTTCTGAAGGGCGACCGCTGCTTCACTGACAAGTGCGCATATGACCGTCGTCCCTATGCTCCCGGCCAGCATGGCCGCGCGCGCAAGAAGGTCAGCGAATACGCAGTTCAGCTGCGTGAGAAGCAGAAGACCCGTCGCGCTTACGGCATTCTCGAACGCCAGTTCCATGGCTACTTCGAGAAGGCCGAAATGCAGAAGGGTGTTACCGGTACCAACCTGCTCGTTATTCTTGAACGCCGCCTCGACAACGTGGTGTACCGCCTCGGCTTTGCCAATTCGCGCAACCAGGCTCGCCAGCTCGTTCGTCATGGCATTTTCACCCTCAACGGACACAAGGTGAACATTCCTTCCTTGCAGGTTCGTGTGGGTGACTGCATTGAAGTGCCTGAAAAGAACCGCAAGATTCCTGTGCTTGCTGAAGCCCAGGAAGTTATTGCCCGTCGTGGCTGCCCTGCCTGGCTTGAGGCTGATGGCGCCGCTTTCAAAGGCTCTGTCAAGGCGCTGCCGCAGCGTGACGATATCCAGTTCCCCGTCAACGAGCAGCTGATTGTCGAACTTTACTCGAAATAAGCGGGGGTTCGCATGCTTATAAAACAGGGCGAACGCCTTATAAATGCACGCAACTGGTCAGAGCTTGTAAAGCCCGATCAGATCATGCGCGAAGAAGAAACCGCCAGCATCACTCACGGCAAGTTTATCTGTGAGCCGCTGGAACGGGGCTACGGCACCACCATTGGTAACGCCATGCGCCGGGTTCTTTTGTCGTCCCTTCAGGGTGCGGCCTTCGTATCGGTGAAGATCATCGGCGTGCAGCATGAATTCACCACGGTTCATGGCGTTCTTGAAGACATCACCGATGTCATCCTGAACATCAAGCAGGTTCGCCTGCGCATGGACACCGATGAACCGCAACGCATCACCTTGCGTGTTGACCAGAAGGGCCCGGTGACAGCCGGTAACATTCAGGGCAACCAGCATGTGGAAGTTCTCAACCCTGACCAGCACATCGCAACCCTCACCGAGGACGTTGTGCTTGAAATGGAATTTGAGGCCCGCATGGGCAAGGGCTATGTGCCTGCGGATATGCATGAGGGGTTGACCGACGAAATCGGCATCATCAAGCTGGATTCCAGCTTCTCCCCCGTGCGCAAGGTAGCCTACACCGTGGAGCAGGCGCGCGTTGGCCAGATGACCAACTATGACCGCCTGCTGCTGGAAGTGTGGACCGACGGCTCCCTCACACCCGAGGACGCCATTGCCTACAGTGCCAAGATTATCAAGGACCAGATTTCTGTTTTCATCAACTTTGATGAACGCGTTTCTGGCGATATGCGGCACGGCAGTGGTGAGAGCGGCGAAATTAACGAGCATCTGTACAAGAGCATTGACGATCTTGAATTGTCGGTGCGCGCTACCAACTGCCTGAGGGGCGCCAACATCGCTCTTGTGGGCGAACTGGTGCAGCGTTCTGAGGCAGAAATGCTCAAGACCAAGAATTTCGGTCGCAAGTCGTTGGACGAAATCAAGGGTGTTCTTGTGGACATGGGCCTTGACTTCGGCATGAAGGTCGATTCCTTCGACAAGAAATATCAGGAATGGAAAAGGAAGCAGCAAAATGAGGCATAGCAATTCCGGCAGGAAACTCTCGCGTACGCCTGCGCACCGTAAGGCCCTGTTGAATAATCTCGCTAAGGCCCTGCTGATCCACGGCAAAATCCGCACCACGGAAATCAAGGCCAAGGAGCTGCGCCGGGTGGTGGAACCCCTGATCACCCTTGCCAAGCGCAACGACCTGCACGCCCGGCGTCAGGCTTACCGTGTGTTGAACGATCACGCTCTGGTTAAGCGCCTTTTTGACGAGATCGGACCTGTTTTCGCTGGCGTTCCCGGCGGCTACACCCGTATCCTTAAGCTGGCCATGCCCCGCAAGGGCGACAACGCCCCCATGGCCATTATTGAGCTTTCTCGCGCTCTTGATGCAGCTCCCGCCACGGAAGCTGCCGCTGAAGAAGCGCCTGCCAAGCCCAAGCGCACCCGCAAGCCCAAGGCTGAAGAAACCACCGAAGCGTAATTGCTTTACTGGTTTGGATTATAACGACAATGGGGCGCAATGCGCCCCATTGTCGTTTTTTGCGTTTTTGTTCCCGCACATTCTTATAACGCATATGGTGTTTAAGCCCCCCTGCGCAGTTCTCCCCCCCCCAAGAAAAAAATGCCGTCAGTCTTCCCGCCCAATGAGATTATTTGTTGCCACCTGGTAATGTCTTTGGTTTGAGGCAACAAACTCATACCACATCAATCAGCTCCTGGTGCAGCTAACACCATTCCATGTTTGCTCCCCTCCGTGTGGCTTGCGGGCATGCCTCTGCCATGCGCGCACATCCATTCGCATGTTTGTTGGCTTTAGCGGATGATACCGGGGTGTGTCCTGGCAGAATCGTTGGTGCTCTCATAACCAACGAGATGTTTCATGCTCCAAGTACAGCGCTCTTGCGAAGGTTGTGTCTCAATTACAAAATGCATCCTGGAGGCAATCAGATCGATAGATGTGTTCCGCCAAAGAGATATTGGCGCAAATCGAGATGTGCGCATCGCAGGTAATAAAAAAGCAGCACCTCGAGAGGTGCTGCTGGAAATCGAACTATATGCGTTCTTGTGTGGTCTGTAGCAGGGCTAGGGATCAACGTTTTCAAGCATACCGTCAACCCAGTGGGTCATGCGGGCTGTTTGCTCCAGATACCACAGTGAGGCCATAAGCGGTGAAAGAGTGCCGCCGTCAGGGTCATACATGGCAAGAGATCCGCTTTTGCGCAGGATATCCCAGGCGCTCAAGGCTTCGTTGAAGGCCTTGAGCCGTTCCGGGTTCAGGCCAGCCGCAACCTTGGTGCGCTGTGCGGCCAGACGGGTTTCAAGACGCTGTTGTTCTGCGGCCATGCAGTCCTGCATGGTGGTGGTTGTTCCCGCAGCTTCATCCATGCAGGCCTGATAGGTCTGGCTGAAAAGGCTGTCGGCCACAGGCGCTGGTTCCTGCTGCTCCGTTGTATTTGGGGCAGAAGCCTCTACCGGTGGTTGTGCTGTAACTGCCTGTTGGGCGGGCTGCTGTGCGGCCGCCTGCGCGGCAAAAGCCTGATTGGTAATCAGCAGCCCTGCGCACAAAACGCAGGCAGCAGCCAGATTGCCCATTGATGCAGCTAAGGAACGACGAATACGCGACATCCCTGACTCCTTGCAAATATGTCTGATATTCTGAAAGTGTACGCCCCCGCTACGTTGGGCGCAAGCATTCTTACCTGTATTCCCTTCCAGACCACAGTACCCGACCAATGACCCTAAACTGGTCGGCGCAATCACCGCGCAGGTCGAGGCTTACCGGCGGGTAGGCCGGGTTGACGCTGTGCAGGATTATTTTGCCCGGCAGCTTGTCTATGCGCTTTATATAGATGGCATCTTCAAAACCAACGGCATACAGGCGGCCAGGGCTGATCTCTGTCTGCCCCCGATCGAGCAGCACCAGATCGTTGTCAAAAATCTCTGGTACCATGCTGTCGCCAGAGACTCGCATAAGCACCATGCGCCGGGGGTTACCCTTGCGACGCAGAAAATCGCCCCGGAAGGCGTAGCTGCCCTGACTGTGGCTGTTTACTTCCAGGCTTCCCGTGCCAGCCGAAAGCCTGGCCTCGGCCAGCGGAATACTGATAAGGTCGGCCTCGCAATCTGCCTGAATACTGGGCAGCTCGCCGTCCGCCGCCTCCGGCAGGCGCATGGGACCGCAGCCAAAAAACAGCCAGTGGGCGTTTACGCCAGTCTGCGCAGCGCAGGTCTGGATCCAGGCGGGGGGCACTTCGCCCCTTTTACGGGCTCCGCTCACAGATTGGGGAGTAATACCCAGCGATCTGGCAAGCTCCGCATCGCTCACTACTTCAAGAGCCTGCATAAGTCGCTGTAATATATCTTTAAAATCAGCTTTTTCCGGCATGGCGTTTCTCGCTTCGCACGCAAGAAGGTGGTTACGCGCACGTTTTTGGCGGGGTTGATTCAATTTTTTTCTTCAATGTATCAATCACAGGCGTTGCTTGCAAGGGTAAAATAAGCTAAAAGTTGATTGTTGCATGCTTGTGTGGCATGCGTGAAATATATCAGCCACCTGCGCCAGGTGCATATCCCGTTTTAAGGAGGCGGTATGGCATTCATTTCGTCTTCACTGGAGCTGGTCAGTGCCTGTGCGGCAATTCCGCAGGGCCGCGCGGGTCTGCCCCTGTACCTTGCCCCGGTTGAAGCTGGCTTTCCCTCACCCGCCGAGGACTGCCTTGACCGCAGGCTTGACCTGCACCAGTACCTTGTGCGTAACGAGGCGGCCACGTTTTTTTTGCGTGCGCACGGTGAATCGATGATTGGTGCTGGCATCCACGACGGCGATCTGCTGATCGTTGATCGTTCCATTGATGCTGGCCACCGCAAGGTGGTCATTGCCGCCCTTGAGAGTGAGCTCACAGTAAAAAGATTGTTGCGCCGCGAGGGACGTGTGCTGCTCGCGCCAGAAAACCCCCAGTTTGAGCCCATAGACATCACGGAAAGCGAATTTGTACACATCTGGGGCGTGGTGACCTATGTTGTCCACAAACTCTGAATCGCCCGCATCGCTCTGGGCGCTTGTTGACTGCAACAATTTTTATGCTTCGTGCGAAAAACTGTTCCGGCCTGATCTGGTCGGCCGCCCGGTGGTAGTGCTGTCAAACAACGACGGCTGCATAGTTGCCCGGTCGGCAGAGGCCAAGGCTCTGGGCATTCCTATGGGCGCGCCCGAATTCAAGCTGCGGTCCCAGCTGCGAGAGCTGAATGTGGCGGTTTTTTCGTCCAACTACGCTCTGTACGGCGATATCTCGGCGCGCGTAACGGGCATTCTCGAGCAATGTTGCCCGCAGGTAGAGCCCTATTCCATCGACGAATCGTTCATGCGGCTCGATGCCCCCCAACGGGCTAATCTGCCGGAATTTTGCCGCGAGGTACGCCAGCGTGTGCAGCGCTGGACGGGGATTACCGTATCTGTAGGGGTGGGGACTACGCGTACCCTGGCCAAGGTTGCCACCCATGTGGCCAAGAAGCATCCAGCTTACGAGGGTGTTTTTTCCCTTGTGCGCCCTGTGGCTGCCGTAGACCACGTATTGGAACGCACACCCGTGGAAGACGTTTGGGGCGTAGGGCGGCGGCAGGCCCGGCGTCTGTGGGCCGAAGGCATACGCACAGCCCTGCACATGAAAAAGGCGGACGATATTCTGCTGCGCCGCCTGCTCACGGTTACTGGCTGGCGCACGGCTCTTGAGCTGCGTGGCATCCCCTGTCTTGGCAATGAAACCGCACCTGTTGCCCGCAAAACCCTTATGTCTACACGGTCATTTGCCCGCCGCATTCTCGACAAGGACATGCTGGCACAGGCTCTGTCTACCTTTGCAGTACGCGCAGCCATGCGTCTGCGCCGTGAGGGGCTGGTGGCCAGCGGTCTGGCTGTGCACATCCGCACTGCACGCCCCGGACAGGCGGCCGCCAGTGAGCGCCTTTATGACCAGACAACCCAGTGTTCGCTACCCGTGCCCACAGCAGACAGCCAGCAGTTCATCAATGCCGCACTGAGCGGCCTTGAGCGCATATTTGTGCCCGGCTTTGCCTATGCCAAGGCCGGTGTGATGCTTTATGGACTGGAGCGGGCCGACGCAATGCAAGGCAGTCTTCTGGCTCTGGCTGCGGGCAACGACACCAGCGGCGACGACCGCCGCCAGCGCCTTATGCGTTCGCTGGACGATATCAACGGCAGGTTTGGCCGCGATACGGTCATCTTTGGCGCGCAGGGCATGGGCCACGCCCCGTGGCATATGCGGCAGGAACACCGTTCGCCTCGTGTGACCACCTGCTGGGACGAACTGCCGCTGGCGCGCTGCTGATTTACTCCATGTGGGTGCGCCACGCATGACAAGCGGCTGGCAAAAATTTTTATGCGCGCGATAATTGACGATACACCGCCCGAACCATGAAACAGCTTGAAGCCGCGCCTGAAACTGTTAGTCTGTATTTCAAGCGGAATCCCCTCTTCCGAATGCCAACGCACAAGGCCTTGGCAAAAAAGGTGTGGAGGAAGCAATGGCACGCAGGTTTTTCATACTGTTTCTGGCGGTTATGGTGTGGGCGTTTCCCGGGCAGGGAGTTGCGGCCGACAAGGCGGGCAAGACCCTCAAGATTGTCTACGTTGACTGGGATTGCGCTGTTGCTTCCAGCAATCTGGTCAAGGCAGTGCTGGAAGAGCGCTATGGATACCGCGTGGAACTGCTGCCGGTAAGCCAGGAGGCCATGTGGACCAGTGTTGCCAGTGGAGCCGCAGATGCAATGGTTGCGGCCTGGCTGCCCGATACGCATGCGGACATGTATGCCAGGGTTAAAAACAAGGTAGAAATGCTGGGCAAGCTTGTGGGCGGCGCGCGCCTGGGGCTGGCAGTGCCCGACTATGTGTCGTTGCGCTCCATAGATGAACTGGAAGCCAACGCAGACAGGTTCAACGGGCGCATTGTGGGCATTGACCCCGGCGCTGGCATTATGCGGCTGACGGCCAAGGCGCTGAAGGATTACGAAATCACCCAGTTGCAGCTTGTGCCGGGCAGCGGCCCCAGTATGGCGGCCAGCCTGGCTGAGGCCATACGTACACATGAATGGATTGTGGTGACAGCGTGGTCGCCACACTGGATGTTCAGCCGTTGGCCCATGCACTATCTGGATGACCCGCTGGCCAGTCTTGGCAAGGATGAGAGTATTTTCAAGATTGGGCGAGAAGGGTTAAAAAAAGACCACCCTGAAGTGTGGGCCTTTTTGAGCAATTTTCGTTTTGAAGATGCCACGCAGTTACAGCGGCTTATGGACTGGAACCAGCAGAGAGGCACTGATCCCGTGCAGAATGCCCTCCGTTTCATGAAAGAAAATCCCCGCCTGGTGGATTCTTGGTTCAAAAAGTAGCAGGGTAGACGCCTGTTCCATTTCAAAGCCGCCAGCAATGACATTAAAGGCGTTCCAGCGAATATACTCGCCATTTTTTTCTGGCACATGCCAAATTCCATGCGTAAAAAATAGGCAGTTCCGCGTGGTTATGGTCGGCCGGTACTTACCCTGTACTGTCCATATCCCTGCCCCTGAGAGCTCCAGACAACCTTCACCGCTCCATCGCGCCCTGTGTACAGCAGCGGCACGCCTGTACCTGCGCACCACGCCCGCAGCCCTGGCGAAGGGTAGCCGTAACGGTTTTCAAACCCGCACGAAGCCACCACAAGACCCGGCTGCACAGCGTCATAAAATTCTTTTAAAAATCCATTTTGCGAGCCGTGGTGCGGGGCCACAATAACTTCTGCACGCAGGTCGTCGCCGTTTTCAAGCAGGCGGCGCAGCACAGGCCGTTCCGCATCGCCCAGAAACAGGGCCAGCCCTCTCCCGCGCTGGGTCAGCCGGGCCACCACCGAGGCATCGTTGCCCTGCCACGTATCCTGTTCCTCTCGGGGCGGGTGCAGTATTTCCATGCGCAAGTCATTTGCCGCGTTGCCCAGCACAAGTACATCGCCCCTTGCCAGGGGGCGGCTGTGGTGCCCACTGCGCGCCTCGCGCCATTGCTGGCCCCAGCTTGCCTTGCCTTCGCGCCCGTTCTCAAACAAATGATTCACCGTAAAAAAACGCAGTACATGCAGTAGCCCCCCCATGTGGTCAAGGTCGGGGTGGGTGTTGAGCACTGCAGCCAGTTGCGGCGTGTCGTTGTATGTCAGGGCCGGGGCCACAATGGCCTGACCGGGGTCAAAGCGAGGCGAGGCGCTGCCACTGCCGTCCAGCAGCATGCGCGTATGCCCGGGCAGTCGCAGCACCAGAGCCTGGCTTTGTCCCACATCCAGTACATCCATGCGAATATGGTCAGAGAGGCGCTCGGCGGTGCGCAATACGGGTCCAATGCACAAAAGTAGGGCACCGGCCAGCAGCAGGCGTCGGGCTGTCAGGGGCAGGCCGGGGCGTCCTGCCTTGAGGGCAAGGGCTCCCAGCAGGGCGGCAAAGGCTGGCAGGGTTGTCCAGTGGGGGCGAAGCAGGGCGGGAGGTTGTAGCAGGTTGGAGCTGGCCAGCCAGGCAAGGCAGTCTGTGAGCCACTGGCAGGGCAGTGCGGCCAGATCAAGAGTAATCCGCGCCAGGGTTTCAAGCCCGGTGGCGGAAAAAATCAGGCCAAGCACGGCGGCGGGCAGCACCAGCATATCGGCAATGGGCAGCCAGAGCACATTGAGCCAGAACCAGTGCCCCATATTGTTGAAGAGCAACATGTTCAGCGGCAGCAGAGCTACCTGAATGAACAGCGACACCAGAAATATGCGCGCCATGGCCCACAGTGCTCGTTGTATCTTGCCGTTATGCCGCAGAAACTTCCGGGCAGATGGCTGTTGATCTGTCTGCAAGCGTGGCGTTGCGTCCGGCTCTGGAGCCAGTTCTCGCAGCCAGGGCATGCTCATGCCAATAACTGCCACGCAAAGGACAGAAAGCTGCAGGCCCGTATCCAGCATGCTGAGCGGTGAGGCCACGCTGATGCAGAGCAAGGCGGTGCACAGCACATCCAAAGTGGTGCGCGGTCTGCCGCGCAAAAAATAAAAAGCCAGAAACAGCAGCATCACTGCTGCCCGCAGCAGGGAGGCCGGTGCGTCGCCCAACCACAGGTACGCCATGGCCGGTGGCACGGTAGCCAGCAGTATCCACACGGCGCGAGGGCGGCGCAGGTACATGCCGGGGCGCACACGTGCGGCAGCCAGCACGCACAGCAGGCCTACGAGGCCCGCCACGGTAAGGTGCTGGCCCGAAAGGGCGAGGCTGTGCACGAGGGTGGCCGCCGCAAAATTGTTAAGGGTCTGTTGGTTGAGATATTGCCGGTCACCAAAAAGCAGAGCGAGCAGAATGGCCTTGCCCTGCGACATGGGGGGGCGATGAACCGCCCCGACGGCAGGGGTGGTTGCGCCCGGTACCTGCGCGGGGGCAAGTTGCGGTGGCAGCAGCACCGCAACAAAACATTGCCGCAGTGCATCACGCCAGCGGGCAGATAGTGTGGGCTGACCAGAAACCTGCGGGCTGCCCTGTGCTCCAAGGCTCCACACCCGCCAGCGTACTCCCTGGGCAGCCAGCCACAGACCCCAGTCTGTCTGCCCTTCGTTGGCAAAACCCTGCGCAGGCGTGGGGCGCCGGGTGAGGCACACGGTCTGGCCGGGGAGGGGAGGCGCAAAGCCAAGGGCAGGCGCGGGAGATTCCCACGTCCAGGCAAGTTTGCCCGGCAGTGCGGGAGCTGCCGTAGACGTGTCGGCTGATTCCGGGCGAACATCATCCAGCAGCAGACGCAGACGGTTGTCGGGCAGACCCTGCATGTCGCGCACCGTGCCACACACCCTTGGAGCTTGCGGGCTCTCGTGCAGCCAGAGAGGCGGCTGATTCGCATGCCTTGCGGCTGACGGCAGTGCCGACAGGGGAGAACCATAGAGCTGCCAGCAGCCAGACATAAAACCGGCCAACAGGCACAGCAGCGCCAGAACCGACCTTGCCCATTGCCACAGGCGGGCATCGGCAACCAGTAGCAGCAGTGCAAAGCAGAGGGAAGGCAGGGGCCAGGGGGCGGCAGTAATGCCCGCTATCCAGAAGCCCAGATACGTCTGCCAGAGCAGGGGGGCTTGCAGGGGAGGATGCCGCATAATATGCCTTGAAGGACTGGCAGCTGGCCAGCATTTGCGGCAATACCCACAGGTACTGCCTTAAAAAAAGAGGCGCTCTTGCAGCAAGAGCGCCCGTTCCCGGATTCAGGTTACGCCAGTTCGCGGGCCATATCCCGCTCGGCAGCCCGGCGTTTGAGTGTTTCGCGGTGGTCGTGCAGTTTTTTGCCCTTGCCCAAGGCAATTTCGACCTTGATTTTGCCGCGCTTGAAATAGAGGCGCACGGGCACAACGGTCAGGCCCTGCTGGGCCACCAGCCCGGCAAATTTGGATATCTCGCGTTCGTGCAGCAGCAGCTTGCGCGCGCGGTCTGGTTCTTGCGACACATAGCCAGCATTGGCGTAGGGCGCGATATGCAGCGAAACAAGCCAGGCTTCGCCCTGACGAAAATCAACATAGCTGTCAATAAAGTTTACCTTGCCAGCGCGGATGCTTTTGACTTCCGGGCCGGTAAGCACAATGCCCGCCTCGGTGAACTCAGAAAGTTCATAGAGGTGGCGGGCCTTTTTGTTTACGGCGACTGTGGAGGGAGATGTTTTTTGACTCATGGGTGACTGTGTGTGAAAAGGCTCGTGGTATGGAAGGCCAGTTCCTGCCCCAGTGACTGTTGCAGAGCTTCGCGCACCATGCGCTTGGAGGCAGCCACATCGGTGCTGAGCAGCACGCTGTTGGCAAGTTCCATGCAGGTCTGGGCGTTAAACTGGCGGATAAGATGCTTCATTCCCGGTACAAAACGTGGCGCGGCAGATACGGTGTCCACACCCATGCCCAGCAGCAGTGCCAGACCAAAGGGGTCGGAGGCAAGCTCGCCGCAGACCGAAACGCCAATACCCTCGCGGTGGGCGGCGTCGATAATATGTTTAAGCGAGCGCACCACTGCCGGGTGTAGGGGCTCGTTGAGATAGGCCACATGGCGGTTGTTGCGGTCAATACCCATTATGTAATGGATAAGGTCGTTGGTGCCGATGCTGAAAAAGTCGCATTCGCGCGCAAGAGCATCGCATATAAGTGCCGCAGCGGGGGTTTCAACCATCACGCCCAAGGGCAGCAGAGGGGCGTGGGCCAGGTTTTGGGCCGCCAGCTCCTGATGCAGTTCCTGCATGATGCGGCGCACCTGCTGCACCTCGTCGAGGCACGAAATCATGGGCAGCATGATGGCCACATTGCCCATGGCGCCAGCGCGCATGAGCGCCCTCAGCTGGGTGCGAAAAATACCCTGATGCCGCAGGCAAAACCGTATGCCGCGCAGGCCCAGTGCCGGATTGGGTTCCTTGAGCACCGCCTGGGCGTGCAACATTTTGTCTGCGCCCACGTCAAGCGTGCGAAAAACCACTCGGTCTGGCGCGGCCCTTTGGGCCACGGCGGCGTATTCGGTCAGCAGGTCTTCTTCCGAGGGCAGGCGGTCGGTAAAATAGGCAAATTCGGTGCGGTAAAGGCCCACGCCGTCTGCCCCGCACTGCGCAAGGGCCGCCAGTTCGTTGGTGCCCTCAAGGTTGGCCTGTACCTCCACCCGCACGCCATCGCACATTTCGGCGGGCCAGCGGGCAGACTTGAGCGTAAGGTTTTCCCATGCCGTGTATTCTTCGCGGCGCGCGGCAAAGCGGGCCTCGTCGGTTTCGTCGGGGCTCAGCAGCACGCTGCCGCCAAGGCCGTCCACAACCACTATTTCGTTTTCGCGGGCAATATCCATAAGCCCGGTAACGCCAGCAAGGCAGGGAATATGCATGCCGCGCGACAGAATAGCGGTGTGCGATGTGGGGCCGCCCTCGGCAGTCAGAATGCCCAGCACGCGGTCAAGGTTGAGCTCCATGACATCTGCGGGAGAGAGATCCTCGGCCACCAGCACGCCGGGGGTTTCGTCCTCGGTATTGCGCGCGGGGTCTTCAGCAAGGTGTTCGCGCAGGCGCAGTCCCACGGCGCGTATGTCCTGCGCGCGGTCGCGCAGATAGGCATCGTCCATGCTTCTGAACAGGGCGCACAGTTCGTCCACAGTGAGCTTGAGCGCCCACGAGGCGCACACAAGGTTGTTTTCTATACGGGCCAGCGTTGCTTTGAGCAGTTTTGGGTCGCGGGCCATTTCCATTTGCGCGGCAATAACATCGCGGTATTCCGAAAGGTCTTCCGGCACATTTTCCATGGTGGCGGCCAGCGAAGCGCGCACGCCTTCAGCCGCAGCCCGCAGGGTTTCCTGCTCGGCTGCCACCTCGGCAGCGGTGATGCGACGTTCGTCGTCCTGCCGTGCCTTGTGCATAAAGCGCACCCTGCCAATGGCAATGCCAGGCGAAACAGGTGTGCCGAAAAGTACCGCGCGGGCCATGCTAATCCTGCAAATTGGTTAAAAATTGGGCCAGACCGCTGAGGGCCTCGCGGGCGTCGTCGCCCTGGGCCAGCAGTGTGAGCTCCGCATTGGCGGGCGGAGCAAGAGAAAGTATGTCCAGCATGCTTTTGGCGTCCACCTCGCCGGTGTCGCTTATAAGCTGTATATCAGAGGCATAGCGCTGCGCCTCCTGCGCCAGGCGGGCCGCCGGTCGGGCGTGCAGGCCGTTGCGCAGGCCAAGGCATATCCGCAGCGCCAGACCTCGTGGCGTTTGTTCTATGGCGTCTTCCATCGTCCTACCTTTGAGCGTTTTCGGTCAGGCAAACAAAACGTCCGTTACCGAAAAACATGTATATTCTACATGCCTATGAGGCCCAAGTCCACGAGAATAAGGGCTCCCGTGGTCACCACCCAAAGCAGCAGGCGCGGCAGGCGCATGCGGCCCACAAGCCACGCGGCGGCCAGTACTGCCGCAGCCCCCAGGGCATAGGCAGTCCAGGGAAATGGCTTGATCTTGCTGAGGGGCAAATGCCAGATGACCAGGGCCGCAAGGGCCGCATTGATCATCTTGAGCCTGTCCACCCAGTTGATGAGGTTGAGCTTGCGCAGTTTGGTAAGTGTGGTCAGCCCGTAGCGCAGGCCCGAAACAAAGCAGATGGCCCTGAACAGCAGCAGGGCGCAGAACATGCTGACAGCCAGCACAATGGCAATGCCCGTGAACCCGGCCAGCAGCAGGCTGACGGTGAGCAGCGACCACAGGGGCAACAGGGTACCGCTGAAAAACGAATCCCCCAGGGCCGACAGGGTGGTTGCCAGTGTTTCGCGCACGGAATTGAGCGCAGATTCTGGCAGCGAACCCTTGGCAATGGCCTGCTCAAGCGAAAGCAGAATGCCCACAAAAAGGGGAATCATGAACGGGTGAGTGTTGCTGTGCCCCGCGTAGCGGCCCATGGCGCGGGCAAAGGCCTGCGGTTCTGGGTAGAGCTGACGCAGGGCAGGCTCGAGCACAAAGGCCAGACCTATCTGCTGCATGCCTCTGGCCGTCATGGCTGCATTGATGCAACCTGTGCGGGCCAGACAGGCAAGAACAACGCGTTTGGGATACATGGCAACCCCGTGGCATGCCGGTTGGTCTGTTTGGGCGGGCCTGGCCCGCTGAAAGCAGCAGGGTCCTTGCTGGCCGGGGTAAACAGACACGGTCAGTTGTTGGCACAATGTGCGGTACTTGCCAGAATATGCACACCCTGCGGCTTTGCTGTACGCCTGCCGGGCACCGTTTTCGGGTGCTAGTTTTCTGGGGCGAGCTGCTCCGTTCCTGTCAGCAGGGCGTATATTTCCTTGCCAGACCAGCCTCGCACGGCATCCTGCACACGGCGGGCAACCTGACGCGGCTTGCCGCCTTCTGCAAGCTCCGCATTGGCCAGCTGCAGCACTTCTTCCCTGGGGGTACGCTCTGTGTGCTCTGGCGGCCCCACAATCACCGTAATTTCCCCCAGCAGTTCGTCGGGCAGCTGGGCGCTGTCTTCAAGACGACCTACTATAAATTCCTCATGTTCCTTGGTCAATTCCCGACACACAGCCAGCTCGCGGGGGCCAAGAATGCGCGCGGCCTGGGCAAGGCTTTCCTTGAGGCGATCCTTGCGTTCAAAAAAGATGAGCGCGCCCGGTACGTGGGCAAAGGCGGTAAATAGGGCGTCGCGGCCTGCAGCGTCGCGCGGCAAAAAACCCAGAAAACTGTGCGGCAGCGGCGGTATGCCCGCAGCTGAAAGGGCGGCCACTGGCGCGGAAGGCCCCGGCAGGGGCGATACGGCAAGGCCCTCCTTGCGGCAGGCCCGCACCAGACGGTAGCCGGGGTCGGCCAGCAGGGGGGTTCCGGCATCGGAAACCAGGGCAATGCTTTGCCCTTCGCGCAGCAGGCGCAGTACTCCCTCCTGTCGCTCGGTTTCGTTGTGGTCGTGGAAACTCAGCAGGCGGCGTACTTCAATGCCGCATTCGCGCAGCAGGCGGGCTGTGCGGCGGGTGTCTTCAGCCAGTACCAGATCGGCGCCGACCAGCACCTCGCGGGCTCTGGGCGAAAGATCACCAGGGTTGCCAAGTGGCGTTGCCACTATCCACAGTCGATTCGCATTCAAAGGCATGGCGGCAGTGCTCCAGATGCAGGGTATCGCCCTCGCGCACAACGCAGACCACATCAAACCGGCATGGGCTGCTCCACGCGTCGTGGGCCGCTAGCCATGCCCGGGCCGCGCGGCACAGGGTGCGCTGTTTGGCTTGGGTAAGCGCGGCGGCTGGGCCACCGTGCGTAGTCTGGCTGCGGGTTTTTACTTCAACAAAAACTATGGTGTCGCCGTCGCGGCAGACAATATCCAGCTCAAGCCTGCCCTCGCGCCAGTTGCAGGCAAGCACCTTCATGCCACTGCGTTCAAGCTGGGCGCGGGCTGCGTCCTCCCCCTTGCGGCCAAGGCGCATATGGGCCGGGGCAGCGGACTGCTCATCCTTGCCGCCCAAAAGGCCCTGCAGCCAGCGGGGCGTCATAACAGGCTGGCCTGCTGCGCCACGGGCTTTTCGGGCAGTACACCGCGAAAGGTCAACCGGTGCTGCGGGCAGGGGCCAAGGCGGCGCAGGGCCTGATAATGGTCTTCTGTTCCATAACCCTTGTGTATTCCAAATCCGTAGCCGGGCCATCGCTTTTCCATGTGGATCATGAGCGTGTCGCGGTACGTCTTGGCCAGAATGGACGCTGCGGAAATGGCGGGTTCGCTGGCGTCGCCCCCGATGATGGAACGCTGCACCGGCAGGTTCGCGCTGTGGGTTTTGCCCCAGTGCAGGGTCAGCACCTCGCGCGGCAGGGTCTTGTTGCCGTCAATGAGCAGTTGCGCCGGGCTGCACCACAGGCAGCGTACGGCCCGACTCATGGCTTCAAAGGTGGCCTGTAAAATATTTATGGCGTCAATGCGGGCAGGCCACACCACACCCAAACCCCAGGCAAGGGCGCACTGGCGGATGAGCGGGGCAAGCATGTCGCGTGTCTTGGCGCTGCACGCCTTGGAATCATTGAGGCCGGGCAGTTCGTAACTTTGCGGCAAAATGACGGCTGCGGCCACCACTGGACCAGCCAGACATCCGCGACCTGCTTCGTCGATACCGGCAATCAGCATGCTCGTCGTTTCCGGGGCTTGCGGCAGCAGGGAGGCTTCTGCGGGCACGGCAGAGCCCGTCGCGGTAACCAGATGCACAAGACTTGCCTGCGAAAACTGGTTTTGTGACCTTGCAGCGCGGTTCGATGCTTTTTTGCCCATGGTTTCTCCGCTGTGCGGCACGGGGCCTGACCAGCGTAAATATGTGTGGCTGGCGGCTATGGACGCTCAGGTTTCCGAGACCGGGTCGCCTGTAGCGCTGTATTAAGTTGTGCTGCCAGTCTATGGACGCGCGAACAGCGCACCAGAGAAAATCTCTGGTGCGCCGTAAAAACGCTTGCTGCGGGTCTGATACCTAAAAAAGGGATCAGAAACGGCCACGCGGCTTGATGCGCGCGGCTTTGCCCTTGAGGGCACGCAGGTAGTACAGGCGGCTGCGGCGCACGCGGCCCTGGGTGATCAGCTCAACGCGATCGATGAAGGGCGAGTTGAGCGGAAAAATACGTTCCACGCCCACGCCGTCGGAAACCTTGCGCACCGTGAAGGTGGCGCTGGTGGTGCCGCGCTTGATGCGGATGACGTTACCCTGGAAGACCTGGATACGTTCCTTTTCGCCTTCCACAATGCGCAGGTGCACTTTCACCGTGTCGCCGGAGCGAAACGCGGGAAGATCCATGCGCTGGTTTTCCAGTTCAATTTTCCTGATGATGTCCATCGTGAACTCCTTGCAAATCCGGGCGGATTGTTGCGTCGTTGCAAAGCGGCGCCGATGCGCTCAGGCCGCCGTGTTGCGTCAGTAGTAGTCGCCTAATATCCTGTCGGCCAGAATGGCGGCCGCGCTGCGCACCGAAAGATGGTTGTAGCCCAAAAAACGCACCGGTCTCAGAGTGCCTTCGCACTGTTCGAGCACCTCCGGCGCAAGCCCTTGCGCCGTGCCCAGGCAGAGCATAACCGGCCCCTGGTCGCACCAGCGCCGCACGTCACGCGGTGTCATGGGCATGCGTTCCGGTTTGGATGCCTTGCCCTTGGCAGGCCAGACGGCAGAACTAGCTACCAGCCTGGGTCGCGTTCCATGCTGCGCGGTCATATGCGCCACCGCTTCTTCAAGCGAAGTCGCGGGTTGCACCAGACCGAGTGCCTGCGCCCGGTCGGCGTTGCCTGTACCGCCCGGCCCCCGCGTCCAGTGACGCAAAATTTCTTCCAGCACCCGCAACTGGTCGCGAAGAGGGGTTACCGGATAGAAGAAACCCATCGCATAGCTGCGGGAAATTCGGGCTATATCGTGTATGTCCAGATTTGTCAAAGAGGAAGCGCCAGTTTTTTTTGGCCCAAGCGATACCGGGTAGTGCACAAGGCAGAAAGAAAGGTTGCGTCCAGGCCGCTCGCGTGGAGTATCTGCAAGGGTTTGCACGTCTTCGCGGTACAGCGGAGCCTCGTTCAACATTTCTGGCCGCATGCGCAGGGTGGCGCGCACAGATTCCTGCCTGCGCCAGCAGGCAATGCGCGCGTGGTCGCCGCTTTGCAGCACTTCTGGAACAGGCAGCCCCTCAAAATTTTCTGGCCGCGTGTAATGCGGATATTCCAGCAGGCCGTGCGAAAAACTTTCGTCCTCGCCAGATTCTTCCTTGCCCATAAAGCCGGGCATAAGGCGTGAAACAGCCTCAAGCACCGAAAGGGCAGCGCTTTCGCCGCCATTGAGGACAATGTCGCCCACGCTTACCGGCTCAAGCGGAAACAGTTGCAGCAGGCGTGCGTCGATGCCCTCGTACCTGCCGCAGACAATGGTGAGGTCTTCCTCGTGCGCGAGTTCGCGCACCATGTCCTGCGTCAGCGGGCGGCCGCCGGGGGCCATGAACAGCATGCGACCCGGTCGCTCGATGGAACGCAGGGCATGCGCCAGAGGCTCCCCCTGCATGACCATGCCGGGGCCGCCGCCGTAAGGGCGGTCGTCCACATGGCGGTGCTTGTCCGTGCTGAACTGACGGGGATCGTGAAAACTGCAATCCACAATGCCAGCCTCCCGTGCACGGCCCATGAGAGCTGTGGACAGGGGAGATTCGAAAAATTCGGGAAAAAGCGTGACAATGTGAAAACGCGGCATGGGCGGAGAGTGCCGCAAAAACGTCTGGCTTGCAAGGAATGTCTGCGGGGACGGCTTGGCTGGCGTTCCGGTCAGCTCTGCTGCTGCAAATCTGTGAGGCGGGCCAGCAAGGTGTGTGGATCTTGCCGCCGCAAGAAAATTTTCGAGTGGGGCACCCGCCCTGCCTGCGCCACGCACAGCCAGTGGCCGGGGCAGGCAAGTGTGCGCCAGCCCAGTAAACCAAGCGGCCCTTGCCACAGGCCAGCCCTTTGCCCAAACCTGCCCGTGGGTATCTGCGCGGGCTGCATGCCAAGGCCAAGGCCCGCGGCCTTGACCATGGCCTCCTTTATTGTCCAGCGGCGCAGGGCTTCGCGGTCTGTGCACTCGCGAAACAGGGCAGTGGAGGCGAAAAGTTCGTGTTCTGTATACGCGCTGGCGTGGGGCGGGGGTGAGGCAAGAGCTTCGGCATCAAGCCCAAGAGTGGGTGATTCCTGCCCTGCTGGCGCCAGTGCGCAAAAGGCCGCCTGTCCGCTGTGGCTGAAGGCAACCTGCCAGCCAGCAAACAGCGGGCGGTTATGGTTGTCCATACGTATCTGGTTTTGTGACGAGCCGTGCAGCCCTGCGGACGTGATGAGCAGGGCGCGGGACAAAAGGCGCGACAAGGCAGTTTCCATAACTTCCTGCCCGAAGCGGCGCACATGTTCAAGCTGCCGCGCATCCAGCCAAGGTTCAAGCGCCGTTTCAAAGGCTTTGCGCCACAGGCGCAGATAGGCATTGGAGCCCTGCGGCAGCGGTGAGTAAAGTATGGTAATCGGTTGATGCATGTGCTTTCTGCTTGTGGTCTGCGTTGCAAAACGTACAAACCGGCTGTTTTGCAGAAAACAGCCGGTTTGTCATTATTAATGATTATGAAGCTGGGCCGTTGCTATTCGGCAGCCTTGTTTTTCTGGTGTTCGGCCATGACCTTTTCGGCCACAGGCTGCGGAGCTTCTTCATAGTGTGCAAATTCCATGGTGAAGAATCCCTGTCCGCCGGTCATGGAGCGCAGGTCGGGCGCGTAGCGCAATACTTCGCTCATGGGCACATGGGCCTTTATTTCCGTGCTGCCACCCTGCGAGTCAGAGCCCAGCACCTTGCCACGGCGGGAAGAAAGGTCGCCGATAACATCGCCCATGCTTTCATCAGGCACAGAAACCGTGAGCAGCACGATGGGTTCGAGCAGCACGGGCTTGAGGTTTTCCATTGCTTTTTTGAATGCCAGCGAGCCAGCTACCTTAAAGGCCATTTCCGACGAGTCAACGGTATGGTAGCTGCCGTCGTAAACCTTCACGCGGAAGTCCACCACCTGGCAACCGGCAAGAAAACCACGGCCCGCGGCTTCCTGTACGCCCTTGTCGATGGCGGGTATGTACTGGCGGGGAATAACGCCGCCCACAATGGCATCTTCAAACACATAACCCGAACCACGCGGCAGGCCTTCCATCTCTATCCAGCAATCGCCAAACTGGCCGCGCCCGCCAGACTGTTTTTTGTGGCGACCCTGCACCTGGCACTTGCCGCGAATGGTTTCGCGGTAGGGAACCTTGGGGGTTTTGAGGACGATATCCACCTTGAAACGCCGTTTGGCCTTCTCCACTGAAAGTTCGATATGCAGCTGCCCCATGCCTGAAAGCAGAATATCGCCAGATTCTTCGTCGCGACCGAGGCGTAGGGTGATATCTTCGTCCAGCAGTCGCTGCATGGCCGCATATACTTTGTCTTCTTCGCCTTTTTCCTTGGGGGCCAGGGCGTAGGTGATAAGCTGTGGGGGCAGGGCAGGCATGGGCAGGGCAAAGGGGGCTTTTTCGTCGCTTAAGGTGTCGCCCGTGCGGGTGCTCTTGAGCTTGGCAACCGCCACAATGGCTCCGGGGCCAATGGGTTCTTTGCAGGGGGTTTGCGATTTGCCAAGAATATACAGCAGGTTGCCAAGGCGCTCGTTTTCTTCGGTGCGCGAATTCTTAAGCGTGGCGTCGCCGTTGATAGTGCCCGAAAGCACTCGCAACAGCGAAAGCTGACCGGAGAAGGGATCGGCCAGAGTTTTGAAAACAAAGCAGGCCACCGGGGCATTGGGGTCAGGAGCGCGTTCTGCGCCGTTGCTGCCCGTAAAGGCGGGGCGGTCAAGGGGCGAGGGCAGCAGTGCCTCAATGGCGGTCAGCAGGGCTTCCCCACCCTTGTTTTCAAGAGCGGAGCAGGTAAGAACCGGCGTAAGCTCGCCCTTGATGACGCCCGCGCGCAGCCCGGTTTTAAGGTCGTCTTCGGAAAGAACGCCCTCTTCCAGATATTTTTCCATGAGGTGCTCATCGCTTTCCGCGATGTTTTCCACGGTAATGTCGCGCAGCAGGCTGATGTCGTCGGCCAGGGCAGCGGGAATATCGGCCTCGGCAGTGGCGCCGTTGTCGCCAAACATGCGGGCCTTGCCCGTCAGCACGTCGGCCACGCCCACAAATGATTCGCCCTGGCGTATGGGCAGCTGCAATACCACCGGCTTGACGTTAAGACCGGCAAGGCCGTCGAGGGCCATCTGAAAATCGGCGCGGTCACGGTCTACCTTGTTGACCACCATCACGGCGGGCAGACCGGCGGCGCGAACAATATTCCAGAACTTTTTGGCAAGGGGGCGCACGCCGTCAACGGCGTCCAGCACAAAGATGACGCTGTCCACGCCCTTGAGCAGGCATTCCATGTCGCCTGTAAAGTTGCCGTCGCCGGGAATATCCAGCAGAAAATGTCGGTTTTTATTCCAGAGGTAGGTGGCGCAGGAGGGTTGGATGGAGCCGCGCCGGCGGATTTCTTCGGGCTCGTAGTCAAGGCTGGTGGTTCCGTCTTCTACAGCCCCCAGGCGATTCACCGCCCCTGCTTTGTACAGCAGCATCTCGGCCAGAGATGTTTTGCCGCAACCGCCGGTTCCGACGATGGCGAACGTGCGTTGCATTTCCAGTGGAGTAGGCATGGTTATCTCCCTTCGTAAGCGATATGGCGCGCCCATGGCGGCCTGTTGAACGAAACTAGGGAAAGGAACAAGTCTTCCATCTGCTATTGGCTTCCACGTTACAGGCTTGCGGCAAAAAAGGAAAGGGGCGGCGACTTTTGACGTAAGGCTTTGCGCTTGACAGCAAGGCCCGCCGCTGTGACAGTTATTTGGATATACACTGGAGCAGGCGGAGGAAACGGCCATGGCGTTATGGGAATGGGCCGCCGCTGGCGCGGTTTTTGTGGCGATTGTGGTAATGTGCGTGCGCTTCATGAAGCGTGGTTTGACCACGCTGGAGGACGAGCGCGCCGAATGCCTTGAGCGCATTCGCCAGATGGAAGAAAAAATTAAAGAAGATCAAAAAAATATGGCCTCCAGCGAGCATCTGCGCATCGCGCGTGCAGGGCTGGAGGATTTGCTGCGCCTGGCGGGTAATCCTGCCGGTATGTGGCTTGAGTCTGTGGGCAGGGGGCTTGGCGAGGCGCAGGGCGAGGCCCTGGTGCTACACCTGCCAGAGGGCGAACTGCGCATCAGCCTGAGCATGCGTGAGCGCGAGCTCCGGGGAGTACGCAAGGTGGCGCACGGGCGGGGCAGCTGGCACTTGAGCGGGCTGGATATGAACGAAGAATATACCGACCTTGTGCCGCTTATGCGCGCCGTGAGCGCCCGGCTTGCACTCAGTATGGGCGAGGCCGTAGGCGGCGGGGCTCCATTTTGCCCACTGGGCGACCCCGCGGCCGATGTGCCGCCAGAGCTGCCCCATCTGGCCCGGCGGTTTACCAGCGCAAGGACTGCCAGGGTCAAACGGCAGCCTGTGAAACCCAGCGAACAGGAGCGCACGGGCGACGTGCGCTTTGCCCGCCGCACACCCGGGCCCAAGGCAGCCCCCTCGCGGGGCAAGGCCCGCTGATCTATTTGCACCTGTCTGCGTAAGGTTAAAAAAGTGCCGCCGCAGGGTGTTGCGGCGGCGTGAGAGCTAGGCTGTAAAGGTAAGATTGCGAAACCAGTCTGGCACCGGAACGGGGCGGCCTTCATGGTTGATAAGGGCGTGCTGGGTCATGCCCGTGGCGAGAAGTGTTGTCTTGTCCTCGTTCCATATCTCATATACAAAGCGCATGGATGCACGCCCCCATTCCGCAATGCCGGCGCGCACAAGCACAAGGTCGTCGTAGCGGGCAGAAGAGCGGTAGCGGCATTGAGCCTCACGCACGGGCAGGATAAGGCCCTTTTTCTCCACTTCGGCGTAGCTCATGCCGCAACGGCGAATATATTCGCTACGCGCCCGTTCGAACAGGTGTAAATATTCTGCATAATACAGCACGCCCATGGTGTCGGTTTCTCCATACGACACACGGTGCGGCATCCAAATATCAGGGGTAGGGAATTGGTCATGCACGAAACGGCTCCTTGTTATGCGTTTTCCGGGCATTGTCGCAACAACTTTGTAGCGTACACAGGCGGCATATTGCGTAAGCTCTTGCTGCTGGCGCTCTGTATGGCGTTGTTTGCCTGCGGCAAGCAGGCTCCGCCGCCAGTGGTGGAAAGAACCCTGCCGCCGGTGGGCTTTGAAAGCCCGGAATTTTTTGTGAACAACCTTGTTCCTTCCGGTCAGGAACTGAACAGCTGGAAGGACATGGGTCCCAGTGTGCGCAAGTCGCTACGCTACGTCAACAGCAAGCCCAGAGATGGTATTGCCGTGCAGCGCCAGGGCCTTACCATGACCTGGGGCGACATGGCGCGCACGCTTGAGCGGCTTCAGGAACTTTTGCCCCGGCTCGACAGCGAACCAAATCTGCTGCTTGAGAATTTCCGATGGGTCGAGGTGACGGGCGGCATCAACTATTCCGGCTACTACGAACCCGCCGTGCGGGCCAGCCGTACCCGCAAGCCGGGGTACACCCAGGCCATATACGGCCTGCCCCCCGATCTGAACTCGGTTATTGCCAAGCGCGGCCAGTACTATGACCGCCGCACCATTGAAGAAAAGCAGGTGCTGGCGGGCAAGGGTCTGGAACTGGCCTGGGCAGCTGATCCTGTGGATGTGTTTTTTCTTGAAATTCAGGGCTCTGGCCGTCTGATTTTTGACGACGGCACGCAGGCCTATGTTAACTACGCAGGGCAGAACGGCCACAAGTACAAAAGCTCTGGCCGCATCATGCGCGAAAAGCATCTGCTGCAGCGTGGCGATATTTTTGAACAGCGCGAATGGTTCAAGAACAACCCTGGCCGCGTGCGTGAGATTCTTAACGACAACCCCAGCTATGTCTTCTTCAAGTACGGCACGCGTGGCCCCATGGGCGCAATGGGTTTTCAGGTTGATGACTGGCTGACGCTTGCCACAGACAGGGGCTTTATACCCCTGGGTTCCATTGTTGCTTACGGCGTCAATATCCCGGATGAAACCAAGGGCAGGATACCCCTGCGCGGCATTGGCTTTGCCCAGGACGTGGGCGGGGCCATCAAGCGCAACCGTATCGATATTTTTTGCGGCGGCAATGACCGCTCCAACTACGTGGCCAGCCATCTGGACGCCAAGGGGCCTGCCTGGGTGCTGATGTTGCGCTAGGGTAGGGCAGCGAAGGCTTACAAGGCCGAAGCGGTGAACAGCTGCTTCGGCTTTTTTGTATGATTTTTTCGCACAACCGAAGATTTCTTGTTACGGATATCAGATATTTTAGCTTCAATTCTGTATATTTGCGCACTTTACAAGATATGCGATTGCCCAGTTGCAAACTGCTTTTCGGCGAAACAGTACATGCCTACTAATTAAAATACTTGACTTATCATAAGTTATGGGTATTTTCGAATTGTGCACTAGCAGCCTGTTCTATAGGAAGCAACCTTGCTTCCGATTATGGGTAGTGCTTATAGTGTACGGGAACTGCTTATGGGTTCCCCCTACTCCCTTCCTTGAGACAGATGTAATGCTGTCTCCCAAGTCGGTTGCGACCAGCAGGGCTGTGAAGCGTGGCTCATTGTCACGGTTTTTTCAGAAACTGTGATGGCTGCACGAAGTATATGCCTGTATCCCCACAGTTTTTGCATTGTTTCCTGCAGCACATCCTGAGATGTTTGCACTGTCCAGTCCACTCCCTTTCGTCAAAGCACCCTCGCGTTTGATTTAATGAGTTTGCCAGATATCTGGCTGCGCAATAAACACGCATCTGAGCCCTGGCTCGCCGCACCCGGTTTTTATTGGCAACAATAGTTATATCCGGGTTTTGTACGCTGCGGCGTACAGAGGAGGCTATCCCCATGAGTGGTAAAGTTTTTGAGTATATGGCGATCATGGACCGCATTAAAACGGTCACCCAGTGCAGAACCCAGCAGGAACTGGCGCAGTTCTTTGATGTGTCGCAATCCTGTATTTCAGATTCCAAAAAGCGGCTGGCCATTCCTTCCAAGTGGCTGCTCAGCCTGCTGAAGAAAAAAGGCATCAATCCTGAATGGGTGCAGAAAGGTGCTGGCCCCAAATTTTTGCTGCCCTATGACGAAGACAGGGGCGCGGTGTGCAGCATCTACGCCAGAACGCCAGACAAGTGCCCCCTGCAGCATATTGTATCAGACATTGGCAAGCTTGTAACAAGGGCAGAGGGTATGGGCCGCAGCGCCTAGGACTGTTGGCGGTTCTGGGTCGGGCATCAAGCCCGCCCCGGCCGATCCCGACAGGTCAGCCGTGCATGCCAGCCCGATAAAATTTGCTGTAGATGCACGCACAGGAGAACCATGCCCATACCGTCAGCACGCCTGGCCTTGCTCAACAGCGGGCAGGACGCCTCAAGCAATCTGGCCGAAGGGCTGGCAGTTGATTTTGCTGTTCTGATGGCTGCGGCAGTGCCGCAGGCTGGTGCGGCCGCGCAGGCAAAGATGCGTCAGGCTGCAAGCTGGGGCATTTCAAAACGCATGGCGCTGGCTGGCGAGCTTGTGCTGGATGCCGTGGGGCGGCAGGGGCTAAAAGATCTTGCCGGGCATCAATCTGATACTGTTCGCGGTTGGGTTTGCTATGCTCTTGCGCACGAGCATGTCTTGCGGGATTCCGCCGAGCCGCTGGAGAACCTGCTGGAGTCGGTACGTTTTCTGGCTGACGACGCTCATTTTGGCGTGCGTGAGTGGGTATGGCTGGCGGTACGGCCACATATTGCAAGGCAGCCGCAACAGGCCATAACACTTCTTGCAGGTTGGGTTGCGGATTCCTCGGAAAAGGTGCGCCGTTTTGCCAGCGAAAGCACCCGGCCACGTGGCGTGTGGTGCGCGCACATGAACATTCTTAAAGAAAATCCGTCTCTTGGGCTGCCAGTGTTGGAACCTTTAAAGGCTGACCCGTCAAGATATGTGCAGGACAGCGTGGGCAACTGGCTGAATGACGCCGCCAAGTCGCAGCCGCAGTGGGTATGCGGGCTGTGCCATGAGTGGCTCGCCAAGAGCCCTTGCACGGCAACGGAGCATATCTGTAAAAGAGCCCGGCGCAGCCTTGCAGGCAAATAAGCCCGGCACAATTTTTATCACAAGGGCCCGTACGGCTGACTGCAACAAGATGCAGGCAGCAGTACGGGCCTTTTGTTATGGATATGGCTGTACGCTTATAGCTGTGCTTCAAGAAAAGCACGGAATGCCTGCTTGGTGGCAAACAGGTCGGCGCTGCTGGCCAGTTCAAAGGGGCTGTGCATGGAAAGGATGGCCGGGCCAAGGTCGATAACCTGCATGCCGTACGCAGCCAGGAACAGGGCCACCGTACCGCCGCCGCCGTGGTCTACCTTGCCGAGTTCTGCGGCCTGCCATGCAATGCTCTTGCCGTTGAAAAGGCCCCGCAGCGAGCCGAAAAATTCGGCATCGGCCTCGCTGGCGCCGTACTTGCCCCGAGAACCGGTAAATTTGGAAAACACCGGGCCGTAGCCGAGCTGGGCGGCGTTTTGTTTTTCGTGCACCTCCTGGTAGTCGGGGTCGAGCGCTGCAGAAACGTCGGCAGAAAGCGCGCGGGTTTCAAGCAGCACATGCGAGGAGGGCAGGTTTTTATCCCACGAGCGGGCAAGGTCCTCGACGCAATACTGCATAAAGCGCGAGGCCGCACCCGTTGCGCCGTCCGAGCCAATTTCTTCCTTGTCCCAGAAGATTACGGCCATGCTGCGGCCTGTGGCTTCGGCCTCAAGCAGGGCTTCAAGAGCGGTAAACACGCAGATGCGGTCGTCCTGTCCGTAGCCGCCGATCATGGCCTTGTCAAAGCCCACAAAGCGCGCGGGCCCGGCGGGCACAGCCTGAAGCTCTGCGGTGATAAAGTCTTCTTCGCAGATGCCGTATTTTTTGTGCAGCAGCTCGAGCAGCTGGGTTTTGATGGGATCTTTGGGCGCGTCTGCCTTGGTCGATTTGCCCGCCTTGGGCGTGCTGTGAGCCAGAATGATATTGAGTTTTTCGGCCTCAAAGGCTTCGCTTACGGGCTGTGTAACCTGCTTTTGCGCCAGATGCGGCAATAGGTCGGCAATGCAGAACACGGGCTCGCCGGGTTTTTCGCCAATGGTAACGGCAACAGTTTCGCCATTTTCACGCACGATAACGCCGTGCAGGGCCAGGGGGCGCGCCAGCCACTGGTATTTGCGGATGCCGCCGTAATAGTGTGTTTTGGCCTGAGCCACGCCAGGCTGTTCGATCAGAGGGCGCTGCTTGAAATCGAGACGCGGCGTGTCTGCGTGGGCTGCCAGCAGCGAGAGCCCCTGACTCAGAGGCAGAGCGCCCTTGCGCGCGGCAAAGATGGCCTTGCCGCGCAGGCTGCGCATAACGCGGTCGCCGCTGAAATCTTCGGAATAGCCATTTTCAGCAAGGCGCTGACGCACGTATTCCACTGTTTCGCGTTCCGTTTTGCAGCGGGTCAGAAATTCGATGTAGCGCTGGGCAAGAGCTTCCATTTCCTTGCGGGTTTTGGAATCCGCATTTTCCCAGATGCTTTGGGGTTTGTAGGCGAGCGATTTTTCCATGATGCTATTCCTTTAATTTCGTCATGTGGCGATTTGCTGTATTTATCTGGTATGGCGGCTTGCGGTATCCAGCGCCTGGCGCAGCACCCGCAGCACATCCGGGTATTCTCTGATATCAAGCGTACGGGGGTCAAGGCAGAATGCGTCGTCTTCAAGTCTGCCGATAAGCGGGGGAACCGTTTCGAGCAGCGCCGCCTTGAGGGCCGTGAGGCTGCACCCGGCAGGCCGGATGCGCACCAGGGTTGTAGGCAGGTCATACTGCGGAAAGGCCCCGCCGCCAACCCGTGAAACATCTTCGCGCACGTCTATTTCGCACAGGGTTTCCTGCGTATTGAGGCCCTTGCGCAGTTTGTTTGCGAGGCTGCGCGCCGCCTTGGCAAGTTCGGCGGGGGGGCAGGTGATCATGCGCAGGGTTGGCACACTCTGGCGGGCTTTTTCCGGGTCAAGATAGAGGCGCAGGGTGGCCTCTAGAGCAGAGAGGCACAGCTTGTCGCAGCGCAAAGCCCGCGTGAGCGGGTTGCGCTTGAGCTGGTCAATCATGCCTTTGCGTCCGGTGATGATGCCTGCCTGCGGGCCGCCAAGTACCTTGTCTCCCGAAAATGTGGCAATGTCTGCGCCTTTCGCCAGCACTTCCGGCACGGTGGGTTCGTTGGGCAGGCCGCAGGAAGAAAAATCCATGAGGCTGCCGCTGCCCAGATCTTCGATGAGGGGCAGGCCATGTTCGTGCGCAAGAGCGGAAAGCTCGGGCAGGCTTACGGCAGAGTGGAAGCCCACGATGCGGTAATTTGATGTGTGCACGCGCATGAGGGCGCGGGTGTTTTCGTTGATTGCGGCGCTGTAGTCGCGCAGATGGGTGCGGTTGGTGGCCCCCACCTCACGCAGGGTGGCTCCGCTTTTTTCCATCACTTCGGGAATACGAAAGCTGCCGCCGATTTCAACCAGCTCGCCGCGCGAAACAACCACCTCGCCGCCCTTGCAGAAGGTGTCGAGCACCAGCAGAACAGCTGCGGCGTTGTTGTTGACCACAAGGGCAGCTTCGGCCCCGGTGATGCGGCAGATGAGTTCTTCCACCAGAGCGTGGCGGCTGCCCCTGCCGCCGGTAGCGAGGTCAAGCTCAAGGTTGCAATAGCCGGTGGCAGCGCGAATTACTGCCTGACGGGCTTCTTCTGCCAGCACGGAGCGCCCCATGTTGGTGTGCACCACAACGCCTGTGGCGTTGAGGGCCGAGCGGAAACGGGGCCGCAGGCCGCGCTGCACAAATTCCAGCAGTGCGGGCAGCTGGTGCTCAAGGCGCAGTTCTTCGCCATTTTTGCATGCACCCGCACGTATGCTCTCGCGCTTGTTGTCCCAGAATGCGGCCACAAGATCGCGCAACAGGGCGTGCGGGGTCTGCTGGCTGTCGGCCAGCGCTGCCTCTGCGCGGTGCAGGGCGGCAAGGCTTGCGTCAACAGAAGGAATGGCGCGAAAGAGATTCTGCATGGGCTTCCTTATGTACTGCTAGAAATGAAAAAAGGGCTTTTGTGCTCATTTAATGTATGTACGTTGCCAGCGCGGTCAATATGGCTTGCGGTACGGCGCGAATTTATGCGCCCTGTGCTCCGGTGCTCTGCATAAGCCCCTGTGGATACAATGTAAAAAATTCTGAGAGCAGGTACAGCGAACCGCTCATGAGCACGGGCCGGGTTTCGCTGGCTTCAGGCAGGGCGCGGGCCAGTTCCAGCGCCTGGGCTAGAGCCTGCGGGCCATGCGGCAAGGCGTGTGCCGTTGCGGGCGGCAGGCTGTTGCAGGCCTCCGCAATATCATCTGCCGCTGCGGCCCTGTGGTTGTCGAGTGTAACAACAAACATGGGGGCCTCGCCCAGATAGTGCTTGAGCATCTGGGCGGCGGGCAGCCAGTCTTTATCCGCAAGGCAGGAAAATATGGCTGCGGCGGGCTTGATGCCTCCGGCACGCAGGGCCTTGATCAGTGCCGCCATGCCATGGGGGTTGTGGGCCCCGTCGAGCAACAGAGGGGGCAGGGATTCTGTGCCGGGCAGACGCTGCAAACGGCCCGGCACAAAGGCTTGCTGGAGGCCCTGTTCCTGTGCTGGCGCGTCATCTGTATTTTTATGCAGCATGAGGGCAAGCTGCTGCCAGGCTGCAAGAGCCAGGCCTGCATTGGTGCGCTGGTGAGGGCCGTTGAGCCCAAGTCGCAAGCCTGAAGGCGCGGGGCTGGCCCTGAAAATGGGGGCTTTGTGCGCGCGTGCGGCGTTTTCCAGAGCCCTGGATGCCTCCGGAAACTGCGCAACGCTGCACACGGGCGCTGCGCTGCGTATGGCGGCGGCCTTGTCTGCCGCTATATCGGCAAGGGTGGGGCCTATGATGTCTTTGTGATCGAGGGCGATGGGTGCATAGCACAAAAGATCGGCGGCCACGGCAGTGGTGGCGTCGTGCCTGCCGCCAAGGCCTGCCTCAAGTACGGCCAGTTCCACGCCTTCACGGGCAAAACCCAGCAGGGCCAGCACGGTGAGAAATTCAAAATAGGTCAGCTCTGGCGCAACAGCCATAACCTGATTGGCCGGTTCCACCCAGCTTTCCGCTGGCCACGGAGCGCAAACTGGTTGTTCCGGCCCGCCAATGCGGATTCGCTCTGTGGGGCTGACAAAGTGCGGCGAGGTGTACAGCCCCACACGGCAACAGTGCGCAATCGCAAGCGACGCCAGAAAGGCTGATGTGGATCCCTTGCCGTTGGTGCCCAGCACCTGCGTCACCACAAAGGGCGGACGCGTAAGGTCAAGAGCCGCCAGGGCGCGGCGCATGCGGCCAAGGCCCATATCCATATGAAAAAGACCCAGGCCATCCAGATGGCGCTGAATGTCTGCAGGAGTGCCAAACGTGGTATTCATGCAAAGAGCTTAGCGCAAAGCGGGCCGCATGTCAGCGGTAGAACCGTTGCCGGGCGCGCTACGCGCTGGTCGCGCGCCATTTTTTGCTGTGGGCGGGACATGCGCCGCAGAGCTTGACGGCATGGGGCGCTATCTCTATATTGTGCGCCACACGGCTGGGCTCTGAGCCCTTGCGTGTGCGCCCGTAGCTCAGTTGGATAGAGCAGGAACCTTCTAAGTTCTTGGTCGTGGGTTCGATTCCTGCCGGGCGCGCCATTAAAAAGCAAAAGGATTTACGGAAGATATCCGTAAATCCTTTTTTTGTTTTTTACGCAAACTGCAGGGTGATGAGCGCCACCACCAGATACCTGAGTGTTTTGGCTACCGCCACAATTACAATAAATGATGAAAACGGCTCACGCAGGATACCCGCCACAAGGGTGATAGGGTCGCCAATTATGGGGGCCCAGCTCAGCAGCAGAGACCAGCGCCCGTATTTGGCGTACCATGCTTCTGCTCGGGCAAGCTTGGTTCTATTGATGGGGAACCAGCGGCGATCCTGATAGTGCAAAAAAAAGCGCCCGAGCAGCCAGTTTGTGGCAGAGCCAAACGTATTGCCGATGCTTGCGGCGGCAATTATGGCCCAGAACGGTGCCGACTTGTTTGCCAGCGCGCCCGCCAGAAAAAGTTCGGACTGCGCCGGAAAAATCGACGCTGCCACAAAAGCCGAAAAAAACAGCCCCCAAAGTACACTTATGCTCATTATTGCAAGCCGCCCTGGATCGCATTTTGTCTGAATTCTGCTGCATTCATAATGCCCGCTTATACAGAAGTGCCGTGTCTGGCACAACATGCACCCCTTGTGTATTGCAGATCACCGTATCTGGCATGATGCGCTCTATGCGTTTTGATGTGTCAAGATATGCATGCAGGCTTGGCCATAATTCTATTTTTTGAATCAATATATGTCATGAGGTGGATGCTTTTTTATTGATGAATGTTGCATTTTTGCAACAATATGTTGCATAAATGCAACGCATGATATTCTAATAAACATAATTATCGCAAAAAAAGGTCTTTTAAGAAAATTATATAGTGTTTTGTTGTTTGCTATAAAGTATTTTAGCTGATATTCGATAATAATGCATTGTAGACTGGTAACCAAGCTGCCATTGATAAGGAGAAATTGACGTGGCAATGAGTGCAAAAAATAAAATCCTATTGAGTGTCTTTGCTTTTTTTTCTCTGGTGATTGTGGCGATGACCTACAGCTCATACCGGAGTTTCTGCGCCTCATCCTATGATTCCGAAATGGAACAGCTGGATACCATGTCGCAGGCAGTGGGCAAGGCTGTGTCAGAAAAGATGGACGTGTATTTCAACCTGCTTGAAATCACCTCGCGCATGTTGACAAACACCGTGGGGGTGAACCCGGATGACGTTTATGAATATAAGCGTAATCTGCTGATTCAGCTGCTTAACCAGACAAAGCTTGTGGAAGCCTACTATGCCTTCGATACGGGTGAAACACACAATAACAAGGGCGTGATAAAGAATTTTAACGCCAAGTCGCTGGGGCGTGAGTGGTATACGCGCATGTACAACGGCGAAAAGCGCGTGGTCACAACGCCGTATACCTCGTCCATCGGTGCAACTGTTATGGCCGTGGGTGTTCCACTGATGGAAAACGGCAAAATTTCCGGCACGCTCTGCATCAATCTTGGCCTTACAGACATCACCAATTTTACCAACCATGTGTTGGAGTTTGACAATATCTTTTTGACCCGCCCCGATGGTTATATCATGGCCAACCGCGACGACAAGCGCATTGGCAAAAGCCTGTGGGAAGCAATACCCGACCTCAAGAAATACACAGATCTGCAGAAAAACAGCCGTATCCAGTTTACGCATAACGGCAAGGCCTACGAGGGCAGCCTGTACATCATCGCCGGATTGGGCTGGAAGGTCTGGACATACAAGCCGCTTGAAGAAATCCAGGCCGACTCGACAGCGAATCTGCATACCAGCGCCATTACGGCCGTTGTAGCTCTGGTGCTGTCGGCCCTGATGGTGCATTTTCTGGTTACGATGCTGATCTTCAAGCCCTTGGGCAAGGGTGTTGTTTTTGCCACGGCGGTAGCAGAGGGCAACCTTGACGAAACCCTCGACATCAAGAGCAAGGATGAAGTGGGTACGCTGGCCGATGCTCTGCGCAACATGGTGGCGCGCCTTAAAGAAATGATACGCACCACCGAAGAAAAAGAACGCCATGCACATGCCGAGGCCGAACGCGCGCAAAAGGCCGTGGCCGAGGCGGAAGAGGCACGCAAGGAGGCCGAACTGGCCACCCGGCGAGGAATTTTGCAGGCTGCCAGCCAGATAGAAGGTGTAGTTGCCCGCATTGCATCCAGCACCGAAGAGCTGGCCGCCCAGTCGGAACAGATTGCCAAAGCGGCAGAAATTCAGCGCCAGCGCATGGGGGATACCTCTGTGGGCATGGAGCAGATGACCGCTTCCATTGTAGATGTGGCCCGTAATTCGGGGCAGGCTGCCTCCAATGCCGCCAAAACCCAGCAGGAAGCGGGGCAGGGTGTTACCCTGGTGCGTCAGGTTGTCGCATCGGTAAACCACGTGCACGAGCAGACCCAGGCCATGAAGGTTGACCTTACCGCTCTTGGCAAGCAGGCCGACAGCATTGGCGCCATCATGGACGTTATTAATGATATTGCAGACCAGACCAACCTGCTGGCGCTGAATGCCGCCATTGAAGCTGCCCGCGCTGGTGAAGCCGGCCGTGGTTTTGCGGTAGTTGCCGATGAAGTGCGCAAGCTTGCGGAAAAGACCATTGGGGCCACCAAACAGGTGGGAGAAAATATCTCTGGCATGCAAACTGCCGCCAGGCAGAGCATTACCTCCATGGATCGCGCCAGTACGGTAGTGGAGGAAACCACAACCCTGTCACACAAATCTGGCGAAGTCCTCGACGCCATTCTTGGTCTGGCCAAGGAAAATGCGGAGCAGGCCCAGTCCATTGCCACTGCGGCAGAAGAACAGTCCTCCGCATCGGAAGAGATCAGTCGCAGCCTTGACGAAGTGTCCCGTCTTACCAGCGATACAACGCGCGGGCAGTCGGAATCGGCGACGGCCATTCAGCAGCTTGCTGAAATGACCGGAGATTTGAGCCGTATTGTGGAAAACTTGAAGAAGTCGTAAGCGTATTTAATCACGCAACTATCAAGGGCCGTAGCTGAAGAGCTGCGGCCCTTTTTCAGTTTTTTGGGGAAACACCGTGGAAATCCATCATGGCAACTTGCCTTATTGTATTTTTGCATCACGCCGATCGCGGCAGTTTTGATTACTTTGAGTGAGCTTTCGTATTATGTATCTATCTTGCATATATTCTTTTATTTATATTTATATTTTGTAAAAAATACCGATTATATTGCTTTTATTTGTTTAATATACTTTTATTATTAATAAATTTTTATAAATCGAAATAATGTTTGGCTTTGATTTAAAGTATGTAATCGATATTTGATTAATATGCTGTTTTGATTTGAAATCTTGTCTTCGATTTGCAATTGCGTGTCGTTCGGAAAAATAATTTATTGCACAAAAATATATCATGATGATATTTATTATTTTTTACGTTTGCATGTATTAGTTTTTTTTCATAACCGGTATAACGTGAAGTTGTGTAAAGCCGATATGCTATATTGATTTTACGTGAATGATGCGTTTCCCCACTGCAATATAAACTCTAGCCGCGAGTAAATTTATGAAGCTCGTAACCAAAATTTCTTTCGGAATGGGGATGCTTGGGTTGCTGATGGCGTTACTGGCCGGGTATCTGCTTTGGCAGATGGCGGAGCTTAACGGCATCACTTCGGTTCTGGCCCACCGTAACGTGCCTGTTTCAGAACTTGCAGGTGAAATTAATACCGATACAACAGAGTACAGGGTTTACGAATTTCAGTATCTTATCGAGAAGAATGTGCAAAAAGCTGCGGCTCTTTCGGCTAAAATTGATGAAATTCGCCGTAAATTAGACCGTGAGCTTAAAGAAGTCAGTGCTCTTTGCATTTCGGGCAACGCCAAAAGTTGTGTTGCCGCCATAGACAGGGAACTATTCAAATATCTGGAAACCTCGAAAGAGGTGCACCGGTTGCGGCAAGAGGGAAAGCCAGACGATGCGCTGGCCCTGCTTTTGGGCAAGGGGCATGTTGACTATGAAAGCCTCTCGGAAGCCATAAACAGTCTGGTCAAGGTTTCGCACGACAATGCCCATGCCAGAGGCCTGTTGGGCGACAGTCTGTATGCCAAAAGCAATGGCATTGGCATTGGGCTGACCATTTTTGCCCTCTTGCTTGCGTCTGTCGCTGCGGTGCTGATCGCCCGTGAAACCAACCGGCAACTGGGCAGAGATCCCGGAGACCTGCTGGTGGTGGCGCGGCGCGTGGTTGGTGGAGATTTTAATGTGGACGACGGTCACGCCAGAATCGGTGTATACGGGGCTATTATCAATATGGTGGAGGCATTGAAGGAGCATATTCAGGATGCCCAGAGGGAATCGGAAAATGCCAGAGAGCAGTCGCGCCAAGCCCACGATGTCATGGAAAGCGCCAATGCCGCCAAGGACGAGGCCCACAAAAAGGCCGATGCTATGTTGCACGCCGCTGGCAGGCTCGAAAAAGTGGTGCAGATTGTCAGCTCTGCCTCAACCGAGCTTTCTGCCCAGATCGAGCAGTCAGACAAGGGCGCTGCGCAGGCGGCCCAGCGGCTGGCAGAAGCTGCCACCGCCATGAACCAGATGAATGCAACAGTGCAGGAAGTGGCCCGCAATGCCGGTCAGGCCTCTGTTGCTTCGGCCGAAACCAGAGAAAAAGCCCAGAGCGGATCAAGCATTGTGCAAAAGTCTCTTGTCAGCATCGGGCAGGTACAGACCGTATCGCAGGAACTCAAACAGGATATGCTGCAGCTGAATGCTCATGCACAGGCCATCAGCCAGATTATGGGCGTTATTTCCGATATTGCCGACCAGACAAACCTGTTGGCGCTCAACGCCGCCATTGAGGCCGCGAGGGCTGGCGACGCCGGGCGAGGCTTTGCCGTTGTTGCCGACGAGGTGCGCAAGCTGGCAGAAAAAACCATGGCTTCCACCCATGATGTTGGCAATGCCATCAAGTCCATACAGGAAAGCACCTCAAAAAGCATGTCATCATGGATAATGCGCTTGAGCAGGTCAATCAGGCTACGGGCTATGCCAGTCAGTCAGGTCAAGCACTGAATGAAATACTTGAAACGGTTCTGGGTGTGGCCGATCAGGTAAACGCCATTGCTACGGCCAGTGAAGAGCAGTCTGCCGCAAGTGATGAAATCAATATGTCGATCGGCAATGTAAATGAAATGGTCAAGCAGACTGCAGATGCCATGGGCGAGGCCGCTCATGCGGTTACAGAGCTTGCGCGGCAGGCGCAGGAATTGGGCAGCCTGGTTCATGAAATGAAGCAGGGTTGATTGTCTGCACCAGAATCGACAATTCTTGTGCTGATTGATGACGGGCTGTGTGCATGACTGCACCAGCCCGTTTTTTATGTTGTGTTGCAGGCCAGCGATATTTTGAAGCTTGCCATTCAAGAATATCCACGGCATGCAGTGTTGAGTTGTGAAGTTTTTTTACCTGTATCTAATGGATGAGCGATTGAAATTTATAGTGATAATTGGTAGTCGAATATTCTTCTGCCTCACAGATAGTAAATTTCAGGAGCGCATATGGCCGGGTTTTTTGCTTGGGGTGTCGTAATCAGCTCAGTTTTCTGCATGCCCGATATGGCGCTGGCGTCCACTGGTCACCCCAGCATTCCAGGTGCGCAGCTTTCGGTTCTCTGGGCCATTCCCTTTGTGTGCATGCTGCTTTCCATTGCTGTATTGCCTCTGGCGTTGCCGCATCTGTGGGAAAGGCATTTTGGCAAGATAGCCGCTTGCTGGGGCATGGCATTTCTGGTCCCCTGCCTGATGATTTACGGCTTCAGTGTCGCCCTGTACGAATTTTTACATATCATTCTACTTGATTACATTCCCTTTCTGGTGCTGCTGTTCACCCTGTTTACGGTGGCTGGCGGTGTGCGTTTGACAGGCTCGCTGGTGGGAACCCCGGCGGTAAACACCGGTCTGCTGGCTGTAGGCACGGTGCTGGCAAGCTGCATGGGCACAACCGGCGCCGCCATGCTGCTTATTCGCCCCCTGTTGCGGGCCAATGCCCACCGCAGATATCGGGCACATTCTGTGGTGTTTTTCATCTTTCTTGTGGCCAACATTGGTGGTTCGCTCACACCCCTTGGAGATCCACCGCTGTTTTTGGGTTTTTTAAAGGGCGTGGACTTTTTTTGGACAACAACCCACCTGCTGACAAAAACCAGCCTGCTGGCCGCAATTTTGCTGGTGATCTTTTTTGCTCTTGATTCCGTGCTGTACAATAAAGAAGGCTGTCCGCAACCTGCGGCTCGCAATGATGCGCCAGAAGAAAAACTGGGGTTTGAAGGTGGCGTTAACCTGCTGTTTTTGCTGGGTGTGGTGATTGCCGTGCTTGCGTCGGGTCTGTACCCGCTGGGCGAGCTGGTTTCGGTATTTGGCGTGCCGGTTGAAGCGCAGAACCTGCTGCGCGACGTTGCCCTGCTATGTCTGGCCGGGCTGTCGCTCCGGTTTACGAGCAGGCGCTGCCGCGAACTGAATGGTTTTTCGTGGGCACCCATTGAAGAAGTGGCCAAGCTGTTCTTTGGCATCTTTATCAGCATGATTCCTGCCATTGCCATCTTGCGGGCAGGAACAGATGGCGCGTTGGCCCCGCTGATACGTCTTGTTTCGCAAGATGGGCAGCCAGTAAACGCCATGTACTTCTGGCTTGCCGGCATACTTTCTAGCTTTCTGGATAATGCGCCAACCTATCTTGTGTTCTTCAACACCGCTGGTGGGGACGCGCAGCGTCTCATGCACGAAATGCCCGCAACGCTCGCGGCCATATCTGCTGGTGCTGTTTTTATGGGGGCCAATAGCTATATTGGCAACGCGCCCAACTTTATGGTGCGCTCCATTGCAGAAAGCGATGGTGTGCGCATGCCCAGCTTTTTTGGCTACATGCTGTGGTCGGTGGGTATTCTTGTGCCCTTGTTTGCGCTGCTGACCTGGCTGTTCTTTATGTAGCCGTTAGTCGTTGCCACAACGCGCAGGGCGCGGACAGGGCAGAACCATATAAAAGCAACAGCCGGATTGCCCATGGGCAGTCCGGCTGTTGCTTTTATGCATTTGTACGCGCTGGCTTAGGCTTCGCGTTCTTTCTTGAAGATGATCAGGGGGCAGTTTTTGCAGATGGCCGCGCCGGGGAAGGGTTCGCCCAGGCGGGTGATGGAAGCGCCGCCCTTTTGGGTAACGCGGTCTTCAAGGCGCTGCACAAGAGCTTCAATGTGCTCGCCGGGAATGGCCACATTGATTTCGCCGCGCTCGGTCTTGCCCGAATTATAGCTGCCGCTGCACGCAAGGTACAGGTTGGCCTGCTTGGTGTTCAGCGTGTAGACGTTGCCGGAGCAAACGGCAGAGTTCACGCTCATGGACGGGTGGAAGTTGTCGATGCGCTGGGTTGCCATCCAGTCGCCGATAATATGGTAGGCCTGCATGGTGTCGCACACAAAATGCACCACATCGGGCTGCACGGTCATGGCGGCGAGCGGGCTCACAGCCACTGCGAGCAGGTTGGCCGGAACATGCGGTTTTGCTTCAAGAACCTGGCGCGCATGGTCGGCATCGGCGCAATACTTGAGGTGGCTTTTTACCTCGGATTCGTCCAGATCCTTCCAGCCGAACACAAAACTGGCATTGGTACAGCCAAGGTTTTCGCGTTCGACAATAACTGTAATTCCTTCCATTCGTGCGCCAACTTCACTCTGACAAAAGGTGAGCGGCTTAATGGGGGAATAGTGGGGCTGGTTTTTTTTGAAAGAATCAAGCTCTTCCTGGTCGAAGAAGTATTTAATTGCAACGGGAGCATGGATAAGACGCATCTCGCGCATCAAAGTTTCATGGAGCTTTTCAAACTTATTCATATAAATCCCTCTGCTGAATACTGTTTACAAGAGTCTGCCAACTCGGCCTTGTTCCTATTTCTTTATACCGATAATGTCAATATAATCTCACTAATTTCACAAGCGGTATAATTGCCACAAATGTGGCTCATTTGCAAAAAATAGTTTAAAAAAATTGGATTGTTACAGAATTTAAGCGGCTGATTACAGGGCGAAAAAGATTTGCGGAACATGTGAAAAATAATCTTTTCGCATGCCTCGATAAATCCATTTTTTCATGGCTGGCGCGGATTATCTGTGTTTTCCGTCACAGTGAAGCGTAGAATTCTGCCCTGAGGCTGTGCAAAAAATGGTGAGCGCTAGAATGGGTATTGCTGGCGGGTAAAATAGGGCCCATAAACGATGACCCGGCTGCTCGTGCAACCGGGGCGTCGTTTATGGGCATAGCTGTCAGTGCTCTTCCTTTGGAGAAGAATCTGCGGTGCGGTGGGTTAGGCCACGGCCTCCACGCCTTGGGTTGTGGCTGTAGTCTGGCTCAGGGTCTGATAGGCGCTGTTGGCGATGGCAGAAAGAAAGCTTTGAGCTATCTGTGTGCGCGTAGAGGAGCCTTGGCCGGATCCCATGGCGGTACGCTGCTTTTCAAGCGCCGTTGCCAGTTCGTCAGCAGAAACAGAACCGTCCTGATTTACGTCCATTGAATCGAAAACCGACTGGCTGAGCCCGGTTTC
>NZ_WASP01000003.1:187288-235950 GCF_009712225.1 Desulfovibrio sp. | reverse complement strand
GAATCGAAAACCGACTGGCTGAGCCCGGTTTCGTCCACGCTCAGGCCGTTGCTGCTGTCACTGTCCAACGCCGAGAAAAGTTTGGATGCAAGGTCATCCCCGTTTTTGCCCTTGCCAGCACCGTGCATTCCACCGGGAACCTGTCCATTCATAATGGACGAGAGCAGGTCCTTGGCGGTGGGCTGCCCTGTGGTCGAGGTGTCGGTGGCAGAACCAGTCTGGCTCTGGCCCAGCTGCATGCTGGTGAACATGGCATTGCGCTGGGTTTCGATGGCCTTTTGCAGTTCGGTTTGCGTAACCGTACCGTCGCCATCGGCGTCGATCTTGCTGTAGAGATCCTTGCTCAGTCCGGTTTCAGAGAGGGTTAGCGTGCCGTCCCCATCAGAATCCAGATCCCCAAAGAGCTTGCCTGCCAGATTGTCCTGCGTTTGTGATTCGCTGGAACCCTTCATCTGCGCAAGCATCTTCTCCCAATATGATGAAGAAGATGATGATAACGCACTGACGCTCATAACTGTCTCCCAGTCCGTGAGGACATAGCCGGTAACGCCTGCAATCCACTGCGGGCGTGGCCGAGTACTGTAAGCGCACCTCCCTGTGTCGCGTATCAGCCGGGGAAAATAATTCCCGGTAAAAAATGTGCAAAAACTGTTCCCTGAAATAGGGGGGAAATTTTTGCCGCAACCCTTGTGGACCGCGGAAACCGTGGTTTTGGGGACGCAGTAAAAGGAAAAACGCCGCATCGAATGAGACGGCGTTTACTGAAATCAGCAGGTGGATGCTGTTTTTTATCTGGTGACTGCTGTGCCCGGGGTGGATTCTGGTTTTGCAGTGGCGGCTGTGGTGCTGTCGGCCTCTATATCTGCCCGCAGACGTAGTGGCGGCACTTCCTGCGGAGCGAGGGGCGCGTTTTGCACGGCATTGCTTACCCGTTGGGTAAAGTCCTCAAGGCTGAAGCGGGCTTCGCCTACAACCGGCGGGGCTGTAACCTGGGCCGCCGTGGCCTTGTGAGTTCTGGCGGGGTCGGTAAGCTGGGGTGTGACAACAAAACTGCCCACAGGCTGGCGCTGTTCTTCAAAGGGTGCGTGCAGCGCCTCTGGTGTCTGGGCAAAAAAGCGTATTCGCACCTCTTTGCTGTCGCCCCGTTCCCACAGTTCGAGCATCAGGGCAGAACCGGGCGGGGTGGCATTGTCGGGATAGCCCGAGATTTGCCAGTTAACACCCATCAGTGCCCCAACATTAGCGATGTTGGTGTCGTGCCCCACAAAAACCACCAGCGAGGCTGCATTACAGCGCTGGTCGCGGTGCGAGCCCTCAAGGGCGGCCATCATCTCTGAAAGAAGCGAAGCCCCTTTGAGCCGGGCTACCACAGGTGCGCGGTTTACAGTGTTGAACACGCTGGTGTGCACGGGCAGCACCTCGCGCAGAACGCGTGCGTCTACCTGTCCCCAGCCCGCAGAAACATCGGGCCATTGGGCGTATTCCAGCAAAAAGATCTCGGCCATGCCAGAGGCTGCGGCCAGCGCGCCTGAAAGCCCCGCGCCGCTGCCGTCAGCTTCCACACTTACGGAATTGGGCAGGTCGGTCAGCCCGCACGAGGGCGGCAAATTATACCGGGCGCACATTTCCGCACCCAGCGGGGAGCTCAGGTGCTGCATGTGGGTCAGTGTGGTTGCGTTGTCTTCGTGCAGCCTGTCCAGATCGCCACCGGCATTGTCTATGATGCTGGCGGCCACAGAGGCGGGGTCAAAGCGTTGTATCCCCGCCTGCACGGGGTGAAAGAGCGGGTCGGGCGACTGGCCCGAAACCGCGTAAGACTGGCTGCCATCGGGGCAAAGACCATCAAGCAGTGCCTTGGCGGTGGCCCGGGTGCGCTGGTCCACGTCGGCGCGAACAAATACCTTGCCGGGCGGGGGACAGACTGCGTCTGGCAGCAGGCCGAGGTTCAGCATGCGCCCGCGCATGTCTTCCCACATGGCGGTAACAAGGCGTGCGCCGCGAGGCGTCAGGTGCCCCCTTGGCACGGGCCACTGGGGCCAGGTGCGGGTGCTCCACTGCGAGAGTGTAGCGGCAGTTTGTGTTGGCGAACGCACTCCATGACGGGTAAGGGCCACGATCTTGGTCAGGCGGGGATGGTCGCCCCCCTGATCGGCAGCAATGACTGACCTGGGCACATGGCACAACAGTGCGCAGACAAGGCAGATTATGGTAAACCGTAGTGCAGAACGCATGCTTTCTCCTTGGTGGAGGCATCATAGCTGCAAAGGCGTATGCGGGCAACGCCGATTTGCTGGTTGAAAGGGGGTAAATGTGTTGCGGTGGGCAAATTTTGTGCGCATTGGGGCCGTAACTGCTTGCACAGCGCAAAGCTTGTTATTATGCTTACTCTTTGCGGCAGAGTTTGGCGTGCACTTGTTTGGTCAACCTTTCAGGCTTCTTTTACCCTGTGTGGGGGTAAAGGCACACTTCAGATTTTGGGGAGCATGATGGCCATTGCCATTCCACGTGTAGGAGTTGAAGAAAAACCGCTTGTTCAGGATGTGCAGATTGATAATCTTTCTTCCCTGGTCATCCGGTCGGCGACAGTGCGCGACGTGCACGGCATGTCTGCGCTCATCAACCACTACGCATCGTCCAATGTAATGCTGGCGCGTGGCCCGCAGTATCTTTACCAGCATATACAGGATTACATGGTTGCTACGGCGCCTTCCTCCATTGACGGTCAGGATGTGGTGGTGGCCTGTGGTGCCGTGCATGTGTTGTGGGAAGACCTGGCGGAAATTCGTTCTGTTGCCGTGCACCCCGCCTGTCAGGCGCAGGGCTTTGGCAAAAGGCTGGTGGCCGCTCTGGTGGACCGATGCCGTAATCTTGGCCTGCCACGGGTTTTTGCCTTTACCCTGGCAGCGCCTTTTTTTTCCAGGTGTGGATTCAGCGAATTCAAGCGAGAAGACATGCCTGCCATTGTGTGGGTTGAATGCAGTAAATGTCCCAAGTTTTACTGCTGTGACGAAATTGGAATGTTACTCTACTTATAGTTTTTGTCTTGCGGCCCAGCCGCAGGGGAGCACACTGTCTGCAAAAGGTGGGAATGCGTCATGAGCAACAAGCTGTATCAGCGGGATTTTTTGAAAGAAACCGACTTCACGCCGGAAGAACTCACCTATTTGCTGGATCTGGCCGCCCAGCTTAAACGGGCCAAAAAGGCGCGTCGAGAGCCAAAGTTTCTGGCAGACAAAAATATTGTCATTCTTTTTGAAAAAGATTCCACGCGCACCCGTTGTTCCTTTGAAGTGGCGGCCTATGATCAGGGCGCTCGCATAACCTATCTTGGCCCCTCAGGTTCACAGATGGGCAAAAAAGAATCACTGGCTGACACAGCCCGCGTGCTTGCCCGTTTTTATGATGGCATCGAGTACCGTGGCTTTGAGCAGGAGAGGGTAGAGGCCCTGGCAAAGCACGCCAACGTGCCTGTGTGGAACGGTCTTACCAACGAGTGGCACCCCACCCAGTTTCTGGCAGACATGCTTACCATGCGCGAATGCTGCAATAAACCTTTGTGCAAGCAAACGCTGGCATATCTTGGAGATGCGCGCTATAATATGGGCAATTCTCTGATGGTTGGGTCAGCCCTGCTGGGCCTCGACTTCCGTTCCGTAGCTCCCAAGGCTTTGTGGACGTCTGACGAGGTTTTTGAAACGGCAACCCGCATAGCCAAAACCACAGGTGCGCGCATTACTCGTACAGAAAGCGTGCAGGAAGGCGTTAAAGACTGCGATTTTCTCTCCACCGATGTTTGGGTGTCCATGGGCGAGCCGGATTCTGTTTGGAAAGAGCGCATCGAGCTGTTAACGCCGTACCGTGTGGACGCGGCAACAATGGAAATGACGGGCAATGCAGACTGCAAGTTTTTGCATTGCCTGCCCAGTTTCCATAATCGCGATACTACAGTTGGCGAAAACATCTATCAGCGCTTCGGCATTGAATGCATGGAAGTGAGCGATGATGTGTTTGAATCGCCCCGCAATATGGCCTTTGAGGAGGCAGAGAACCGTCTGCACACCATCAAGGCCGTCATGGTCGCCACCATGGCCGAAGAGCCTCTGGTGCTCGACGCCTGAGCCTGATTCTGCGCGCTCCGCACCGCTAGCGGATCCCGCGCGCCAAGGCCCTGCAAGGCACTATACAGCAAGCGTCCTTGCCACACCCTGCACAGTAATTGTGCAAAATGGTGTGGCCGGGACGCTTGCTTTTTTGCGCGCATTTTTCATTTTTTGCGCCATGGTTTGCCACTTCTTCACCCCCCATTTCAGATTTTTTTCCATCCCTGGCAGGTCAGGCCGCTGGCAACTTACGTGCAACGCGGTGGAAATCCCGAGTAGAAATATGCCTATTCTGGCCAAAAATTGCTGCTCAAATTCAGGCGGATAAAATACAAATCTCCAAGTATGTTTTGTTCATCAAACAAACAGTGTGGCAATTTTTTGCAAATATGTTGACGCAAGAATGTACATAGATTAACTCTAAAAGAAAGAAAATGGACAAAGGATGTAAGGAGGTTTGTGATTTTTTTATGTTGTGAGGAAGTTATCTAGAGTGAAGTTTTTCACAACTCGCAATGTAGTGGGGCAATGAAGATGAGTACACTTGTTTTTTGTTGTGTAGCACTGCCGTTTATTATGGCGCTTGTGCTCTATTTCACGCAAAGCAGCGGCACACGTAAACTGATAGTGCCTGCGGCGATTACGATCATGGCAGTGGCAGCCGTGACCTTGGGCGCGAATGGCGCTTTCAGGCTTGAGGTCGGTTCCATACTTGGCCTTTCGGCCGATTCCGTGTTCAGCGTGCTGGACCTGCTCTTGCTGGTCTACATTCTCGGCATAGGTTGGAAACTTGGCAGCCGCCTCATCATGGGCATGACCCTGCTTCAGCTTGTGGGCATGCTTTACCTCAAATTTGTTCTCCCCGGGCATGAAGTGCCCATCACTGCCTTTGTGGCAGACGGGCTTTCGTTGATCATGGTGATCATCATCACCGTGGTGGGCGGGCTTATCACCATTTACGGTATGGGCTACATGGATCTGCACGAGGAGCACCTGCACCTGCGTGTTTCGCGCCAGCCCCGATTTTTTGCCATTATTTTCTGCTTCCTGGGAGCCATGAACGGTCTGGTGCTTTGCAACAATCTCTCATGGATGTTCCTTTTCTGGGAAATTACAACGCTGTGTTCATTCATGCTCATAGGGCATGACCAGACAGACGAGTCAAAAGCCAACGCGCAACGCGCCTTGTGGATGAACGTGCTTGGGGGCTTGGCCTTTGTCTCGGCCATGCTGTTCATTCAGAAGAGCCTCGGCACGCTCTCTACCGAGCTTGTGCTGCAAAAAATGACCGCCATGGATGTGAAGAACACGGCCATTTTGCTGCCTTTTGCATTCTTCTGTCTGGCCGCCTTTACCAAGTCGGCGCAGGTTCCCTTTGAAAGCTGGCTTTGCGGCGCCATGGTCGCGCCCACGCCTGTTTCGGCCCTGCTGCACTCGGCTACCATGGTGAAAGCGGGTACCTACCTCTTGCTGCGCATGGCCCCCGCCTTTGCGGGAACCACCATGTCCACCATTGTGGCCCTGTTTGGTGCATTTACCTTTGTGGCAACCTGTATTCTTGCGGTGAGCCAGAGCAACGCCAAAAAGGTGCTGGCATACTCCACAATCGCAAACCTGGGCCTCATTATTGCCTGTGTGGGTATTAACACGGCGGCCTCGATGATGGCGGCAACCACCATCATCATCTACCACTCCGTGTCCAAGGGCCTGCTGTTCATGTGCGTGGGCGCCATTGAGCAGCGCATCGGTTCGCGCGATATCGAAGACATGCGCGGCCTGTACGGCAAGATGCCCCGTACTGCCATTATCACCGTCATCGGCATTTTTACCATGATGCTGCCTCCCTTTGGCATGCTGATTGGTAAGTGGATGGCCATCGAGGCTATTGCCCGCGCCACCCAGGCCATGACGCCCATCGTCTTTTTCGTAGCCTTGGGCTCGGCCTTTACCGTACTGTTCTGGGCCCGCTGGGCTGGCGTACTTGTTTCTTCCTCCAAGATGCACGAACGCCCCACCCACGGTCACCCCAAGCCTTCGGTCATGTTTGCACTGCGTTCGCTGTGCGGTCTTGCGGTGGGCTTCTCGTTCATTTCGCCCATGGTGCTTCAGACTTTTGTGGAACCCTCGGTGCGGGCCGTGTACGCACGCTTCAACCTGCAGACTGAGGGCTTCATTCCCGGTGCTACCCTTACCGGGGCCGAAGGGTACGTGTGGATTTACTTCCTGTTCCTTCTGCTGGGTCTGGGTGTGTGGTATGCTTGGCGCGAAGCCCGCAGGGTTCCCGAATCTGCTCACGCACAGCCCTATTTCTCGGGTCTTACGCAAGTAAAGGACGGCGTGGTTGGCTTCAAGGGGCCCATGAATGCCTTTGAACCAGTACGCGTGGCCAACTTCTATCTCAGCCAGTATTTTGGCGAGAGCAAGATTACGCGGGCCATCGACATCATTTCCACCGCATTCCTGGTCGTACTGGTAGGAGGTCTGCTGTAATGCTCACCATCTTCAGCGCAATCGGCGGTTTGATTCTGTCGCCCCTGGTGGGCGGGCTGCTTACCGGACTTGATCGCCGCATTACGGCGCGCCTTCAGTCCCGTCTTGGGCCTCCGCTGCTTCAGCCTTTTTATGATATCTTCAAACTGCTGGGCAAACAGCCGCAGGTAACCAATGCCTGGCTTGTGTTCAGCGCGTATGTAACGCTTATTTCGTCAGTGCTTTCTCTGCTGCTCTTCTTTATGGGCGGAGACCTGCTGCTGCTGTTCTTTGTGCTTACCGTGGGTGCTGTGTTTCAGGTAGTGGGCGCCGTGTGCGTGCCCTCGCCCTACAGCAACATGGGCGCCCAGCGCGAGCTGCTGCTCATGCTGGCTTATGAGCCCATCCTGATTCTGGTGTTCGTGGGTTTTGCCATGTGCACGGGGTCGTTTTCCATCGCCGCAGTATTCCAGCTTGAACAGCCCCTACTGCTCAAGATGCCGCTGCTGTTCCTGGCCCTTGGCTACGCCCTGACCATCAAGCTGCGCAAGTCGCCCTTTGATATCGCGGCCAGCCACCACGGCCACCAGGAACTGGTGCGTGGCGTGCAGACCGAATACTCTGGTCCCTATCTTGCGCTTATTGAAATTGCCCACTGGCTTGATCTGGTGCTTATTCTTGGGCTGTGCGCCATGTTCTGGCACACCAGCTTTGTGGGAATGGCCGTTCTCGTGGGCGCCTCGCTGTTCACAGAAATTCTTATCGACAACATCACCGCCCGTTTGACCTGGCAGTGGATGGTGCAAAAGAAGTCCCTGTTGCTCGGCATGGGTCTGGCCCTGGTTAATCTTTTATGGCTGTACGTGGCGTAAGGAGGCCGGAATATGGGTTTCGTCGACAATATGATCAAGCGGAGCCGGCTTAAGTCTCCGTGGATAGTTCATTTTGACTGCGGTTCCTGCAACGGCTGCGACATCGAGGTGCTGGCCTGTCTGACGCCCATGTATGACGTAGAACGTTTCGGTGTAGTCAACGCGGGCAACCCCAAGCACGCCGATGTGCTGCTGGTTACCGGCACGGTAAACCACCGCAACCAGCACGTGCTGCGGCAGATTTACGAACAGATGCCTTCGCCCAAGGCTGTGGTATCCATCGGTGCATGCAACCTTTCGGGTGGCGTGTTCAAGGATACGTACAACGTGCTGAACGGCGCGTACAACATCATTCCTGTGGATGTGTTTGTGCCGGGCTGCCCGCCCAAACCCGAGGCCATCATTGATGGCGTGGTGCAGGCCCTTGGCGTACTCAAGGCCAAGATGGGTCTTGGCCCCGAACCGGTGCCCACCTTTATGCCGGGCGACGAGGACGGCACTCCCGACATGACGCCGCAGGCGGAGTCCGCGCCGGAAGAAGCCCCCGAAAAGCCACTGCAAAACGCGGGTTAACCCGGAAAGGATAGAGCCATGTTTTTTGAAGCCAAGGAAGTGACGCCGCAAACGCTGCTTTCAGAAGTGCAGCAGCTGGCTAACGCCAAATATCGTTTTGTGACCATGTCGCAGACTGTCATGGACGAGCACACGCTGCGGCTTTATTACCACTTTGACGTGAACCTCACCATGTCCGACCTGCGCCACAACGCCGAGCTGTGCGTGTGGGAGCCCACAGACGCAAAGGGTATGGTGCACCTGCGCATGGATGTGAACAGAAAAGAGCGCATCCCCAGCATCACGCCCATCTACTTCTGCGCCGTGCTCATCGAGAACGAAACGCAGGACCAGTTTGGCGTGCGCTTTGCGGATCTGCCCCTCGATTACGAAGGGGCCATGTATCTGGAAGGCGAGGTTACCCATGCGCCGTACTTTACCATGACCACGGTACGGCGGCCTGCCGCCAAGGCCGAGGCCGCCAAGGATGACACGGCCAAAGGAGAGAAGGCATGAGCAACCGCACAACCGTGATTCCTTTCGGGCCGCAGCACCCGGTGCTGCCCGAACCGCTGCACATCAAGTTTGTGGTGGAAGACGAAACCGTGGTGGGGGCTGTGCCGCAGCTGGGGTTTGTGCACCGTGGGCTTGAAAGCCTGGTGCGCCTTAAGGACTACAACCAGATGGTTTTTGTGGTTGAGCGTATCTGCGGCATCTGCTCGTGCATTCATGCCAACTGCTACTGCAACGCCATTGAAGACATGATGGGCATTACGGCCCCGCCGCGCGCCCAGTTTCTGCGGGTCATCTGGTCGGAGCTGCACCGTATCCATTCGCACATGCTGTGGCTTGGGCTTTTTGCCGATGCCTTTGGTTTTGAAAGCGTGTTCCAGCAGTTCTGGCGCATCCGCGAACATGTCATGGACATCTGCGAAGCCACGGCTGGCAACCGCGTTATCCTGTCGGTCAACGTGGTTGGTGGCGTGCGCCGCGACCTGAGCCCCGACCAGATCCGCTGGATGCATGGTCGTTTGGACGAGCTGGAAAAGGGCATGCGCGAGCTTACCCGTACCATGCTTGACGACTACACCGTGCAGGAACGCACTCGCGGTATCGGCATCCTGAGCAAGGACGACGCCCGTCTGCTCGGCGCTGCCGGCCCCGTTCTGCGCGGTAGCGGCTGGGAAATCGACGAACGTATGCACGGCTACGCAGCCTACAAGGACCTCAACTTCATTCCCGTGGTTGAGAACGACGGCGACTGTTACGCCCGCTCCAAGGTGCGTTTTTATGAAGTGCTGCACTCCATAGAACTTATCCGCGAAGCCCTGAACCGCCTGCCCGAGAGCGAGCTGACCGTCAAGGTTACCGGCAATCCCGAAGGCGAATCGGTGTTCCGTGTGGAGCAGCCGCGCGGTGAACTGTTCTATTATGTGCGGGCCAACGGCACAAAGCATCTGGAACGCATGCGCGTGCGCACGCCTACCTTTGCCAACGTGCCGCCCCTGCTGCACATGCTGCCGGGCTGCAAGCTGCCCGATGTGCCGGTTATCGTGCTGAGTATCGACCCGTGCATCTCATGCACAGAGAGGTAGCCCATCATGTATATGCTTCCTAACGTGCTGCGCAATCTTTCGGGCAAGCCCGCCACGAGGCTGTACCCTCTGGAAGAGCGCGAACCATTCCCCGCCTACCGTGGCGTAATTACCAACGATGTCGCAAAATGCATATTCTGTAATTCCTGCGCCAGAGTATGCCCCACAGACGCCATTACCGTGGATGCAAAGGCCGGAAAGTGGAACTATGATCCCTTCCTGTGTGTGTATTGCTCTGCGTGTGTGGAAAAATGCCCCACAAAGTGCCTGCAGCAGGAGCCCATTCATCGCAAACCCTCTATCAGCAAGTTTGTGGTGCACCGTACTGGCACCCCCCGCGTCAAGAAGGCCAAGGCCGAGGCCAAGAGCGGGGAAGAAACTGAAAAGTAGATGAAATAACAAAGGGCCTGAAAAGGCCCTTTGTTTTGAAAGTTTTGACTGCTCCCACCGTCTATTTGCCGGACGGGTTTGGCGGCGCATGTTTCAGCTGGAACATGCGCCGCCATCCTGTTTATATGGTGCAGCTCTGATCCTGCTGCTGCGCGCAGCCGGGGCAGATGCCTGTCAGTTCAACCGTATCGCCCTGCAGCTGAAAACCCTGCCTTTGCATGGCAGAAAAGATGGTCTGGTACAGGGCTGGGTCGCAGATTTCTTTGCTTTTGCGGCAGCCGGGGCATACCAGCATAAAAACCGGGGCGTGGCGAACCCTGTGGCTTCCGGCGCGACTACAGGTGCAGTTTTCTGCGCAGCTTTCCGTGCAGGCGGCGTTGGTGTCTGCACAGGTTTCCGGGCAGGCTTCAGCGCAGGCTACATAAGCATTGAGTGTGCCAACCTTGTGCACCAGACCCTCCTGCAGCAGGTAGTCGAGTGCGCGGTAGATGCTGGCGGGGGTGAGAGCCTTGGGGGCACCGTGACGCAATGCATCGAGAATGTCGTAGGCTTTGACGGGCATTTGGGCACCGAGCAAAAATTCAAGCACCATGCGGCGCACCCGCGTAAGGCGCAAACCCTGGCAGGCGCTGAGAACATCTGCGGCACTGGGTGGCGCGGGGCGGTCAGTTTGATTCAGTTTCTTCTGCTGCATAGGGTTCCACCGCCACGGCCTTGATGCGGTAGCCCGCGTCGCCGATGTCGCTTTCTGATTTTTCTATTTCAAGCTTGCCGTACACCATGACGGTATCCATCATCTGGATGCCCATGGGTTTTTCAAGAATAACGTAGATAATCTGGTTGGCTGGTGGCGGTGGTACGTGAATGCACGCCCCAAAGTAGGGCACCAGCAAAAACTCCGACATTTGGTCGCCACCCAGAAAATCAAGGGGAGCCACAAAGCCGGCAATGCGCACCAGTTTGCCGCCCAGCTCTTTGTTGGCGGGGGCATTGCTCCACAGGGCCTGAAATTCCTTCAGGGCCTTGCCTGCCCTGGGATCGTCATCGCTAAAGCGGTCAAAGTTGAACTTGTCAAACACCTTGGCCGGATCCCATGAAGGCGGGATCAGATTCTCCCACGTAATTTCAGTATATTTCCCGCTCTTTCTGGCCTCGGCGGCCTTGGCCAGCTCCTCGCGCGTGGGCTGCCACTGCTCGGATTGCTGGCGAGTATAGTCATCGGTAAGGGCCAGCGCCGTTGCGCTGTGCCAGCAGAACAGCAATGCCGCCAGCAGGCAGAACATGCGCCTTGTTGCGGTGTTGGTTATCATGCAGCTTCCTTTGTCACGCCGAGGCGTTGAGCCCGTCGGCCAGACTTATGCGATAGGCCCGCCAGGCGGGGATCAGCCCGGCCAGAAAGCCTGCGATAGAGATTGCGCCCAGCAGTTGCCACTCTGTTGCCGTGGGCCATGAAAGCGAAAGGCTCAGGCCAAGGCTGTTGGACAGTATCGGGCTGAAGATCGTCAGCAGGGTGGCCGTGAGTAGTGTGCCAGCCAGTGCGCCCGCCAGCACCAGCAGCATGCTCTCCAGCGAAAGCAGGGCCACGATGTCCAGCGGGCTTGCGCCTGCGGCCCGTAATACGGCCAGCTCGCGCCTGCGTTCACCAAGCCCGGCGAGAATGGTTGCCGCAAGCCCCGCCAGCCCGGCCACAGTAACCAGCCACGAAAGAACGCGCAGGGCGCTTTCACCAGTGCGCAGCAGACTCCACAGCTGGTCGAGGGCAACACCGGGCATCACGCCCATCAGGGCTTCCTGCTGGTCTGCGTTTATTTCGCGCTGGGCGGCAAACACGCGGGCGCGGTTTTTCAGCCCTACCATCACTGCTGTTACACTCTTGGGCGTAAGGTTGAATTTGCTTACCTGATCTGGTCGTACATGAAAACCCGCGATGGGCGCGCCGCCCTGCCAGTCGATGTGAATGGCCTCCATGGCGGCAAGGCTTATGTACAGGCCGCGATCCACTGGCGTACCGGTTGGGGCCAGTATGCCGCATACGGCAAAGGGCTTGTCGGCATGCAGGCTGAGGCGCGTGTCGCCCGTGCCGTGACTCAGCAGCACCCGGTCGCCCAGTTTGTAGTGTTCCCTGGCGGCCACCTCAGCCCCCAGCACAACGTCAAAGATTCCTTCGAATTGCTGGCCCTGGGCAAATTGCAGGGAGGCATGGCGGCGGTACTGGTAGCGCATAAAAAAATCCGCCGTTGTGCCCACCACTGCAAAACCCTTGTGCGAATCACCAAGCGACACGGGAATGGTCCAGGCAACATCGTTGCGCCCGGCAATGCGCTGGGCGCTGTCCCAGCCCATGTTGCTGGATGCTTTGCCCATGTGGAAAATGGCGTACAGCAGCAGTTGCAGTTCGCTGCCGCGCGCGCCCACCACCAGATCAGTGCCTGAAACAGCCTGCACAAAATTTTCGCGCACCTGGGTGCGCACACGCTCCATGCCCAGCAGCAGGGTAGTGGAAAGAGCAATGGAAAAGACCACCAGGCTCAGCGTGCCCTTGCGGTTCCAGGCGCTAGAAAAAGCCAGCGACAGCAGAAACTTGCAACGTGTCATGACTGTTCCCCACCATGCGGCCTGTTTATGGGCACCATGCTTTCGCGCCTGGCAAATGCATCCGCCAGGGTTGAATCGTGGCTCACAAAGAGCAGGCTCGACCCCGCTTCGGCGCACTGCCGCAGCAAAAGGTGCAGAAAATCCGCGCGGCGGTCTGCATCCAGCGCAGATGTGGGTTCGTCGGCCATGATCAGCGGGGGAGCACCCACCAGCGCTCGGGCGGCAGCCACTCTCTGCTGCTGTCCTACAGAAAGGCGGGCAACATTCTGGCCCCACAGCTCTCGGGCTAGACCCAGACTTTCAAGCAGGCGCCGGGCAGATTGCTCGGGGCTGCCATCTCTATCCGCAGCCCGCCGTGCCCGCAACGCAGAAAAGCGGCAGGGCAGCAGCACATTGTTGAGCATGGAAAGATGCGGAATCAGGTTAAACTGCTGAAAAATAATCCCAATGAAATCTCCACGCAGGGCATCGCGCGCAGCCCGGGGCAAAGTGTCCATACGCATGCCGTTGACGTGTACGCTGCCGGTAGCTGGTTGCAAAATTCCCGCGATCAGGCTGATCAGGGTGCTCTTGCCGCCGCCGCTGGGGCCGGAGAGAAAGAGCGTTTCTCCTTGCGCAAGTGCAAAAGAGGCAATGCGCAGGGTGGGCTGCTCCTGACCGGGCCAGTAAAACGTAATGTCTTCCAGCTGTACCGCAAGCTTTGTTGCCGGTTGGGGCATTGCTGGCGCAGCCACAAGCCGCGGAGTGGATTGAACTGTGGATTGCACGGGGACTACCATTTGAGGGTGTGCGCCTCGGCAGTCAGCTCGGCAGCGTGCTGGCCCGTGAGGCTCACAAGCTGCACGCGCAGTTCGTGCAGAGCTGGCCATGCTGCGAACAGGTTGACATCCATACTTTTCAGGGCATCCGCATTGGCGCATTCAAAAACAAAGGATGCGTCCAGATCCGCATGCGCGGCCTCAGTGGCATCAGGTGCATGGTCAGCGTGGTCTGCATGCTCAGGTTTGCCTGCAACGTGATCTGCGCCATGGGCAATATGATCGTTATGCTCTGATTTTGCAGGTTGTTGCGTGTGGGGGGCGGTAAGCAGCTCTGCAGGCAGTGCCGCTGATTCGAGCGTCACCTCCTTTAGTCGGCACTGGGCGGCAGCGGGAAGGATAAAAATATTTTCCGCCTTGCGCAGGGTGGCTGCCATGTTTTGCACTGCTTTACGCTGGGCCGGAGTGGAGGGTGAGTGTTCGAAAGGCAGAGCGTTGGCAAGGGGGCTTTCAAGGTCGATGGTTACGGTTGAACCGTCAACGGCCACATTGAGATGGGCTGCACCGTGTTCGTGCGGGCCGTGGGCCAGAGTGGGGCCGGAGGTAAGCAGGGCAGCGCAGGCCGCCAGAAGGATCGTGCGTTTCATTATATCTCCCGTTCAAAAACGTAGTTGCTTGATGGGTTGGTAGATGTTTTTGAAATGATATAACGTTGCATTTTTGTCAATGGGTACAGAAAAAGGACCTGCCAGCGCGCAGTGCAATCGCGCGCGGACAGGCCCTTAATGAACATGCCGGTTAATGTAGCAGGTTATGGCAGCTGGATTCCCTGGCGCTTCCAGCGCGCAAGGCGCAGCTTGTCGGCCAGCATGGAGAGCCCGCACAGTGAGATGGAAACGGCGGTGGCGGCAAAAACTCCGCGGTAGCCAAAGCCTTCATACATCACAAGTCCACCGATGATGGGGGCAAACATGCCGCTGGAATCAAAGGTGGCCATCATCACATTTGAATTGATGGAACGGGTTGTGGGGGTTGAGCGGTCATAGACCATGGCCGCCAGCAGGGGGTAGAGCAGGCCCAGCCCCAGCCCGTACAGGAGTGTAAGGGGAATAAATGCCCACAGCGGCCCCCAGGCCAGCCCCAACATGCAGCAGGCCAGCAGGGCGCTGCACAGCATGGTGATCTTGTGACGTGGCAGGGTATCAAGCCGGTTGCTGCCCACCAGCCGAACCAGAATGATGGTGAGTGTGTAGGTGGTAAAAAAACAGGCCGGGTGAGCGCCGGTGATTGAGCACAGGCCTTTCATGAAAAAGATGGCCAGCACGGTCATGATGCTGAAGGTCAGGCAGCTCATGTAAACAAAAAACAGACCAGAATGGCTCACCGCATGCCACAGCTCGCGGCCAGACAAGCCACCCTCTGCCTCCTGGGCCATTTCGGGCGTGCGCAGACGGGGTGCCAGAGGAATGAGCATGAGCAGTGAGGGAATGGTTAGCAGAGCCGTGACGGCAAAAAGGTGGGGCTCGCCGCCCAGCAGGGGCAGTATCTGTTCGCCCACGGCAGGAATAATGGAATAGGGCAGCAGCAGGGTAAGCGAAAAAATGGCAAACCCCCGGGCGCTCTGTCCCTTGGGAATGCAGCTTACCAGCACAGACACTGTGCAGCACGAGAATACGGCCAGCGAAATACCCTGCACCACGCGCAGCAGCAGAACGAGGCCAATAGTGTGCGCCCCGCCCACATACGGGTAGGCCAGCATTACGCCGCCTGAAACCAGTATGGAAACAGCCATGGGCAACAGCTTGCCGCGCCGCAGCAGAACCACGCTTGCCACCTGCCTGAAGATCAGCACCATGACAAACATGGAAGAGAGCAGTATTCCGCGCCAGTTGGGGCTGACGGAAAGCGCCTCGAGCCATTGTTCAAAACAGTAAAAAACGGCCACAAAGCTGTTGCAGAACATGGTCATGCAAAACAGCAGAACAAAATCACGGCTTAAAAGCGTCTGCGGCGGCTCGGAAAAGGCATTGCTTTTCGGGGTTTGGGCAGACGACGCAACTAGCGACGGCATGGGGCCTCAATCGTGTTTTGCCGCGATGGCCCAGGCCGCCGTGCGGGGCCGGGCTCACCCCCGCTTAGGGCGTGCGGCTAATGATATTCGCCATTGAGAAACTTGGTGGCATAGGCCTGAACGGCAGCGTCGTCCACCATAAGCATATCCATCTGGCGGGTCATTATCAGAAGTCGTCCCAATTGATCCAGGCGCGCGCACAGCTCATGCCTGGGGTATTTTTGGTAACGTGCGCGCAGTCTATCACCCGTTATCTCCACGGTAAAGCCCAGCTCCTTGAGTATAAGCCCGATGCAGAGCACGCGCCGTATGCGCTGGGCGTTGGCTGCCGCACCGCCAGCAAATTCAAAGCGTATGTAGTTTTTGCTCAGTGTTTCGCCGCACCAGCAGTCAAGAATGGCATAATGGTAACCCACGCGCGAGGAAAAATTGAGATAGCGGTCAGATACGATGGCGTAGCTGCGCTGCCCGAAACGCGAGCAACCCTCCTGATTGCCGCCAATGGCAGTTTGCCCCATTACCGACAGAAAACCGCGCATGTTTACCGGCCTTGGCCCTCTGGCCTGCACTGCCGGGTTGAGCATGCCTTCAAGTACACATCTGAGCGGCACGCTGACCACATCGTTGGGCGTAACCTGGCGCGATTCAGGATTGCGCAGGCCGCCGCCCAGATCGATGACGTGCAGGTCAAGCGGCACGGTGCAGGCCAGTTTGCTGGCAATGCCAGCGCTGTTGTCGGTAACCCGGTCAGAAATCTGGAACATCTGCGTGTAGCTCAGTTCGTGTACGTAACGCATTATATCGTGCAGCGAGGTGCAGTGGCGGGGCGTAAATGTATCGGCGCGCGGGTCCACAAGGTGCAGGGGCAGAATGTAGGGGGCAATGCGCCGCAATAACACCAGCGCGGGGCTGCTGGCCTTGGCCTGTGGCCGTACCAGCCGCAACGCCAGCAGTTCCTGCACCTCGCCGTCAAAAACCCTGCCCGAAAGGGCATCGACAGTTACCACCTGCCCGTCAGACAGAATGCTGTTTGCTCCGGGCATATTCATGATCGTGGGCACGCCAAATTCGCGGCAGATGGATGCCATATGACCGGTAAGGCTGCCAGTTTCGGCTATTATGGCCGTTGCCCGGCGCATGGCAGCCATGGCGTTGGGCGATGAATGGGCCAGCAGCATGACAGCGCCTTCGGGAAAGTGCGTCATATCTTCGCCCTCACCCACGTGCACGATGGGGCCGCAGCCCACACCCCGGGCGGCAATGTCGCCGCCAGAAAGCAGGGGTCGCAGGTGCCGCAAGGCCGGGGCGGAATGTTCTTCAGATGCGTTGTCGAGTCCCATGGGGCGCGTTTGCAGCAGCACAATCTGGTCGTCTTCGTCAACGGCCCATTCCATATCCTGCGGGTACTGATAGTGCTGCTCGAGCTCCATGACCATTTCTGCAAGCCTGCGCACCTGATCGTCGCTGAGGCAGGGGACGTTGCGCAGGGTATCGGGTACGGGCTCAAGCACGCTGTCCACAATTCCGCTTTTGCTGCGTGTAAGGCGCAGCCGCACGGTTTTGTGGGCAATGGTGGCCATGGTGATTTTTTTTGTGGCGCGCGAAACAAGCCACTGATCGGGGGTCCCTGATCCGTCCACCACCATTTCGCCAAGCCCCCACAATCCGTTGATTACGGTGGCGTTGGAGCGCAGGTCTACCGGGTGGCGAGAAAAAGCCACGCCAGCGGCCTTGGACCGGACCATTTCAACGCAGCACAGGCCCATGCCCGTGGCATCGAGGTCGTAGCCGTGCTCTGCGCGATAGGTGAGAGCGCGGGGCGAAAACAGGCTGGCAACCACCTTTTTGAAGGCAGACAGCAGCTCCTGACAGGTAACGCCAAGAATACTGCGGTACTGACCAGCAAAAGACTGCACGCCATCTTCTGCAATGGCGCTTGAGCGCAGGGCTACCACCACGTCGGCATCCTTGCCAAAGGCCGAATCCCATTCAGCAAACAGGGCGTGCTCAACCTCGGCGGGGATGGGCGCTTCAAGCACCAGGTTTTCTACCTGCTGCGAAATCTCTGCAATGAGGGCGGGTTTATCGGGGTCAACGCACTTGAGCAGCTTGAAGAGGTTTTTGAACAGCCCTGGCGTACGCAGTAAAAAATAGCTGCCAGCGCGAATGGTGATGGCAAAGCCACGCGGTACTGGCATGGCAAGCATGTTGCGCAACTCGCCCAGATTGGCGTTTTTGCCTCCCACGCTGTAGGCCATGCTTGAATCTACTTCTGAGAGTGGCAGGGTAAACTGCGGCACGTCGCCTCGGGCAAGCTGGTCCAGCTCATGCTCGATGCGCGAGGCAATGGCATGTACAGCCGTACCCAGTGATATATCACACTGCCCCGACATTTCGCTCAGGGTGGAAGCCATGCGCTCGCAATGGAAAATGGCTCGGCGGGCCTGCTTGCGCACCTCGCTGGTTTCCATGTGTTTGTCGCCGCGCAGGGTCGCATCCAGCCCGGCCATCACGCCAGCAAGATCTGCGTTGGCCTGAAGCAGATCCTTGAATGAGGCATAGCGCTTGTTAAAGGCCTCCATTGCCGCCTCGCGGCTCACACGCGGGGCAATGCCAAACAGTTTTTTCAGCAGTGAGGCCATGCGTTCATCCTTGGTTGCAGTTTGCCATCAAGACCTGAGCCGATGATGCCAAACGCCAGCGCACTGCCGTCACGTTGTCTGTTTTATGCTGTTCGTGCGGCTGGGAGTAAAACAATGTCGGCCCAGCCATATGTCTACAGCAGAAAAAAACGCATGGTTGTGCTGGCGCTACCTGCCAATGACCACATACCGCTGCGCCGGGCCGCGACCCTCCTTGCGTACCAGCCCCTGCTGAACCAGTAGCTGCAGGTCGTATTGCGCGGTGCGCATGGAAATATCCTTGCCAGCCAGTGATTGATACTCCTGACGGCTGATACTGCCAGCGGCGGCAATGGTCGGCCACGCGTCCATGATGCGGCGATTGAGTTTTTCCGCCACATTGAGTCCGTGCTGCAGGCTGCCCTGCGGCTCGGTGGGGTCAGGCTGCTGCCGTGGTGCTGCAAATTCGCTTTCGTCCTGTGCTCCCACCATCTCGGCGGGGGGCTGCTCTGCGAGCCTGCCAGGCAGGCCGTTGGCTCTTGCACCAGCATCAACCGGCGGGGCAGTGCAGAAACCCTGCTCGCAGGGGGTATCCTGCTGATTGCGCGAATCCTGCAACTGGACGGAGGCGTTTTCGTTCTGAAAGGCCTCACCCTGACCCTGAATTGCGTGACCTAGCTGAATATCTTCTGCAAAAAGAATGCCGCTTTCGCAAAAAGCCAGGGCTCTCGTAAGCGTATTTTTAAGCTCACGCACGTTGCCGGGCCACTCGTACTCCATGAGCTTTGTCATGGCCCCCTTGCTGATCTGGGGAATGACGGGGGGGATGGCAGGGGTGGATGCTCCTGCGTCTGCCTTGAGCCTGGCCTTGGCCTTGAGCGCCTCTGAGAGAAAATACACGGTGAGCGAAGGAATGTCGGACTTTCGATCACGCAGGGGCGGTGTGTTGATGGTGATAACCGCCAGCCGGTAGTACAGGTCTTCGCGGAACGAACCCCTCTGGGCGTCGTCGATCAGCGAGGCGTTGGTGGCGGCGATAATGCGCGTGTCAAAGGGAACGTCCTCATCGCTGCCAAGCGGGCGTATGCGGCGGGTAGAGAGCGCCCGCAGCAGGGCCTGCTGTACCTTGGGGGCCGCATTGCCCACCTCGTCGAGCATGAGCGTACCGCCCTGCGCTGTTAAAAAGGCCCCCTTGCGCGGTGCGCGCGCCTCGGTAAATGCCCCCTTAACATGCCCGAAAAGGGTATCCATAAGCAGATTTTCGTCCAGCGCGCCGCAGTTGATGGTGATGAATGGCCCTGCACTTCTGGCGCTGAGCCTGTGAATGGCCTCAGAAACCAGCTCCTTGCCAGTGCCGGTTTCGCCTACCACAAGCACGTCGGCCATTACTTGCGATGCTTTACGCACGTTGTCGCACAGGGTCAGCATGGCGGGTGATGTGCCAATAAGGCCATTTACGGGCAGGTCTTCCGGGTGGGGCAGGTCTGCCACCGGTTCGCGTTGCGCCTGGGCATCGTCTTCCGCCGCCCGCAGGCGTCGGGCCTCTGCGGCATTGCGTAGCCGTTCCAGCAGATCGTTGACCCCCCCCTTGAGCCGCTCAAGTTCACGCGGCATCGGCGGCAGGTCAATGTTGCCGTCATCGCCTGATATGTTGCGCAGTTCCAGCTCGGAGGTGACAGCATTGAGAGAACGGGTCATCTGGCGTGCAAGCCACCACAAACTCAGGCCGAGCAGCAGCGTGCCGCCAACAAAGGCTCCAATATATATGCCCATAAGCTGCCCGCCCGTGCGGGTAGTGGTAAAGCTGGTGTCCAATACGGCCAGACCGCCCAGAACAATAGAATCTGCTTGCGAGATAGGGCTGAAGGAAACAGGCACATAGCTGACCCTTTCCACGCGCATCTGGCTGTTGCTCCACAGCGTGGTGGTTTCAGACAGGGCAAGTTGACCGGTTTTGCCCTCCTGAACGTCGGATACCATGTTCCAGTAATTGATATGCTCCGGGCCGGGGCGGAATGCCGTGTTAAAGCCAGGCCTGCCAAAATCGCCAGTAAAACCTGCGCGCACGGCATCAGTTGCCAGACTGCGCTGGGGCAGGCCCGCGTCTGGAACTTCAGACTGAAAGAGCATCCAGCCTTCGCGGTCAAAAAAAAGCGTGCGCACGCGCACGTCTGTGCCAGCTGCAGCAATGGGGGCATTGGGTGCAGAGTAGGCAGAAATTATATCCCGCAGTTCCCGCAGATCGAGCGAGAGCATCAGATAGCCCACAAATTCGCCGTCCGCACCCTGTACCGGGGTGGCAAAGCGCAGCACATACAGGGAGATATTCTGGTTGCTGCCCTTAACGGGCACCATTGAATAGGTGACCTCCACGGGCTGCGCAACACTTACATGACCGATGCGATGTTCGCCAGCAATGCCGTGGAAAGGACCTGTGGGGCTGGCCAGGGCCTGGCGCATGGGAACATTGATGACCTCGCCGTCTGCGTTGACAAGCAGGTAGCGATTGTCGGGGGTAAGGCCTTCAAAGGCAATTTCTCTATAACGCAATCCCCCGGCCTTGGCGCGAAACTTGAGCCGGTTGACCATGTCTTTCTGTTCCATGGAGCCAGCAGCAAGAATAAGTAGCTGGTTGCGCGTTTCTTCAAGCGCTTGTTCCAGCGCAAGACGCATCGCCTGGGATTGAAGCTGTGCATTGCGCGCAATTGCGCGATCGAGAATGTCTTCTATGCTGCTGCCAGTAGCAGTAAAAATAATCAACAAAACCACTGCCAAAACCGGTAGCCCAAGCATGAGCATGCGGTTCACGAGGCTGCGATTCATGAAGAATGAGGCGAACTCCAGCGAGTTGCCCTGGGGAAGAGTTCTGTGTAAGCGCATAGTGCTCCCCTGATTTGTGCAAAAAAGCGCAATCGTGGAAATGATTGTAAAAAACATTCGCTCTTGTGACAAGATTTTTCGCGCAAAAATAGTAAAAAAGCCGCAATTATGAGCAAAAATCATGCAATGGCACGGGCTTTGCTATAACTTTCACATTCGAGGCAACAAGGCGAACCCTCCTGGGCATAAAGGGGGGTCGCAAAATGGAAAAATGGCAATTGTGGACGCAGTGGAGATGTCAAATTTTGACGTGGAGGAAGTTATGAAAAAGATGCAGAGGCTCTGGACATGGCTTGCGGGGTGCGCGCTGATGGTAGCGGCATTACCTGGTATGGCCCTTGCCGCTGGCGGCGGTAAGGTTGCCAACGTGGTTGTGGTAGCCGATACGCGCAAGCTTGACGGCATATTGTATTGGTGGGCTGAAATGTACAATGAAAGCCACCTGTTCTTTGCTATTCTGACCATGGCCATCATCCCCGTTGTGGGTTGCATACTTGGCTGGTTGGCAGACGTTGTCATGACCCACATGGGTATTGACCTCAGGCACCGCGAACTGTCCGAGAAGTAAGGAAGGGAGGCAAGTATGGACTGGTTGTATATTTTGATGCCCATCTCCGGCGTGTACATTTTCTGGCCGGGCCTCGTTATCCTAGGTTTGGGCGTTGGTATTATCGGCGGCTTTTTCGGCATGGGCGGCGCCTGGATGGTTACCCCCGGCCTGAACATTCTCGGCTTCCCCATGGCATTCGCCATTGGTACGGACGTTGCGCAGATGGCGGGCAAATCGCTTATCTCCACCATGCGTCACGGCAAGTTTGGCAACGTTGACTACGGCTTGGGCCTGACCATGCTGGTCGGTACCATCGTGGGCGTGGAAGTTGGCGCCCAGATGGTCATGTGGCTGGAACGACTTGGCTCTGTTGATAAGGTTGTGCGCTGGCTGTACGTGGTTCTGCTTGTGCTGCTGGCCTGGCTTGTATTCCACGATATCGCCGCCCGTCGCAAGAAGGAACGTGAAGCCCGTGCCCAAAACAAGGAACTCGACCACGCTGCTACTGGCGTTGACTGGGCTACCCGCCTGCACGCCATCAAGATCCCCCCTGTGCTCCATTTCAAGCAGGCCAACATCACCTGCTCTGCCTGGCTGCCCATTTTCGTCAGCTTCTTCACTGGCTGGCTGGCTGGTATCCTTGGCATCGGCGGCGGTCTTATCCGCATGCCCGCCCTGGTCTACCTTGTGGGCTGCCCCACCCATCTGGCGGTGGGTACGGACCTCTTTGAAGTCGCCATCTCCGGTCTTTATGGTACGGCTTCGTACGCATACAAGGGCCGCGTGGAACTGCTTGCCGCCCTCATCATGCTGTGCGGTGCTGCCATTGGCGCGCAGATAGGCGTTGTCGCCACCAAGTATGTGAAGGGTTACGGCATCCGCTTTGTGTTCGGTCTGGCCGTCATCGGCTGCCTGGTTTCGGTTCTGTGCAAGCTGATTGAAGCTGAATTCCCGGCCTGGAGCTGGCTGTTGAGCCCCGCCGCTACCATTGACGTGCTTGGCTTCGTGACGGCTATCTCCCTTTACATCACCGTCAAGATGGTACAGGGCGCCAAGGCGGAAATTGCCGCCAAGAAGAACCAGCCCGCGGCCAACTAAGAGGAGACACGCCATGAAGATTCGTAATCTGGTACTGATGCTGGCGATGGCCTTCTCGGTCGCACTGCTTACCGGCTGCAACTTTGACGGAGGCGTGGAACAGGGACGCTGCGTGGGCTATGACGCCAACGCAAAAACCCTCACCATCGTGGTGGACGTGACCCATGACCAGTTTAACCCGCACTACAGCGGCGGCACACATACCTTCAAGCTGCCTGTTGAATCCCAGGACATGGGCCCGGCCCCCACACCCGGCGGCCGTCTGATGATCGACACCGCCAAGAACATGGTGCTTGTGTATGACCAAAAGACCAACAGCGTGCGTGAAGTGCCCGTGCAGTTCACCGATGTGGAAAAGAACGTCGGCTCCGATCATCCCAAGGTGAAGGGCAAGACCTTCCCCATGATCGACAAGGAACAGCAGACCGTGACCGTGTACTCTGGCCGCCAGAAGTCGCTGATCACCTTCAAGGTACCTGCTGAAGCCCAGGACTTCCCCGCATATGCGTGGACTGCCGGCGACGAAATGCGCATCGCCTTCCGTAATGCCGACAAGACCCAGTCCATGCGCATCATGAACGTGAGCAAGACCAACATCTTCAAGAAGTAAACCCTAGGGTGACTACCCCCACCCTGCGCGCTGGAGCGGTATCTGCGCCGCTCCAGCGCACCTCACCCGGAGTGGGGCAAAAACTTAGGAGAGCACAGATGAACAGCTACCATCAGACCCTCTATTCAGGCATAATCAGAGTGGCGGCAAACGCCATAATGGTGGCAGCCATTTTTGTGGGCATGTATCAGTCTGCCCACAGTGTCGAGGCCTCGGAACTGGTGTTTTGCGCATGGTTCTTTGGCATTACCGTACCCACATGGGCAGGAGCCTTCTGGCTGACCAGAAGGGTGCGGGACAAGTATCCCGCTGAATTCCAGAGCCTCGTGGAACTGCCCAGGCTCGGTCAGCGCCTGGTAACCTGGAATGTTGCCGAATCCACCGTGTGTCCTGTGCTTGTGCGCAGATAGGCGAACTGACCATGTCGTGCGTTATGACCATACCTCAGGCAAGCAGGAAGGAACCCATGGGAGATTTCATCAATTCCAGGGGCTGGCAAAACTGCCTTCAAACCCGCATGCGGCAGCGTTTCTGGGGCGCAATTTGCGCCATGCTGATGGGGTTTGTCATGCTGGGAATGCTCGACGGCCTGCAAGGTTTGGCCCGGTCTGGCGCAGATGTTATCGAAGTGCTGCCCGGTTACAGCGTGCCCATTTCCGGGCCGCTGACTATCAAGAACCCTGTGAGCAGCGACCTCAAGGCGCAGTTTACCCCTCAAAGTAACTCCCTTGTGTATGATCTGGAAGGATTCTTTGCCGGTTACTGGTTTGGCAACGGCATGTGGCGCGCCGCCGTGCGCGCCGATGTGACCGCCCAGCCCGGCGATTACACGCTCAAGGTTGTTTTCAGGGGCGCACCAGCCAGCACCACGCAAAACTACAAAATAACGGTGTACGCCGACGATGATGCCATGCGCGCCGCCTCTACCTCATACCTGCGGCGCATTACGGGCTACAACCCCTTTGTGCTGGCAGCAGGCTGCTGCGGTCTGGCCTTGTTGGCGGGCGTGTTGGTGTACCGCCTTGGCTGCAGCTACATTCGCCAGCTTACAAACCTTGGCTGCGGCGAGATTGTGCGCGTGCAGCACGAGACTGGCAATGGGCAGCAGCCTCGCCCCGGCCATATCTGGTGCCTGTTGTACGGCCTGCGCGCGCCTGCCTCTGGCACGCTGTGCGCGGTGTACGATGCTCAGGGTGCGCAGCTTGGCCTCGCCCGGGCGGCAGAGGTCAACAAGGGTACGCTTGAACTGAATTTTGATTCGTTTACCAGCCCGGCGGCAGATGCCGGTGCAGCTTCTAACGCCGTTCGGTCCGGCTGTCTTGTCCAATTGCGGCCCCAAAAACCGCTCTCTCCTCCGGATTAAGACAGATAGGCCGATCGGTCACCCCAGCGGCATGCACTTGGCGCGTCACCTGTGCATGCCGCATTTTTTTTTGCCCGCCGCATTCATCCCGCCTTGCCGCTCTTGCCGCCTGCTTTGGCATAAGCTATGCTTATCCTGTTGCATATGCCCTTGAAGGGCTCAAACAAAGGCGGAATTTTTCATGTCTCAACTTTGCCCCTGCGGCAGCGGTCTTGATCTGGGCCAGTGCTGTGGCCCCCATATTGATGGCGCATCCTGGCCCCAGACCGCAGAAAGCCTCATGCGTTCGCGCTACACTGCCTATGTGCTTGGCCGTCACCAGTGGCTGGTGGAAACCACGCACCCCGACTACCGGGAAGACGTGGACGCTGACAAGCTGGCCGAACAGACCAAGGACATTACCTGGCTGCGGCTTGATATTGCCGCCACTGAAAACAACGTTGCCGCCGGTGAAAACGGCGAGCTTTTTGATGTTGTAGAATTTTATGCTTACTACGAGCTGGAGGGCATTCCCCGTCAGATCGGTGAACGCAGTTTTTTTCAGCGTCAGGACGATAAAGTATATTATGTGGACGGCGTGGGCCTCAGGCCCGATGCCTACCGCAGGCAGGAACCCAAGGTGGGGCGCAATGATCCCTGCCCCTGCGGCAGCGGCAAAAAATTTAAGAAATGCTGCGGGGCTGCCAAATCCTGATGCCGGACGCTGAACGAGCAAAAAATTCTGGTCGTGGCAAGAACGGCCCTCTGACGGTTATCCGGCAGTTTTGTCTGGAGTGTCAGGGGGCGTCTGCCAAGGCAGTGCGCGCCTGCGCTGACGAAGACTGCCCCCTTTGGGCCTGGCGGCTGGCTGTGCTGGCGGGCGAATCATGCCCCGCACCTGCAGAAGAAGCCGCGCGTCAGGCTTTGCGCGCCATACGCAGGCAATGCATGGGCTGCGCGGGCGACAGGGCAGAGGTGCGCGCCTGTGCGGCACGCGAGGCCTGCGCCTTGTGGCATTGCCGGTTTGGGGTTCGCCCGCAAACCTACAAGGCAGTGCGGCGGCGTTTTTTTGCTCCCAAGCCCTTACGACTTTTATAATGCGCCGCCGCATGCGCGGCGCCACCACACAGGAGGTATCCATGCCTCATATGCTCGAATGGTCAAGGGCCTACGCGCATCGCCTCGCGGCTGATACGGCTGCTCCGCTCAAGGCGCGCGCCCCCGAAATCGCCCAGAGGCTCAAGCGCGAACTGGCCGCTGGCGAGTTGCCCTTTCTTTCGCTGCCTTTCCGCGCCAAGCTGGAAGTGGAAATGGCTCCGCTCATCCCCCGCATCAAGGCTTACCGGCACATGCTGGTGCTCGGCATTGGCGGCTCGGCCCTTGGGGCCCGCGCCATGCAGCAGGCCTTTGCGCCGGGGCAGGATGGCCCAAATCATCGCGGCCCCTGCCTGTGGATTGCCGACAATGTCTGCGCAGAACGTTTTGAAGCCCTGCTTGGCAAGCTGACCCCCGCAGAAACTGTGGTTGTGTGCATCAGCAAGTCTGGCGGCACCATCGAAACCATTTCGCAGTATTTTCTGGTGCGTGACTGGCTCAAGGCCAGTGTGGGTGAAGGCTGGCAGGACCAGATGATAGTGGTGACCGACGAGCGCAAGGGCTACCTGCGTGAAGAGGCCAATCGCTATGGTCTTACGGCTCTTGAAGTGCCGGACTATCTTGGCGGCCGCTATTCGGCACTCTCTGCTGTGGGCCTCTTGCCTGCGGCCTTTCTGGGCATTGACTGGCAGGCCCTGCTCGACGGTGCGGCCAGCGTGGCCAAACCTCTGGTGCAGACACCAGAACTTGTGGCTGAGCATCCGTCATTTGCGTTGGCCTGCTGGGCCAAAGCTCTTGAAGACCACGACTACAGTCAGCTGATTTTCTTTAGCTACATTCCCCAATGGGCGGCCTACGGCGACTGGTTTGCCCAGCTTTGGGCCGAAAGTCTGGGCAAGGACGGGCAGGGCAGTCAGCCTGTGCCAGCCACGGGCGTGACCGATCAGCACTCCATCAACCAGATGTTTCTGAGTGGCCCGCGCAACAAGGGGTGTATCTTTTTGACCAGCCGCGATCAGGCGCAAGGGCCGAATTTTGGCATGGATGTGCCCGACGACTGGGCCTGGCTGCGTGCCAAGCCCTTTGGCAGCCTGCTGGAGGCCGAAGCCCTGGGAACGCGTATGGCTCTGTGCCAGAGCGGCGTACCCCTGCTGCATGTAGAAATGCACAACAGCGGCCCCCGTGCGGCCGGTTCGCTTATGCTGCTGCTTGAGGCGGCCACGCTGTTCACTGGCTGGCTTATGGGTATCAATCCCCTTGACCAGCCTGCGGTAGAGTTGGGCAAGCGCCTTGCCAACGCCCGCCTTGGTGCGGGTGGGTATGTAAAGGAAGAGGCCGATCTGGCGGATTACCTTGCCGTTCCCCGCGAGGAGCAGTGCTTCTAGTCTGGGCAGGTGAGGGCCATGCAGCTTTTGCTGGGTAATGTGCCTTGCCTCTGATGTTTATTGTGTGAGCAGTATTTTGCTTCGGGAATGTCCAGCCCGCCGGATTGGCGGCTTTCGGATTTGCCTGGGGTTTTTGTAACCTGTCGCGTGGCGGCGGCTTTGCGGCGGAGCGTAGCGGTCGTTTTTCGTACGCTCCGACGGCGTAGCTACCGTGCTGCGCCGCCCATCGCCGCCGCGCGCGCAAAGGCCATGAAATGTTTGGAAAAAAGCAGCGCAACGATGCTTGCATGCGCCAATGCGAGGATATTTGCGCGCAAACGGTAGAGGCGGAAGTAGCCCTGCCCAGTTATGCCCGCACGCTTTCGTGGCTCTCGCTGGTGGTTATTTTGCTGACCAGCCTTGGGCTTTCATTCTTTATTTCCAATTCTGCCCGCGAAGCTCTGCTCACCCGGCAAGAAAATTTTGCACAGCAACTGGTGGAAAATCTTAACAGTCAGATTTTTCGACGCTTCGCCTTACCCACACTTCTGGGTTATGGTCGCATCGCCCTGCGCCAGCCTGAACAGTACGAAAGGCTTGATCAGGTTGTGCAGTCCGTAATCCACGGCTTACCGGTAGAGCGGTTGCGCATTTATGATTTCTCGCGTCTGGTTGCCTATTCCACAAAGAAAGAAGATCTGGGCCGCGCGGGGCTTTCGCCGCCGTATATTGATGAAATCCTGCAAGGCGGCGCGCCCCGGTCCGAGATTATTTCGTCCATGCCGGGGTGGCAGGCACCTTTTCGCGTTCCCCTTCAGGAAGGGTCATTTGTATTGCGCGTGCTCTATCCCCTGCGCGGGGAGCCTCTGCACCCTGGCGAAGAACCCCCGATTATGGGGGCGCTGGAGCTTACACAGGATATTACCGGCGACTATGAGCAGGTGCTGACCTTTCAGGGCATTATTGTTGTCATGTGCCTGCTTTCTTCGGTGGTGATGTTTGGCCTGCTGCTCATGCTCATTCACAGGTCTGAGCGTGTGCTGGCAGCCCGTATGTACAAAAACCGCATTCTCGAAAACCAGCTGCACAGCAACGAGCGGCTGGTAAGCATGGGCCGGGTGGTGGCAAGCATTGCCCATGAAATCCGTAACCCGCTGGGTATCATCCGCTCGAGCGCAGAGCTTTTGCAGCGCCGTACAGACAAGGCCGATGCCAGTACGCGCCGTATTCTTGGTGCCATCTATGATGAGGCCGTGCGGCTATCACAAACAGTAAACGATTTTCTGGATTATGCGCGGCCTCGCCAGCCCAAGCAGGATGTGGTAGATGTTAACCTGGTGCTTGATCAGGTGCTGGCCTTTCTGGAAGGGGAAATGGGGCGCTGCGGTGTAGCGCTTGAACGGCAGTGCGAAGACTCGCTGTTTACGCCCGGCGACAAGGATTTGCTGTATCGGGCATTTTACAATATTCTTGTAAACGGCCAGCAGGCCATGGAAGGGCCGGGCGTTGTGCGCATTTCTGGTCGCAACGAGGAAAACGGCCGCGTTTGCATTGAATTTCTCGATTCCGGCCCCGGCTTTGACCCCACCACACTGCCCAACCTGCTGGATCCTTTTTTTACCACCAAGGACGGCGGCACAGGGCTTGGTTTGCCCATTGTGCAGTCTATTATCTCAAGCCACGGCGGCACTATTCAGCTTGAAAACGGCCCCAATGGCGGGGCGTTGGTGCGGGTTCTGTTACCCAAGGCCCCCGCTGGCGCATAGGAATACATAATGAGTGAAAAAGCGCATCTTCTGATTATCGACGACGAAAAAAACTACCTGCTGGTATTGCAAACCCTGCTTGAAGACGAGGGCTATGCCGTTACGGCCATCAGTGACCCTGAAACAGCGCTGGCATTTCTGGACGAAAGCGAAGTGGACGTGGTTGTGACCGACATGAAAATGCCCAAGGTCACTGGTCGCGAGGTGCTTGAGCGGGTCAAAAAGAACTGGCCGTACATACCCGTGCTTATCATGACTGCCTTTGGCTCCATCGAGAGCGCGGTGGAAGTCATGAGATACGGGGCCTTTGACTACATCACAAAGCCTTTTTCCAACGACGAGCTTCTGCTTTCGATACACAATGCCGTTGAGCTCTCACGTGCCCACAGGCAGTATCGACTGTTGCAGGAGGTTATGGAAGACCGCTACGGCGTGCACAAGATTGTGGGGCGCAGCAAAGCCATACGCGATGTGCTGGTGATGGTTGAGCGCGCCGCGCCAAGCCGCTCCACAGTGCTGATTACCGGTGAGTCCGGTACGGGTAAGGAGCTGGTGGCCCGCGCCATCCATTACACAAGCCCCCGCAAGGACAAGCCCTTTGTTTCTGTAAACTGCATGGCGCTGAACCCCGGAGTGCTCGAGAGCGAACTTTTCGGTCACGAAAAGGGTTCGTTTACCGGCGCTGTGGCCATGCGGCGGGGCCGCTTTGAGCAGGCCGACGGGGGCACGCTGTTTCTGGATGAAATTGCCGAGCTCACGCCAGATCTGCAGGTAAAGCTGCTGCGCGTGTTGCAGGAAAGGCGTTTTGAACGTGTGGGCGGTGGTGAGGAAATTGAGGTGGATATTCGCGTTGTGGCTGCCACCAACAAGGATCTCGCCTCGCTGGTAGAGAAGGGTGCTTTTCGCGACGACCTCTACTACCGCCTCAACGTGGTGCAGATCCCCCTGCCCCCCCTGCGGGAACGGCGCGAAGACATTCCGCCACTGGTGGCCCACTTTGTGGAAAAGGTTTGCAACGACAACTCCATGCCGCCCAAAACATTCAGCACGGAAGCGCTCAACTACCTTACGGGTTACGAGTGGCCGGGCAACATCCGCCAGCTGGAAAATGTGGTGGAAAGCTGCCTTGTGCTGGTGCCTGGCACCATCATTGATGTGGACAACCTGCCCGCAGAAATTCGTGATGAAGAATCACAGTTCAAAAGCGCCGTCGATCTTTTGCCAGTGCAGCTTGATCTGGCCGATACGCTTGAGAAAATTGAGGCGGCGCTTATACGGCGTGCCCTTGTACGGGCAGAGCTGGTGCAGGTTAAGGCCGCAGAGTATCTTGGAATTTCAAAAAGCCTGTTGCAGTACAAGCTCAAAAAATACGGCATAACGGGGCATTAAGCTTCCGCAATATGTTGCAGTAGACGCCCCGGCTTCGGTCTTGGGCGTCTTTTTTTTGTAACATTTTTTCATGCAGCAATAATAAAAAACAATGAAATACCAAATTAATAGGAAACAGGAGGCTCCCGTAACCCACCAAAACAAGTTGCAAAATTGCGTCAGCGGTATTTACAGAAACTATATTTTATTATAGTTTGATTAAACAGTCAGCAACTTGAATGGCTGCAGGTTCCGCTGGCTTGAGCAACTGATTGCCCACAAATATTTTGCGTGGTATCACTTCTTAAAATGTTATACTATCGACAGAACGAGCAATCAAACAGGGCGTGATTCCGGTATGTTGGCTGATTGATGCCAGCATTTTCCGGGTAAAAGCGTACTGGCAGATCAGGCGTGTCTGACTCGGCCCGTGCGGGCCCACAGGCGCAAAAAAAGGGCCGCGCTTCGCACGGCCCTGAATGTCGGCTATCGGCCAACCAAAAGGTTTGCCACAGCCTGGGCAACAAAGCTTAGCCCTGGCGCTTGGCCAGACGCTTTCTGAGGTTTTCCGCCACCTGATTGGGATCCATGTGCACGCGGGCAATGCCGCTTTCCATGGCCGCCTTGGCAGTAGCCGCCGCCACCAGCGGGGCCACATCGGGGTTCAGGGTAGAGGGAATGATCATGCTGGGGCTGAGTTCTTCGGGTTTTACGAGTTCAGCCAGAGCCTTGGCAGCGGCAATCTTCATGGCATCGTTAATGTCGGTGGCGCGTACGTCGATGGCGCCGCGGAAGATACCGGGGAAGGCAAGCACGTTGTTGATCTGGTTGGGGCAGTCAGAGCGGCCCGTGGCCACCACCTTGGCGCCGCCGTCAAAGGCGCGCTGCAGGGGCCAGATTTCGGGAATGGGGTTGGCCTGGGCAAAGACGATGGGGTCCTTGGCCATGCTGCGGATCATGTCTTCGTTGAGGGAATTGGGCGCGGAAACGCCAATGAAAACATCAGCGCCCTTGATGGCTTCGGCCAGACCGCCTTTGACCTTGTTGGGATTGGTGTGCTTGGCGATTTCGTCCTTGTAGGGATTCATGCCTTCGGGGCGGCCTTCCCAGATGGCGCCCTTGGAATCGCACATGATAACGTTTTTGAGGCCCACAGCCATGAGCAGCTTGATGATGGCGATGCCCGCAGCGCCCGCACCGCTGGTGACCACGGTGATTTCATCGAGTTTCTTGCCAACAATTTTCAGCGCGTTGATCAGGCCGGCCAGGGTAACAACTGCAGTGCCGTGCTGGTCATCGTGGAAGATGGGGCCCTTGAAGACGCCGTTCTTTTTCAGGGTGTCTTCAATGACAAAGCATTCAGGAGCCTTGATGTCTTCAAGATTCACGCCGCCAAAGGTCGGAGCCATGAGTTCCACAAGCTCAACGATCTTGCCGGTGTCCTTGGTGTCCACGCAGATGGGGAAGGCATCCACATCGCCAAAGGTTTTGAAAAGCAGTGATTTGCCTTCCATAACGGGCATGGCGGCGCCAGCGCCGATGCTGCCAAGTCCCAGCACGGCTGTACCGTTTGATACAACGCAGACAAAGTTGGAGTGATTGGTATAGACATCAAGCATTGCGGGATCTTTGTGGATTTCCATGCAAGGTTCGGCAACGCCGGGAGAATACGCCAGGGTGAGGTCGTCGTTATCGCGCACAGGGGCTTTGACCCGAACCTCAATCTTGCCCTGGTATTCCTTGTGCATCGCAAGGGCTTCTTCCCGCAGGTTCTTGATCCGTGACATCACTTGCTCCTTGGTCTGTTTGTCTCTGCCGAAGCAGTAAAAAAATTGCGCATGGGTGCGGCGCTGGGCAGCCTCAGTTGGAAGTAGACACTAACGTAATGAATCGGTGCATCTGGTACGGGCAGCCCCGTTTTCAGCCCAAATGCTGAACGCTCCACGCGTGTGGCCTTTTATGGGTATACAGAAATTTGCGGGGTAAGGAAATATCTTATGAAAGTTATGTAAACGTTTTTGTGGGATTATTGCCTGAAACTGCATAAACTCTTATATTTATTAAATGATGCGGGATGTCCGCAGAGCGCAAGGAGAAGCGAGTTTCGCCATGAATACCGAAAATGCAAAAAACACTGATGCCGAGGTACAAGCCGCAAGAAGGCGCAGCATCCAGCGGCCGCGCGTACATACAGAAGTGCTCAGCTGCCTGCTGGATGATATCCAGAACGGCGTTTATCAGGTAGGGCAAAAGCTGCCGTCTGAACGTGAGCTGATGGACGAGTTTGGCGTGGGCCGCCCTGCTGTGCGCGAGGCTCTCTCTGGGCTCGCGCGTATGGGCCTGATAGAAGTTTCACCCGGCATGCGCGCCCGCGTGTGCAGGCTGACCCTCAAGCCTCTGCTGCGCGAAATGCGCGCCACGCTTGAAATATATTCCAGCTCGGCGGAGGGCTGGCGGCAGCTGCACGACCTGCGGCTATTTTTTGAAACCGCTGTTGTGCGGCGTATGGCCCTTGAGGCCACCGACGAACAGCTGGCCCACATTGAAGAACTGTTGCAAAACCAGCGCCGTTTGCTCGATGCCACGGAAATCCGCGCTTTTGCCGAGGCAGATATTGATTTTCACCGCTATCTTGTGGAGTGCATGGGCAACAATTTTCTTGGGCTGCTGGCAGAGGGCTTTGCTGGCTGGCTGATTACGCCCCTCTATGCCTCTTTGCAGGTGCGCAAACAGAGTGAGCGCTCATACCGCGCCCACGTTGGCGTGTACGAAGCCCTGAAAAAGCGCGACCCCGATCTGGCGGAAAAGGCCATGCGTGCCCACCTGGACGAAATGCGTGGCATTTATCAGGTGGATGTGATGGTGGAAGACAAGACCGAGCAGGATGGGGCGCAGCAGAGTTAGCCGATCTGCCCTGTAATTCGAAAAAAGTCAGACAGGCGATACGGCGGAGTAGCCGAAGTCGGCTGGAAGCAGCCTGAAATTGCATGAGATCGTGGCGGCTGGCAGCATCGCCTGCCGCCAGGTATCTTTCTGCGGGCTGAAAGATACGAGCCCGCAGCCATGTTTGCACATGCCTGTCTGGCAGCTTTGCTGCTCGCAAACGCAAAAAACCGCAACGGTTCACCGTTGCGGTTTTTTGTGGGCCGGACACCCGGCAACGTCTGTTGCCGCTGCTTCCTTTCGGACCTGACGGGGTTGGCAGTGTTGCCGCCGTCCGGCTTGGCAAATGACTTACCCGCAAAGAGGGTAAACTGTCAATGGTCGTGCTGGCTTTTCCCCTGTTCGTTGTTGAGGGCCAGCAGGGCAGAGGCATTGCTCATGATAACTTCCATTTCGCTGTCGCTCAGCCCGCCCAGCGCCTGCAGCCTTGCAAGCTCCTCAACCGGGTCGTAGAGGGGCCAGTCTGTACCAAAAAGGATGCGTTCCCGCGGAAACGCATTCAGTAGCTTGTGGGCCAACTCTGGCGTGGCAAAGGGCGTTGTGCTCGAGGTGTCGAACCACAGGTTTTCAAAATGGTTGCCAGCAAAAACCTCAAGCGCGTGGTTCCACATGCGGTAGCCGCCAAAGTGCGCGGCAATAACCCTGATGCCGGGAAACTGGCGCAATATGCTGGCCAGCTTGTAGGGGCAGGAGGGGTTTTTATCTGGCGTAGTCCTGTCGCCAATGTGGATTTCAAAAACAAAGTCATTTTGCGCTGCTTCAAATATGGGCAAAAGACGGGGATCATCAAGCCAGAAGCTTTGAAAATCCGGGTGCAGCTTTATGCCGCGAATGCCGGCAGCTTTAAGGCGTGCCAGTTCACCTTCCCAGTTTTCATAGCCCGGGTGCACAGTGCCAAATGCAATGACCTGGTCAGGATGCTCCCTTTGCAGGCTGATGGCATAGCTGTTGGCCGGTATAACCTGAGCCGGGGCGGTGGCCGCGCACAGAACCACGCATTTTTCCAGCCTGGCTTCCTTCTCCCGTTCCAGCAGATTGGCAATGGTGCCATCGCCAGAGCAGGTGAGGCTATAAAAACTATTCAGGTGATCCACTGCCTTGTGCGCGATTTTGGGATGAAAGGCGTGGGTGTGTATGTCGATGTACATGACTGAAGCTTACTTGACTCCATTCACCACATTGACCGGTGTGCCTGCCTGCCAGCGGCGGATATTTTCTGCCATGAGGTCAATGATGTTCTGCCGGGCGCGCGTGGTGGCCCAGGCAATGTGGGGTGTAATGATGGTGTTGGGCGTGGTGAACAGGGGATTGTCGTCCTGTGGGGGCTCCTGCGAAAGAACGTCTGTGCCGAGGCCGCCCAGATGGCCGGATTTTAGCGCTTCGGCCGCAGCAGTTTCATCCACCAGCGGTCCGCGCGATGTATTGAGCAGTATGGCTCCCTTGCGCATGGAAGAAAGCGTTTTGGCATTGATGATGTGGCGAGTTTCCTTGGTGAGCGGGCAGTGCAGCGATACAACGTCAGAAGCGCAAAGCAGGTGCTCAAGCGTGGCAAAGGCAAAGGGGCCGTAAGAAGGCGGATCCTTGGGGGTGCGGCAGTGTGCCAGCACGCTCATGCCAAAGGCGTGGGCCAGCTCGCCCATGCGGCGGCCGATGGAACCAAAGCCAATGAGGCCCATGGTCAGGCCTTCCAGGCACAGAGGCGGAATTTTCCAGTAGCACCAGCTCTTGCATTTGAGCCAGTCACCATTTTTTACGCTTTCAGAGTGCAAGGTGGTGTGGCGGCACAGTTCGAGCAACAAGGCCATGGCATGCTGGGCCACATCGCTCACGCCGTAGGCAACCACATTGCAAACGGGAATACCACGGGCGGCAAGCGCATCGGTATCAACTATGTTGTAGCCCGTGGCCAACACGCCAACCATGCGAACGCTTCTGTCCAGCTGTTCCAGATTGGCGCCTGTAAGGGCCGTTTTGTTGACAAGCACCACATCGGCACCCTTGGTGCGCTCCGCCACCGCTTCGGTGGGGGTGGCATCATAGATGGACACATCACCAAGTGATGTGATTGGGCTCCAGTCCACATCGCCGGGGTTGAGCACGGCGCCGTCAAGAATGGCTATTTTCATGCAAGTAACCTCTGTTGGCTGCACTGTATCCTGTGATGCGCAGGCCCGCAAGGTTCTGGGGTTGTAGTCCGTGCCACTTTGCGCCATAAATTTAGGCTTTTATTTCGTATAAAATAGTAAGTAAATGGTGCCCCATGCAGTGCATAATTGTTTACTTGCCTCTCAAGATTCAGGCAAAGATGCCGTGCGCTCCTGCCAGTGCAGCGCGTGCGGACACTGCTGGCAATAAATGATAGCGCAATAGTTTGATCTTGTTGCGTTAAGCCTGAGACGCAACAGGGCAAAAAAAAGAGCCGCCCAATAAGGGCGGCTCTTTAAACACTGGTCTAGTTAAGACTAGTGGGCAACCACGCGGAAGTCGTCGCGGCGGTTCTTGGACCACGAGGCTTCGTTGTTACCCTGCACAGCGGGGTTTTCCTTGCCGTAGCTGATCATTTCCAGCTGGCTGGGGTTCACGCCAAGCGTAACCAGGTATTCGTAGGAAGCGCGGGCGCGGCGTTCGCCGAGGGCGAGGTTGTATTCCTGGGTGCCGCGTTCGTCGCAGTTGCCTTCGATGCGCACGCGGATAGAGGAGTACTTCTTCAGCAGATCGGCCTTGGTCTTCAGCATTTCTTTGTATTCGGGCTTGATGTCGAATTTGTCGAAAGCGAAGTAGACGCGGGCGTCAGTGATCTGCTGGATGGCCGCACGCATTTCGGGGGTCAGGCCATCGTCATAGCCGGGTTCGCTGGTGGTTTTCTTAGCGCAGCCAAAGCCGGCGGCCAGGGCCATAACCAGAGCGAGAATAAGAGCATAGCGTTTCATTGTGTGTCCTCCTGAACAGCTCATTCTCCAAAAAAATTGATACCTTTCCTTTCTGCACACGCGAGGCCGTTTCGTCCTCGCATAACAGATGGTATCTGGCCCGCAATTTTTGTCAAGGCGTGGAAGGGGGTTTCGACGCACTTTCGTAAAATATTTTTTACCCATGACTTCCCGTAGGGGCGGGAAAACCGAGTAAAAACGCGGTCAAGATGCCAATCTGTTATTTTCAGCTATTTCTGCTGACCGGGCATACCCCAGCGCGGGAAGTAAACAGAACCCCCGCCTGTAGGAACCTGCTTGGCGTCACCGCCATGACGAGTGGTCAGGTAGATACCATGGCCACTGCGCGTCGAGGAGAACGCTATGAAATAACTGTCGGCACAGAAAGCGGGCTGTTCATCGCTGCCCGGGCCGAAAGTGATCTGGCGTTCCATACCGGTAAGCATATCCTGAACAAAAATGCGATGACCGTAATCGGTCATGCGGCTGTACACCACCAGGGTTCCGTCAGGAGACAGGTTGGCCTCGGTGTTGTAAGTGCCGTTTTTGCTCACGCGCGTAACGGAACCGCTGCTCAGATCCTTGAGGAAAATCTGCGGTCCGCCCATACGTGAAGAGGTAAATGCCATCTTGGTGCCCGTGCTGTCAAATGTTGGCGAAACATTAATAGAATCGCCCTGTTCGAGCACACGTTCTTTCTGGAAAACATGGTTCAGCTGAAAGATAACAGGGTACTTGCCGTTGGACAGGGCCACGGCAACCTTGTTGTCAGGCATAAAGGCAGGCCCGATGACCACGTTGCCGGGGAAGCGGATACGCTGCACCTTGCCGCTGGAACGGTCCCACACGCCAAGAGCGTGCGACTTTTCGTCAATGTGGGTAAAAACCACAAAGCGGCCGTCAGGCGACCATGCGGGCGACATGGATTCACCGGGAATGTTGGTGATCTGGCGCAGGTCGCGGCCCGTGGGCTTCACCAGCCACACGTTGGCGCTCATCTTGCCGGTCTTTTTGACAAAGGCAAGGGTAGAGCGGAAGAAAGAACCGTTACCGGTAAGTGCTTCGAGCAGGTCGGCACAGAATCTGTCGGCCACTTCAGGCAGGTCGCCAGAAGTAACCTTGGGGTATTCCTTGCCAAACAGGCGGCCACCGGTGTTGGTTTCAAAAGCGCGAATCTGCACGGGGCGCGTACCGCTGTCGCCTTCAGGCCAGTAGGTGGTCACCACAATGTCCGACCCGGCAAGCTGGAAACGCTTGAAGTCGAGGGACGGCGGTTCGTAACCGGCCAGCACAACGCCGCCCAGTACTGCTCTGGGATCAGTAAGGCGCATGAAGGGCAAAAAGCTCAGGTTTTGCTGCACAATCTTTTGCAGGTCAGCGCCCATGCCGCTTGCCTCGGCCTGGGGGCCTTTGAGCGGGGCCGCCAGAGCAAGGTTAACAATGTTTTGCCCCGGACCGTAAATGTCCACGCGCATGGCGGCCTGCGCCCCGCTTCCGAGAGCCAGCCAGAACCCCAGGGTCAGGAGAAGAAGCTGTTTTTTCATGGCGTCAGTATTCCTCGTTCAAGCAGCGCGCCTCAGCGGCGCACCAGTGTAAGGGTGATGTCCAGCGTTCCCCCCACTTCGGCGGGCGGAGGGGGCAAGCTGCCTGCACGGCGTATGCCCCGCTGTACATATTTGTCAAGAAGCTTGTCGCCCGTGGGCGTAATTACCTTGAAATCAGTTATTTCTCCCTGAGGAGAAATCGTAAGTCGCAGCTTGGTCTGGTATTCGCCAGGCTCTGTCTCCGCGGGAATCAGCACGTTGTCTCGCAGCTGCCGCGCCACGTCTTTACGGTATTTTGCGCGGTCGGCCGACTGATCGCCAGAGGCTGGAGTCACAAGGCGACTGGCCTGCTCCTGGGTTGCCTCGGTTTTTGCAGCCTCCGCCTTGGTTGCGGCCTGTTGCGTTACGCCTGCCTCTCCAGCCTCGCCGTGTCCGCCAAGGGCGGGATCTCCGTAAGTGGGCAGGTTGTCTGTCGGTTTGCGGCTCTGGCTTGCAGCCTGAGGTGCCTGCTTGGGTGTTGGGCTTTTGACTTCCCCGGGTTGGCCGGTTGAGCCCATAATCTGTGTGGCAGGGCCATTTTCGTTGCTCAGGCCTGCCGTGCGGCGCTGATTATTGGTAGCAGTTTTTTTGCTGTTGTCATCTGCTTTTTGCACAGGTCGGGGGGCAACAGGGGCAGGGCGCACTTCGGGCATGTCCTTGCCGCCAGATTTGGCAATAGCTTCGGCCCGTTCTCGGGCGCGGTCCTCCGCGGCTTCTGCCCGGGTGTCGCCCATGGCCGCCTCGGCCTTGCTTCTGGCCTTGACCTCTGCCCGCATGGCTTCTTCGTTGCTAAGCGTTTCCACCCTGGGTTTGCCCTTGGGCGTGCCGTTCCAGAAGGTCATGTGTATGTCGGTGGGCGCGCCATAGGGCGGCGTGCCAAACGAACCTATCTGGCGCACTGCGCCGCAAACGGAATTGTCGAAGGCTTCGAGACCCGAGGATTTGACGGGCTTGCAGTCTTCAACCTGTCCACGGCTGTTGATGCTGACCTTGAGCCTGACCCGGAAGTCGCTTTTGAGAGCCGGGGGCGGAGCCCATATCTCGATAATCTTGTCCAGCATGTTTCCGGCGTAGGTGCTTTGGTCGGCACTGGCCGCAGAAGCTGCAAATGCCCCGGCAACCGTGGCGCGGTAGAGCGCCACGGCGCCGCGGCATGGCTGAATGCAGGCCTTGTAAAGGTTGGTGCGCGGTTGGGAAGGCATGTATCCTCCTTGAGTGCGCGCGTTACCGATGCGCGTGTCTGTCGGGGCGCATGCGGCCCCAATTTGATAACCTGTTTGCCGGGCAGGGATGCGTAGAATCAGCCTGCTGCCGGGTGGCAACCCAACCCCGTAATACGGGCGGCTGGTGGCGCTGGCCCTGCCCTTGCGCCTGTTTATCCGTGGGCCTAGCGGCCCATCAGTTCGTCCAGTGTAAACACAAGATCAAGGTCGCCGTAATCAGCCGAAGGCGGAGGCGGGAACTGCCCGCTCTGGCTGGTACGGATAATCGCGTTCACGGCCGAGGCGTCAAACTGCGAATTTCCCGAACTGTGGGTTACTGCAGTTTGCAACACCTTTCCCTGCGCGTCTACCTTGACGTTGATGATGCAGCGCAGATTTACGCGGCCAGCCGAGGCAAAACCCCAGTTGGGGCGCACGGCCAGCATGACCTGCCCCATGTACACATCGCCAAGGCCACCGCCGCCGGGGCCTGTACCTTCGCCGCCGCCACCGCCACGGTTACCGCCGGCACGACGCTGGGCCTGGGCCAGGGCCTGTTCCACAGCGTTGCCTCGGTCGCCCGATTCTGCGCGCGAGGTAGCCTTGCGCGCCTGCTGTAATGCCGCAGCCACAGGATCAGTGTTGGACTTGGCGTCCTTGGATTCCTTGGCGTCTTTCTTGGCATCAGCCTTGGGCGGTTCAGGCTTTTTCTGGTCCTTGGTCGTCTCTTTGGGCGGTTCCTTGGGGTGTTCTTCCTTGGGTTTGGGTTTTTCTTCTTTTTTCTGCGCGATGGGTTTGGCTTCTTCCTTGGGTTCCGGCTTGGGCTGAGGTTTGGGTTCCGGCTTTGGCTCCGGTTTTTTCACCTCTGCGGCCGCGTCCTGCTTGGGCTGCGGCGGAACAGGCTTGGGCTCTTTGACTTCAGCGCGCTCTGGGGCGGCGACTTCCGCCTTGGGAGCGGGAGGCGTAGGCGCCAGAGGGCCATCGCTGGGCTGCCCCATATGCCCAAGAATGGGCGAGGGCGTGCGGTTACCGCCTGTAGCGCCTTCCACCAGGCTGATCATGACCGGGGGCGTGTCCAGCTTGATGGGCGGGCGACTGGGCCAGAACCATATCAGCAAGAATATGGCTGCGTGCAGGCAGAATGAAAGAACGTATGAGGCCAGGCGCATAGAGCAATCCTACTTTCGGGGGCGGGCGGGCTTGCCGCCCTTGGACGCGGCATCGTCGGGCTGTTCGGCGATAACGCCAAGTTTTTCAATGCCTACGGCCTTGATGTGACCCATGACTTCAACCACCGTGCCGTAAGGAACAGATTTGTCGGCCTGAAGGAAGAGCGTCTTGTTCTTTTCCTTAACCAGGCGCTGCAAGTAGCCCTCAAGGTCTTCCATGTTATCTACGGGGTATTCATCAAGAAACATCTTGCCGTCATTGCGCACGGTCAACACCATGTGGTCGGCCTCTGTAGAGAGCACTTCCACCTGCTTTGTCTGTGGCAGATCCACTTCAAGCCCCTGGCTCATCATGGGGGTTGCGACCATGAAGATGATCAGCAGCACCAGCATGACGTCCACGAAGGGCGTTACGTTGATTTCCGAAACAAATTTGCCGCCGCCGCCAACGCTAGCGCCCATGCTACATCTCCGTTGCGCCCGTGCGCTGCACGGGACGGTGGGCGTTGATCTCGCGCTGTACGCGGTTGAGGAACACGCCGGCAAAGTTTACCAGCAGTGTATCAACCTGCGAAAGCTTGCCCATAAAGATGTTGAAGCCAATAGTGGCGGGCACGGCCACTGCAAGGCCGATGGCCGTGGCCACGAGGGCTTCGGAAATACCGGGGGCAACGGTGGCCAGAGAGGCCGACTTGAGCATGCCGATGGAGTGGAAGGAGCTCATGATGCCCCAGACCGTACCAAACAGACCGATAAAGGGGGCCGTGTTGGCGCAGGTGGCAAGCACCGAAAGCGAGCTTTGCAGGCGGGCCAGTTCCGTGCCCACGCCCTGGCGCAGCGCGCGGCGAACGTTGTCGACCACCACATCACTGCTGTTGCCCAGTTCCTTGGAACGGTTGAATTCAAGCACGCCCTGATGGGCAATGTAGTAGAGCGGCGAAGTTGGGTCAGAACCCAGCGACTGCACGGCTTCGCGCAGATTGGCCGCTTTTTCGAACCGTTCTGTGCCGCTGAGTGCCTTTTTGTTGGCAGCGCTCAGACCGATGAATTTCTGGATCATCAGCCCCCAGCTCCCGATGGACATCATGACCAGAAACGCCAGCACCGCCTTGGCCACCAGGCTTGCCTGGGCGATCATTGAAAAAAAACTGAATTCCATGAGGTTCTCCATATCTGCGCAACAACTGTGGTCGTTTTCAGTGCGCCGCAAAAAATGCCAGCACGGCAGACGCGAAGACGCGCCAACCGTCACGGCGGAGCTGCGGAATCCCGCAAGGACTCTGCTGCGCAGCATGCTACGGTTGAGGTAAACTTTCAAGAAATTTTTTAGAATCCTCGCGCTGCCCGCACAAAACCTGAAAAAATGACATTTACTGCATGGGCGGATAGTGCATTTTGCAACAGAAGGACTGATTAAAAAAAACTGTTTTTTTCCACTCCAACCACAGGTGTGGCGCGGAATAATTGGGGGATCACGCCGGGAAGTGGGGACAGTTGCATGGTCCTTACTTGTATTCAGCGGTAAATAAATGCGTGGATATTTTTTGCAGTGCCTGTTTGGGGTGCAACTGTTTTTTACTGAATGACAGATTACGCAAGTTGCGATAGAACATCATCTGTTGGTATCTGTTGCCAATGCCGCACACTGCGGTGTATGAAATCTGCGTAAAATAATTTTTAAAGGGTAGCGGAATTTTTTTCGCAGCAAATATATGAAGCGCATTCCCGAACTGAGCCTGGTTTTTCTTGTGGTAGGCGCGCTTGCAGGCCCTGTGGGCTACAGTGATGCCCTCGCCGCATCCTCTTCTTCGTCCGTCAACGCCTCTGGCAGCGCAGCCGTGCCCGTTTTTAGCGGCAGGAAGCTCGCGTCGGCCAAGGATAATCCCCTGCCTGCTGGCGATGTAACCATGCCAGAAGCTGTGGATAGGGCCTTGCGGCATAATCCAAGTCTTGGTTCGCAAGAGGCGCAGGGCCAGTCGTCTGAAGAAGCGCGCAAATCAGCGCGTGGTGCCTTTGGCCCCAAGCTTGGAACGACCTATTCCGTTTCAAAGCAGGAAAGAAAGACTGACCCTGTCACCCCCAGCAGTACCCGGCCAGCTCAGAATGGCACGTACACCTGGGCCGTGGAAATTTCGCAACCGGTGTTTCAGGGGTTCCAGCTGCTGGCAACATACCAGAAGGCTGCCCTGCAGGCCGATAGCGACAAGGCCAGCGTGCGTAACGCTGAGCTGGCCATGACCGAAAATGTTCAGACCCAGTTTCTGAACTACCTGCGGTACGAAGAAAGCGTGCGCAGCCAGCGCGATGCCCTGGCCCGCCTGCAGGACCAGCTGCGCATCACAACAGCTTTTTTCAATGTTGGTCTGCGCCCCCGGCTTGATGTTCTTCAGGCCGAGGTTGATGTGCGGCAGGCAGAAAATACTCTTATTCAGGTAGAGAACAGCCGCGACACCAGCCTTGCAAAGCTGAATACCCTGCTGGGCCTGCCTGCAACAGCCAGGATCAAATTCAAGGGGGCGCTTACCCACGTTCCCTTTACCCGCTCGCTCGAGCAGTGCCTCGAGGCAGCCTACCGGCAGCGGCCCGACCTGTACATGGCGGCCCGTTCGGTTGAAATTGCGGGCAAATCGCAGCAGCAGGTGCAGAGCGCGTACTATCCGCAGGTTGAGGCTTATTACAACATTACGCAGAACGGCAATTCGCTTGATCTGCAAAACCGTGGCGACCGTGGTTCGCGCAGCGCTGTGTGGGAAGTGGGCGCGCGTGCAACCTGGGATGCTTTTCAGTGGGGAACCACCTACTATGCCGACAAAGAGGCTGGCTGGCTGGTTACCAAGATGCGCTACGCCGAAGAAGATCTGAAGCTTAGCGTTGGCTATGACATCAAGTCGAAGCTATTGGCAGTGCAGGAAGCCGCAAAGCGGATAACCGTGGCGGAAAAGGGCGTGGAGCAGTCTACCGAAGCCTACAACGTGGCCCTGGCCCGTTATCAGGAACAGGTGGGCACCAACTTTGACGTGCTGGACGCTTCGTCCAAGCTCACCACTGCCCAGGCGACATTAACAGGAGCCAAGGCCGACTATCTGACAGCTCTGGCGCAGATTTATGTAGCCATGGGCGAATTTCACCCTGATCTCATGCGGCGTTGAGCACGGGCACTGCCTTTGCCGAGCCGCCCCAAAAGCGATAACGAATGAATGAACCTTACCTGAACATAACCCCTCTCGGCGGGTTAGGAGAAATCGGCCTCAACTGCCAGCTGTGGGAAACCGCAGGCGGCGTGGTCATGGTCGATTGTGGCCTCATGTTTCCTGACGATGCCCACCTGGGCGTGGACGTTGTTATCCCCCATTTTGGTGCTGTCAGCGCCATCAAGGACAAGCTGCTCGGTATCGTGCTGACCCACGGGCACGAAGACCACATTGGCGCGCTGCCCTGGATTGTGCCTGAAATCAAGGGAACGCGCATTTATGGTTCGCGTTTTACCCTTGCCCTTGTGGAGCACAAGCTGCGTGAGCGCGAGATCCTCGACTGGGTCGAACTTTGCCCCGTTGATATCAATACCGTGCTGCCGCTGGGCGATCTGACCTTCCGCTTTTTCCCCGTCTGCCATTCCATTCCCGAAGGTTTCGGCCTGGGCGTAGAAACGCCTGTGGGCCGCGTGGTGCACAGCGGTGATTTCAAGATCGACCCGCATCCCCTTGATGCCACCGGCACAGACCTGAACCTGTTTCGCAATTTTGCCGGGCCGGAAGGCGCGCGTCTGCTGCTCTCAGACTCCACCAATGTGGTGCGCGATGGCCGCTCGCTGACAGAGCGTGAAGTTAAGGATTCGTTGGACAAGATATTTGCCAAGGCGGAAGGGCGCATTGTCATTACGCTTTTTTCCAGCCACATCCAGCGCATTCAGGAAGTTTTTGACCTCGCGCGCGAGCACGGGCGCACGGTGGTTATCAGTGGCAAATCACTGGCCAACAACATCGAAATGGCGCGCGATCTGGGAATTGCCAAGTTGCCGCCGTCATTTTTCAATGCCCACAACGGCGTGCCCGAATTACCGGACAACCAGCTGGTGCTGGTGGTGACCGGAGCGCAGGGCGAACCTCTGTCCGCTCTTTCGCGCATGGTACTCGGCGGCCATAGGCAGCTGGAGATCCGCAAGGGCGACACCGTGGTCATGAGTTCGCGCATGATTCCTGGCAATGCCAAGGCCATTTCCAAGCTTATCAACGAGATGTATCGCATCGGCGCAGAGGTGCTGTACGAAAGCGTGCACGCCATCCATGCCTCAGGCCATGCCCAGCGCGAAGAACTGCGCGACATGCTTGAAGCTGTGCGCCCCAACCTGTTTGTACCTGTGCACGGCGAATACCAGCACCTTGTAAAGCACGGTCGGCTTGCTGTGGAATGTGGCGTAAAGCAGGACAACGTGATTCTGCTTGAGGACGGTCAGCCCCTGACCCTGCTTGAGGATTCCTTCAGGCTTGAGCCCCGCGTGCCGGTAGAGTGTACGCTGGTGGACGGCAAGGGTGTGGGTGACGTGGGCTATGCGGTGCTCAAGGAACGGCGTATCCTCGGCGATGAAGGCATGGTCATTGTGGTGCTGGTGGTAGATTCCGAAACCGGCAGCGTGCTGCACGGGCCGGAAATGATCTCTAAGGGCTTTGTGTTTGAACAGCACTACAGCCACCTGCTGGAAGACGCCAAGTGCCTCGTGCTGGACGAAATTGAGGCAGCGCGGCCCGGTCAGCTCGGACGCATGCAGGAAGGCATACGCTCGTCTTTACGGCGCTTTTTCCGCCGTGTGCTCGAGCGCGACCCGGTGGTCGTGCCGATCATCAGCGAGGTCTAGACCTTGGCCCATCGCTGCCTTTAGTCATAAAACGCAAAAAGCCGCTGCCTGGAATACTCGGGCGGCGGTTTTTTTAATGAAAGCGGCGCTTTTTCGGGGCATGCCGCAAAGTGCAACAGCCCGAAAAAGCGCCGTGAATAATTCAGACAGCTGTAGAGGAAGCTACATGCCCAGATAGGCCGTGCGTACTTCTTCGCTGGAGAGCAGGTTTGCGGCAGTGTCGCGCATGACTATGCGGCCATTTTCCATAACGTAGCCGTGGTTGGCGATACGCAGAGCCTGGTTGGCGTTTTGCTCTACCAGGAATACCGTAGTACCGTTTTCGTTGACTTTCTGGATGATGGAAAATATCTGCTGGATGATGATGGGCGCAAGACCAAGAGATGGCTCGTCCAGCAGCAGCAGCTTGGGCCGGCCCATGAGTGCGCGGCTGATGGCGAGCATCTGCTGTTCACCGCCAGAAAGTGTACCGCCAGCCTGCTTGCGGCGTTCGGAGAGAATGGGGAAGAGGCTGAACACGTAGTCCAGATCGTCCTTTACCCCTGCGGGGTCGCGCCTCAAAAACGCGCCGAGGTCGAGGTTTTCACTCACGCTCAGGTCGGGGAAAATCAGGCGGCCTTCAGGCACCTGCGAAATGCCCAGGGTCACTATTTCGTGTGAGGGCAGCTGGTGGATGGGCTTGCCGTACCACAGAATCTCGCCGTTTCTGGGGCGATTGATGCCGCAGATGGTCATGAGCGTGGTGGACTTGCCTGCGCCGTTGGCCCCGATCAGGGTGACGATTTCGCCTTCTTCAATCTTGAGCGAAATATCGCGCAGAGCCTGAATATTGCCGTAATAGGTGTCTACATTACGCAGCTCAAGCATCGCTTTCTCCCAGATATGCCTTGATAACGCGGGGGTTGGTGCGGATTTCGGCAGGTGTGCCGGTGGCGATGCAGGAACCGTATTCCATCACGTAGATGCGGTCAGAAAGCGACATGACCATGCCCATGTCGTGCTCGATGAGCAGGATGGAAAGCTTCTGGTTGTCGCGTATGGAGCACACAAGCTCTTTGAGCTCGTTGGTTTCCTGGGGGTTCATGCCCGCTGCCGGTTCGTCCAGCAGCAGCATGCGCGGTTCCGTGGCCATGGCGCGAGCGATTTCAAGGCGTCGTTGCGCACCGTAGGGCAGGTTGTTGGCCGTTTCATTCCAGAAATCCTGAAGCTTCACCAGCTCAAGAAGTTCATAGCTGCGGTCAATGCAGTCCTGTTCTTCGCGGCGGGTACGCCCGTCACGAACAATGGCGCCAAAGATGCCCGCATTTGTGCGGCAATGGCGGCCAATCATCACGTTTTCAAGCACGGTCATTTCGCTGAACAGGCGAATGTTCTGGAACGTGCGGGCCATACCCATGGCTGTGATGAGATGGGGCTTCTTGCCGTTGAGCAACTGCTTGTCGCCGTCAGCGCTGTGCAGGTACATCTGCCCTTCGGTGGGGGTGTAGATGCCCGTCACGCAGTTGAAGAACGTGGTCTTGCCTGCGCCGTTGGGGCCGATGAGGGCCACGATCTCGCCACTGTTAACAGTAAGCGAAAGTTCGTTTAGCGCCCGCAGGCCGCCAAAATCCTGCGAAAGATCTTTAACTTCCAGCACCGGTTTCATTAGCGGCCCCCTTCAGCACCGTGCAGGTTGCTGATGCGGTAGCGCCTGCGCTCACCGCTGATGAGGCCCTGTGGCCGGAAGAGCATCATAATCACCATGATGGCTCCGAAAAGCAGCATACGATAGTCAGAGAATGCCCGCAGGTATTCCGGGGCAAGAATGAGAATCAGCGCGGCAATCACCACGCCAGCAATGGAGCCCATGCCACCCAGCACCACCATGGAAAGGATCATGGCCGATTCCATGAAGGTAAAGCTCGAGGGGTTGATGTAGGTGGTTTTGGCGGCAAAAATTACACCGGCAAAGCCAGCCCAGCACGAACCAAGGGCAAAGGCCGAAAGCTTTACACGCGTGATGTCCACGCCCATGGCCTCGCAGGCAATCTCGTCTTCACGCAGGGCTTGCAAGGCAAGACCCACACGCGAATTCTTGAGCCGCGTGATGACAACAATGGTCACAACCACAGCCGCCAGCACCAGATAGTAAATGTAGGTGGTGGAGGCGGTAATATCCATGCTCATGCCGAAAAAGCCGGGGCGGGGGATATCACTCACGCCGCGGGGGCCACCGGTAACACTGTTCCAGTTCTGCAGCGTGAGGCGCACAATTTCGCCAAATCCAAGGGTCACAATGGCAAGATAGTCGCCGCGCAGGCGCAGCACGGGAAAGCCCAGGCCAAGCCCAAACAGCACGGTAAGAAAACCGCCAATGGGCAGGCAGGTCCAGAAGCCAAGGCCGAAATACTGGTTCAGCAGACCGTACGTGTAGGCACCAATGGCGTAAAAGGCCACATAACCAAGCACCAGCTGGCCCGCAAGACCCACAACGATGTTCAGGCCCAGCGCCAGCATCACATACAGCAGGGCCGAGATCATGATGTTGGTCTGGTAGAAGGAACTGACCAGCGGCATGGCCACCAGCACTACGGCCAGCACCACAAGGCCGCCCAGCCTGAGGCCGGCGCGGTTGCGGAAGGCTTCAACCATTTCGCCCAGATTGAACCATTCTGGCAGGTTGATGATCTTGTTTCCCGAGGCCTTGCGGCTAAAGCACCAGTCCCAGATAAGGGCGAGAACAAATATGCCCGCGCCAAGGGCGAGCAGGCGGTCAAAACGCCAGATTACGCTCTTTGCCGCGACGTTCAGCTTGATGCCCAGCACCGGAAGGGTGAGCAGCATGAACCACAGGGCGGCGATGGCGGCTTTGATAATGCGCTGCATGGCTACACCTTTTGCACTGTGGCTTTGCCCAAAATGCCGTCGGGCCTGAAAATGAGAATGAGAATAAGAATGCCGAAGGCCAGCATGTCTTCATAGTTGCCAGAGAAGTAGCCAGTGGTGAAACTTTCGGCCAGGCCGAGCACGAGGCCGCCCACCATGGCACCGGGGATGGAGCCAATGCCGCCGAGTACTGCGGCAGTAAAGGCCTTGAGCCCAGCCAGAAAGCCGATACCGAAGTTGACCTGCCCCATGTGCGAGGCGATGAGTACGCCGCCAAGGGCCGCCAAGGCGGAACCGATGATGAACGTGAGCGAAATGATGCGGTCGGCATTGATGCCCAGCAACAGGGCCATCTTGCGGTTCTGTGCGGTGGCGCGCATGGCCTTGCCCATACGGGTGTAGCGAATAAAGAGCGAGAGCGAAACCATGGCAATGGTGCTGACCAGCAGAATCAGAAAATCGCTGGCACCCATGACATAGTCGATGTGCTCAAGAAAATTCATTTCGGGCAGCAGGTTGGGGAAAGGCACGAAGTCAGATGTCTGCGCGAGCAGCACATAGTTTTGCAAAAAGATGGACATACCGATGGCAGAAATGAGCGGCGACAGGCGGGGCGCACCGCGTAACGGCTTGTAGGCGACTTTTTCCAGCGTGTAGCCATAGGCCGAACACCAGACAATGGCCGCCAGCGCTGCAACAATAAGGATGCCGCCAGCCGGAAAGCCATAGACGCCAAGCGCGCCAGCTATCAGCAGGGCTGTGAACGAGCCCAGCATATACACTTCGCCATGGGCAAAATTGATGAGCCCGATGATGCCATAAACCAGCGTGTAGCCAAGGGCAATCAGCGCGTAAATGCTGCCTCTGGTCAGACCGCCGAAAAAGAGCTCTATAAAAAATTGAATGTCCATGCAAACTCGCGAGCGGTACGGGAATAATGCCCGTTCGTTCCGCCTGTCCCGTTAATGCCGTCTACGACCGGCAGATGCGTGAAAAGCCGGGGGGGGGGGCGGGCGCGGCCG
>NZ_WASP01000003.1:0-187278 GCF_009712225.1 Desulfovibrio sp. | reverse complement strand
AACCGCGGGGCCCCGCCCCGGCCCCCGCCCCGGTAGACATTTAGTCCAGGGTGATGCTGTGCTTAAGTTCTACGAACTTGCCGTCTTTGATCTGGTAGATCGAGAGGCCCATGCCTGCGGCATCGCCGGTCTTGCTGAAGGTCAGCTTGCCCAGCGGGGTTTCCACAGGGGTGGTGCGCAGGGCTTCCACAACCTTGGCGGCGTCGGTGGAGCCAGCCTTGGCAATGGCGTTTACCAGAGCCTGGGTGGCAGCGTAGCCGTTGTAGTAGAAGGAACCGGGATCGCTGCCGAACATCTTCACATGGCCTTCAAGGGCATGCTTGTAGGCGGGCAGGTTACTGGTGTCCTTGGGGTAAGAGGCGTACACGCCCTCAGCGTCCTTGCCAGCCATCTTGATGAAGGCTTCGTCCTTGAGACCATCGGGGCCGATCATGGCGGTGGTCACGTGGTCGCGGCGCATCTGCTGCAGCAGCTTGGAGGCGGTGGGCTGGTAGCCGCCGAACACGAGGATGTCGGGCTTGGCGCGGCGCAGTTTGCGCACAACAGCCGAGAAGTCCACGGCGTCGGGCGTAACGGCTTCGTACAGAACGGTTTCAACGCCGGCCTTTTCAAGCGCTTCGCGGTTGTTGTCCACAAAGCCCTTGCCGTAGTCGCCGTTGTCATGCAGATAGGCAACTTTTTTGGCCTTGATGCCATTGAGGATGAAGTCGCTGGTCAACTTGGCCTGGGCCTTGTCGTTGGCGATGGTGCGGAAGAAATAGGGGTTGGTGCCACTCTCGGTAAGGCTGGGGGTGGTGGCCGAAGGCGACATGGACACGATTTTGGCTTCGGTGTAGAGCGGCAGGGTAGCCTTGGTAGCGCCGGAGCAGATGTGGCCCATGACCACGCTAACCTTTTCGGAAATCAGCTTGGTGGCCGCGTTGGTGGCCAGTTCGGGCTTGCACTGGTCATCCTGGGCAACCAGTTCAATCTGACGTCCAAGCACGCCACCGTTGGCGTTGACTTCGGCGATAACAACCTTGGCGGCGTTCAAGCTGGGAACGCCGTAGGATGCCAGGTCGCCAGAGTGCGCGCCGGCAACGCCGATTTTAATGGGATCCGCAGCCATTGCGGGCGCGGCCATCGCCACGCAAAATGCCATTGCAGCAAGCCATGTCATACCTTTTTTCATCTCCGCCCTCCGCGAGAAAAGATGTGCGCACAAATCATGCGCCGCTTGTGGATGAAGGCTTTTCTATTGCCTCATTGCGGGCATCCTGTCAATGCGCACATGCCGCTGGAATGGAAAGTATGCACACCTGCAAGCCGCCGAATGCACAGAAAAAACTGGTATTCGCCCTGCTGCTGTACGCGTGCGTGGGGGAGAGAGAAGTCTTGCCCTCGACCAAGTTATTTTCATGAACGCAAAGCTGCATGCAGAGCGTCAACGCCCCTCTCCATGGCCTGCTCCGAAAGGTGGGCATAGCCAAGAATCAGCTGATGTGCGTGTGTTCCGTCACGGCACAGCGAGTGGTGTTCTACCGGTACAGCACGTACACCATGGGCGCGCATGCTTGCCAGCATTGCTTCAGTAAACTTTATTTCTGGAAATTCCGCAACCATATGCAGTCCTGCGGCCTGCCCACTGGCAGAAAAGCATCCGCCAAACCGTTCACGCAGACATTGCAGCAAGTACTGCCTCTTGCGCTTGTAGAGCTTGCACATTTTCCAGATATGCCGTTCGAGTGTACCACTGGAGATAAAGCTGGCAAGCGCACGCTGTGTAAGAGCATCAGTGTGCACGTCGGTGAACTGTTTTTCTTCTATCCAGCGGGGAATCAGGGCCGCAGGCACCACGGCAAAACCGATGCGCAGGGCCGGGGCCAGGATTTTGCTGAAAGATCCTATGTAGATGACCTTCTCGGGCGCCAGCTCGCGCATGGCGCTGACGGGGGTGCCCTCAAAACGAAATTCCCCGTCGTAGTCGTCCTCCACCAGCATGCAGCCCCGCGCATGGGCAAAATTCACAAGGGTCTGCCGCCGTGGTGCGGAAAGAATACCCCCTGTGGGATACTGGTGCGATGGCGTTACATATATAAAGGCGCAGCGGGAGGCGCAGTCTTCCGAAAGGTTGTGCAGCTGGTCAGCGTCCATACCCTGCGCGTCGGCGGCGATGCCTTTAACCTCGTAGCCCGCCCGGGCGATAACCTCCACCAGCCCCCGGTGCACGGGGTCTTCTACCAGCGCCAGCGCCTTGGGGCGGTTGAGCAGCCTGGCCACCAGCCTGAGCCCTTGCGTTGCGCCAGTTGTGATCATAATCTGGCCGGGGTCTGCCCGCAGGCCCCGCATGCGCAACAGCCAGCCAGAGATTGCCTCGCGCAGCTCGTCCACACCGGCGGGGCTGCAGTAGCGCAGGGCAGAGGCGGGCAGACTTTCGCAGCACTGGCGGTACAGCTTGCCCCATTCCCCGGCGGGAAACTGCTCCAGCGCGGGAATACCCGACTGGAAGTTAACCAGCTCCGGAGGATCACAGCCTTCTATCAGGGGGGCCATGGGGAGCATGGCAGCAGAACCGCCCGTCAGTCGCGGCTGGGGACGGATGCCTTGCGCCACTCTGGTTCCCGAGCCGCTGCGCGATTCCAGATACCCCTCGGCCAGCAGCTGGTCGTAGGCTTCCAGCACTGTGCTGCGCGCCACATCAAGCTCTTTGCCGAGCTGACGCGTGGAGGGCAACAGATGGCCCGCTGGCAGGTCGCCACGCAAAATAAACGTCCTGATCTGGCTGCTTATCTGCCGGTTGAGCGACAGTGGGCTCTGCTTATCGAGTGTCAGCCACATGGTGTATCCGTATTGGTATGGTTATTTTTGTAGAAAATTGGATCTTATCCAGACCACTTCATCCACGCTACCTTCTCCTCTGCCAGATGGCAATGCGCGCCATGCGTTGCGGTCAATAAGCCTGTTATTGAGGAGACGGATAATGGAAAGTTGCGAAAATCGTGCATTTGGAACGGTTGTTGACACCCACTGCCTGAAGACAACCGCTGAAGCACGGGATGTGGATAGCGAGCGATCAGCGCAAAAGGCAGGAACAGGCGGCACAGACGCCACGCATGATGCAAGCCGCAGCAAACAGGGGCTGGCGTGGGTATGCCTGACCCTTGCCATGAGCATTGCGGGCAGCGCTGTGGTGGCTGGCAAACTGCTGGTGGGCAGCCTGCCAGTTTGTCTTGCGGCAGAGCTGGGTTTGGGAGCGGGGCTGGTGATAATGCTGCCCATGTTGTGGCTGCGGGGAGAAAGGGGGGCACTTGACCGGCGTACTCACGCCACATTAGCTCTGCAGGCCCTGTTCGGTATCGCCCTCTATCGCGTATTTACCTTTGAGGGGCTGCGTTTTACCAGTGCTGCGTCTGCCGGGCTTATGAGCAGCGCGGCCCCGGCAGTTATCGGGCTGCTTGCCTGGGTAATGCTGCAAGAGCGCCCGCCCTTGCGCCGTATCTGCGGTATTGCCTGCGTGAGCCTGGGGCTGGTGGCGATCAATGTTTCACCCTTTCTGGCAGAGCATGGCGCAGCGGGGCAGACAGCCGGGCTACCCGCAGGTCTGGCGCAAGACCATCTGTGGCGCAGTTTGCTGGGCAACGGCCTTGTACTTGCGGCCGTGCTGGGAGAGGCTGCGTTTTCTGTGCTCAGCAAGGCGCATTGCTGCGCCATGTCACCCCTGCGGCGAACGACTGCTGTTTCCCTGTACGCCTTTATCATGCTGCTGCCTGTGGCGCTGTTTGACTCCTGGCACTATGACTTTGCAGGGATTACGGGCATGGCACTGGGCTGCATCGTCTATTATGGGGCGGCTGTTTCGTACCTTTCGTATGTGCTCTGGTTCAAGGGGATTGCCCTTGTTCCGGCCAGCGCGGCGGCTGCCTTTACCGGTCTTGTGCCTCTGAGCGGGGTGGCCTTGTCGTGGCTGGTACTGGGCGAACATCTCTTGTGGACGCATCTGGCTGGGTTGGCCTGCGTGATGGCGGGAATCTGGCTTTCGTGCGGCGCCAGGGTGGTGCCTGCAAGAAAGTGAACGAGTGGGTGTTTGGGAGTGCGCGGCGGGGCGGTCAATCCGCGGTCTGCTTCTGGTTTCTGTTCACGCTGCCGTTGGCAACGCTCATAAATACAAAAAGGGGCTTGCGCCCCTTTTTGTATTTATCCCACGGTCAGGAAACTATTCTTCTTCGCCTTCAAACTTGATGAACCCGGGGTTCACGTTGACCATGGCGTTGACGATCAGTTCCACCAGGCCGCCGTATGCGAAGTTATTCTTGGTGTACAGATCGTTGTGTTCCAGAACTTCGCGGATCTGGCCCTTGCAGTTGGAGCAGGGAGCGCAGATGTACTTGCGGGTTTCCGGTCCAAGGCAATCCTTGAAGGCTTCGCTGATCTGCCACATCTTTTTACGGCCAGAGATGTTGCCGCGCCATTGTTCGATGTTGTTACGGGTCATAATGGCGAAGCCGGAGCCGCCGCCGCAGCAGTAGTTGTCCACGCCGTGGCAGGGCATTTCGCGGAACAGGGGCGCAATCTTGCGCACGATTTCGCGCTGGGGTTCAACAATACCCATGAGGCGCACGATGTTGCAGGGGTCGTGCAGGGTCACGGGGAAGTTGTTGCGCGAAGGATCAAGCTTGAGGCGGCCCGACATGACGATGTCGTGCAGGGTCACGTAGCAGCTTTCGCGCGGTACCTGATACTCAAAGGGAATAACGCGGTCGGCGATAACGGTCAGGGCCTTGTGGGCGTGGCCGCATTCACCGATGACGATCTTCTTAACGCCAAGTTCTTTGGCGGCCATCATGTGCTGCAGGGCGATACGGGCGGTCTGGGCGTCGTCGTAGAACACGCCGTAGTTAACGCCGTCGTACGCAAGGGCCTTGCTCGAGAGGGTCCAGGAAAGACCAGCTTCCTGGAAGATCAGCGAGAAGGCGGCGATGTTTTCAGGCCAGGCCATGACTTCGCCAGCGTTGTGCAGCAGCATGATATCCGCACCCTGCACGTCGAAGGGGGTGTGGATGCCGATGCCGGTGATTTCGGTGTAGTCCTCGTCGATGAACTCAACGTTTTCTTTCACCACTTCGGGGGTCATACCGGTCGAAGAACCGCACTTCATCTGGTTGATGGTGCCCTTTTCGTGCAGCTCGCGGGGGTAGATGCCCAGTTCCTGGCTGAAAAGCTTGCGGATTTCGCGGGCCAGCAAGGCGTTGTCCACGCCGATGGGGCAGGTCTGCGCGCAGCGACGGCAAAGGTTGCAGCGGTATGCCAGTTCGCCAAGGCGAGCCACGGTCTTCCAGTTCAGGCCGATGTCGCCGTAGCGCCACTTGGCCAAGGGTTCCTTTTTCACATACTGCTTGTAAATGCGGCGGAAGATTTCAGACCGGAAGTTGGGCCGGTACATTTCGTTTCTGCCAGACATTTCATACAGATGGCAGGCTTCAGAGCAGGAATTGCACTGGGCGCAGTAGTCCATGCTGGTTTCAAGCATGGGCAGGAAGGTCCAGTTGTTTTCCTTGGTGAACAGCTTGCGCATACCGTTGAGGAACTTGTTGACCAGTTCCTCTTCTTCTTCCTTGTTCTTGGGCATGGGAATGTTCAGCACGCACACGTCGTCAAGGATACAGGCAGTGTTCTGCTTCTGTTCGTCGGTAAAGGGCTTCCAGGGCATGGTGTGCATGTCCACGGGAAGTTCAGGAATATCCTTGAGGTCAATGCTGACCATCTGCCCTTCGGCAGTGGAAACATCTTTCAATTGCAGATTATCTTTCATGTCGGAACTCCCTAGTCTTCCTTCTTGGGGGCTGCGGGATTGGTGGTGGCCACGTCCACCCAGGTCTTGGGCTGGCCGTCGCCCGCGATGTGCTCGGCAGACCACGTAACGTTGAACTTCAGGGCGTCCATGATCTTCTGCTGGTTCTTGGTGCTGTAGTTGGTGGGCTCGTCGCCCCAGCGGATGTCATGGTAGGTGAAGTACTTCATGAAAACGTGGCCCATATGGGTCATGGGGATCCAGATCAGCAGGAAAAAGCCCACCAGCAGGTGCATGGCAAACAGCACGTTGGTCTGGGGAGCAAAGTTGAACGTGATCAGGTTATACATGAAGGTGCGGGCCAGCTCGAAATAGGAAGGGGCGGAAGCCCAGGCAACCAGACCCAGCACGCCGAAGAGCACGAAGATAAGCAGGTTGAAGTAGTGTTCGGGGGTGCTGTAGCGGCGCAGGCCTTCATCGGCGCGGCGGCGCATAACCAGGCTGATGCCGCCCACGATGATGCACAGCGTGCCAGCGAGCACACAGGCGCTGATAATATTACCCACAAAAATCATCAGGCCGCCCTGGGGGTTCATGCCCAGAATCTGCGCAATGGCAGAGAACAGCACAACAATGGTGCCGCCCATGAGCATGTACATACCCACATGGAAGGGGTAGGTGCGCACCCAGAGCTTGAGGTTGTGCTCAAAGGTGGCGTGCAGGAAAAGCACTTCGGTCAACAGAGCCTTCACATCGCCCATGTGTTCGATGTGGCGGGGCTTGGTCCACCAGTCCTTTTCTTCCATGAAACTGCCGCCGTACACCGTCTTTGAGCCTTCATGAGGCACGGGGTACAGTTCCCACCGAACATGCAGCGGGCTGGATGCAAGGTAAGATTTGATTTTGAGGTAGGCCATGCAGAAAAAGCCGGCTACCGCCAAATAGCCAAGAATGTAAAAAAGTGTGCTCATGCGTTTACTCCGTGGGGTCAAGATGCCGCTAGTTCGTGGGTTAGTTGCGGCCGGCACAGCCGACACGCGTTCAAGCCCGGCATGCGTCTGCCTGCCTGCAACCTCTCCTTTGATTGGGCCGACGCCTGATTAAATCTTACCTGTGTAATCAGGAATTGATCACACTAAGCGACTTAGTCAAGGTGTACGGTGACCCCCCTGATACTCAAAATTAAGAAAAATGCAAAGATGTCAGGCGGAAACAATACAGTTAAGTTAATCATGACTACCCTAATTTTATTTAAATAAATCAACTATTTTACTCCGTTTTAAATTTTTTTTCAAGGCAAACAAAAAATTTTTTTAACAAGCTTGAAAATATTTTTTTCTACTAAATTAGTATGATAAAAATTGCCTGATATGCTAATAATATAAAAAAAGGCCGGCATTTGCCGACCTTTTTTTGACGTTATAAATGTTAAAAGTAATTTTATTATAAAATAAGTTTCATTGATTACATAAGAATACGATGGTCATGCATAAGATCACGCAAAGTAATCGAGTCAAAAACGCCATCCAGTGTGGATTGCAGGTTTTGCCAGGCCTTCCTTACATCGCATTCATCAAAGCGAGAGCATTCTCCCGGTTTTTCCATGCAGTTTGTAAGCTCAATTCCGCCTTCCATGAGTTTGACTATACATCCAAAGGTCAATTCTTCAGGTTTGCGCAAGAGTACATGCCCACCCTTGGCTCCACGTATGCTGCCCGTTATACCTGCCAGGCGCAGCTGGCGTAATATCTGTTCGCTGAATTGTGAGCTGATGCCTGTCTGAGCTGCCAGCTGGCTGGACGAAACCGGTTTTTCAATACCGTTCTGTGCCAGAAAGAGAAGTATTCTGGCTGCATAGCGTGTTTTTGCCGAGAGCTTCATTGGTAATCCCTCTTGAGCAGAATGATTTTCCATCTGCCAATCCTGCCGGCGGTTCAGCGCCGTTGATGCGGCTATTCACTTTTATTTGACGCACAACCGTAGCACATAAAATTGGGCATGGGCAGTATTTTTTTTTTGCCGCGCATAGGTTGCGAAACTATTCACATCCTTGAAAAGTTGAGTTATTCGGCTTTTCGAAGCGGGTTTGTGGCTCCACGCACCCGCTTGACGGCATGGATTTGGTGCGCTAAAAACATGAGCAGAACAGTCTAAATTAGATAGATATGGTTTCGAGCCAATTATTGTCTCCTGCAAAATAAGGAATGAATATGCGTATTTCGACAATGGCTTGCCATGCTTTGCACCTGTTATTGTGCCTTTCTGAACAAGATGACGATATTCCCGCCTCTGCGTCCGAACTTTCGGTCAGCACGGGGATATCTGAAAAATTTGTTCAAAAAATTATGCGCCTGCTTCAGGCCGAAGGCATTGTCAAAAGCGTACGCGGCATTGCCGGTGGCCATATGCTGGCCCGCACCCCGGACGACATAACCCTGGCAGATATAATTTTTGCAGTTGAGGGCGGTATTTCGTTGCCTGGGGTGAGCCAGGCCGCTCCTGTGGGCAAAACAGCCTTTGATGCCTGGGATAAGGTTGCCCGCTCCATGCACAATTCGCTTGAGGCCGTGACCCTTGGTTCTGTTCGTCAAAGCAGCGCTTCGGCGCCGCGCCATGCCACTCGCCGCAGGGTGGCGCAACCTTCTTCCCCTCTCTTGCCGGAGACCGACTTCGGAGGCACCAATGCAAAAGCATATTCTCTTGGTAGACAGCGATGCCGAAAGCCAAAGCAGACTGTCCCAAACTCTTCAGCAGTGTAATTACCGGGTAAGCACGGCCAGCACATGCGCTGAAAGCCTGGCCAAGGTGGAGAGCGACAGGCCCGACTGCATCGTGTTTGATGTGGAACTGGAGGGAACCTCTGGAACCATCATGTACAGTCGCCTGCGCCGCAATGCTGCCACCAGATCACTGCCTGCCGTGGTGTGCACCGCTGTTGGACCCCGCCCGGTAAGCTTTGGTACGGGCATTCCCGTGCTTTCAAAAAACTGCTCAAGCGAAGCGCTGCTCTCTACTGTCAGCGCTGCCATGGCCTAGATTCTGATCTGTTACCCGCCTGACGGTCGGACATGGGATTGTGCCCGACCGTCAGGGCTGCGGTTTGCTCCGTTTACGTGCCAGGCAAAAGGACAAATGCTGGTGCGGTAAACGGGGAGTTTTTCAATTCCGGTGGTGAACCGTGCTGTTCTTTTGGTCGCCTGCTTTGCAGGCGGCCTTTTTTATACTTCGTTGTGGCGGATGTGATCAGGGATAATCATCATATCCACCAGCAGCGGTTTGAGGAACGACCACTTGATGTTGTGTTCCTCGTATACTTCCATCATGTCGCGGATGGCGTCCCAGCAGTTGTGGCAGGGGCTTATGACCAGTTCCGCGCCAGTTGCCTTTATCTGGTCCAGCTTGTTTTTGAGCCCCACGTTGCGTTCCTTGCGGTACAGGCCGATGCCGTTGAGGCCACCGCCGCCACCGCAGCAGAAGTTGTGGTCGCCCTTGGGGTCCATTTCGCGAAAATCTTCGGCGATATAGCTCATGATTTCGCGTGTGGCCTTGCCAAGCCCGTGGCTGCGCACATAGTTGCATGAATCCTGGAGGGTGCAGGGCATCTTGAGCTTTTTGGCAGGATCAATCTTGATCTTGCCTGTGCGCAGCATTTCTGCAACCCATTCCACATAATGCATGAACCGCACTGGCGGATCGCCGCTTTCGCGTCCGGCCCAGTAGGGGCCTTCGACCACGGTTGCGCGGTGGGCGTGGCCGCATTCCGTGCCCACAACCACCTTGGGCTTGATGCGGTCAATGGCGGCATAGATGCGCTTTACGTTCTGTGCGCAGCCTTCCCAGTCGCCCGCAAACATGGTGAGCGAGGTGTTTTCCCAACCTTCACGGGGTACGGTCCAGTTGGTGTCTGTAGCGTGGAAAAGAATGGCCGCCTGCGCGATGTCTTCGGGGTAGTGCTTCACTTCGCGGGCGTTAAGAATGTACATGACGTCCGCGTGTTCTTTTTCAACAGGTATTTCCAGGTCGGGCCATTCGTCCTGCTGCTCTTCGACCATCCATTCGCAGGTTTCCACCCAGTCTTCTTCGCTCACGTCCATCTGCGCCCCGTACACGCGGTGCATGCCAGAGCCGATTTTCATTTCCCACGGGATAAAGCCGTGCTTGAAGAGAATGCCGCGCAGATAGCTGAACATGACGCCCGTATCGATGCCGTGCGGGCAGTATACCGAGCAGCGGTTGCAGCAGGTGCACTTGCCCCAGGCTGCGTCCATGCACTTGATCATGAACTCGGCGTCAACCTTGCCCTTGCGGCGCAGCATTTCGCCCAGCGTCGACTGGATCTTGTACGAAGGAATCTGCGTGGGATCGTTGTTGTTGGTGCGATAAAAAAAACAGCTGTCTGCGCACATGGCACAGTGCGCACACACGCTGAGCCATGTGCGTGTGCGCGATTTGCAGGTTTGTTCAAGGTCGCGCGCCAGGGCTTTCTGGTCGACCTTCATTTCCTTCATCTGGCTGTAATATTGCGCCCCGCCCTTGTCCTTGAGCAGTTCAAGGATGCCTTCTTTGGTGGTTACAGGGGTTGGGGTGCACAACAATTCGGACATGGTTCGCTCCTTTCAGGCGAAAAGATAATTCGTTTGCCCCTCTTACCAGGGAAAGGCTCCACCGCGCGTCGCGCCGCCCCTTTTGATGGCATAGTCCATACCGATCTGGGCACGTGACATAAAGAAGAGCGCAATGTGCGAAAGCTTGGTGAAGGGGGCCAGAATAAGAAACAGTTCGCCGCTGATCACATGGGCGATCATCCACGTCTGGTAAGCTTCGCCGTCAAAACGTGCCAAAAGGCCCGTGGCAAAAGGCAGAAAGGTCAAAAGCAGTATGAGCCAGTCCTGGCCGCTGTTGAGCTGCCTGAGCGCCGGTGAGGTAAGACGCCGCAAAGCAAGCAGAACAAGGCCTGAAAGGGCCATGATGGCAAGCACATCGGCAACGCCGCCGGGCAGAGACGGCAAGCTTATGCCCACATAGGTTTCAAGCAGAACGGTGTGACCAAGAAGGAAGAGCGGTATCAGCACCGCGCCAAAATGCAAAAGAAAGAAAAGAATAGTGGCAACCGGCTGGGCCCGCCAGCCGCTGGTGCCGCCGGGAATAAGCCACTTGAAGATGGATGCGAGCACGCCGGGAATGGAACGCTCGGTATGATAACTGTAGGCAACCCGTTCAAGGCGGGCATCAAGACCGCGCACGTAGATGACCGCACGCGCAAGCAGGCCGACAATAAATACGGCAATGGAAATAATGAACAGTGGTCCGGTAATGAAATCCAGCATCTGATTCTGCCTCCTAGCGTATTCTTCTGTGTTCCGTGAGCCTGCTGGCTATTTCTTTTTGCCGGCAAACTCAGATGCGGTGCGCTCGTTGTGGCAGACCCTGCAGTCCACAAGCCGCGGCCCCTTGCCAGCCTTGACGTGGCATTCGGTACAGGTCGCATGCATGTAGGTGACCTGCTTTTTTGCCGCAACCGAAGTTACGTCCTTGAGGGTTTCAGACATGCCTGCGTCGGTCATGTTGTGGCAGGTGGAGCAATCTCCGTTTTTGGCCTCAACAGCCTCCACATGCTTGTCATGGGGAAAAATGACCTTGGGCATTTCGGGCTTGCTTATTTGCGGCGTGGTAACGGCGACAAGTTCGCCTCCTTGCGCCGCAGCAGGCACGAATGCCAGGCCGCAAAGCAATGGTAACAGGCAAGGGAGAGTTGTGCTGAATCTGATAATTTTTTCCCGCATGATGGATCCTTGCTTCCTGACAAAATCCAGATGGTGTTACCCCGGCCTGGATGAGCCGGGCACAATTGGGGAAATCCCGCGCGCACGCACGGGATTTCCCAATGCATGCATTTGCCTAGACCTGGGGCTGGCTGAGGGCTTCAGCCGCACTGCGCATAAATACGGCGCACTTGTAGGGTTCGCCCTTCATGCAACGCATGGCAAAAGCAGCCGCCATGTACATGAAAAGCCGCGATTCATAGTCGAGCCTGGTGGTGTGCAGCCAGTGATCGTGAGGGTTGCCCCCCTCGGCCAGCTTGCGGGCACGCGCCATATCTTCGGCATACGCATCGCCAGTGAGCTTGGTGAACAGTTCGCAAATTTCTTCGGCCAAATAATCGCGTTCTGACAAAGCTGACATGGTAACCCCCTGCGTCTTCCGCAGTCGCGCCCCAGTTTATATGAGGCGGTTAAAAAGAGCAATTAATTAATAAAAAACTTGATGTAATTAATCCGTACAAAACTATTCTCATATTAAAGATACTGTGTCAACGAGGTATGGATTTTTTTGTGCAAAAAAATGAAAGTTAAGCTCTATGCTTGAAAGGATTAACAATTCAATAAGAATGGGAAATTTTGCACAATCGCCTGCAAAGCTAATGTATTGATATTGCAATAAAGCAGGCTATTGCATAGCAAAACACTTCTATTAATGTTTTAAATTTTTTTTTTATAAAACTTTGCATGGAATCTCTGTTTAAACTTAGTCAAATCATTGCTTATAATTTTTGTAAGTAATCATGTTTGAACGTTCAGGTTGTGCAGAAATGCAGCGTTGAGGCCCAGTTAGCACCGTAGGTTGTTCGTGTGTGCCTCCCGGCTGTGCGCACAAATGGCAAATAAGAGCGCTGTAGTGTGCTGTAGCAGTGTTTTTGCGTAAAAAACGTAGTTGAAGGCTCGGATTCAATTTCAGAGGCTCAGAAGTCGTTTCAGGGCGATTTTACTTTTGGGGTAGGGGGGCTTGCTTAAGGGGTGGGGGAGGCAGCGTGTTTGCTGTGTATATCTACAGATAGTTAGAGGCGGCAGAGGGTTTGGCGGTGGCAAGGTCAATGGGCGCGTGGTGGCATTGGCCTTGCTCTAGCAATATTGACGGGTAGGGGCGCTGGTTATTTGTGTATGCCAAAAAGCAAAGCCCCCTCGGAACGTTCATTCCGAGGGGGCTTTTTGTATCTCTCTCAGCCCATGGGCTGCTGTGCTAGCTGTTCAGATCAACAAGAACCGGATTTTCTTCCAGATCTTCAAGGAACTTGTCGGGACGTTCCTTCTGGTCGGGAACCACGATGTCGCCATTGACGTATTCGCGGTAGCCGGTACCGGCAGGAATCAGACGGCCCACAATGACGTTTTCCTTCAGGCCGCGCAGGTAGTCCATCTTGCCCTTGAGCGAAGCCTCGGTGAGCACCTTGGTGGTTTCCTGGAAGGAAGCCGCCGAGATGAACGAAGAGGTCGTCAACGAAGCCTGGGTGATGCCAAGCACCAGCGGTTCAGCAGTGGCGGGAATGCGCCCCTCGGCAATGACCTTCTGGTTTTCAGCCTTGAATTCGGCCTTGTCCACCTGTTCGCCCACAAGGAAGCTGGTACCGCCGCAGTCAAGCACGGTAACCTTCTTGAGCATCTGACGCACGATGACTTCGATGTGCTTGTCATCGATACCCACGCCCTGGAAGCGGTAAACTTCCTGGATTTCGTCCACGAGGTAGCGGGCAAGGAACTTTTCGCCACGGGTGCGCAGAATATCGTGCAGTTCGGGGTAGCCTTCGGTCAGCGGATCGCCCGCTTCCACAAAGTCGCCGTCGGCAGCGGTAATATGCTTGCCCTTGGGTACCAGGTATTCCTTGGCCTCGCCGATTTCAGGCGTAACCACAAGCTTGCGCTTGCCCTTGGATTCGCCAGCGTAGGTCACGGTACCCGCGATTTCAGAAACCACGGCCATGTCCTTGGGCTTGCGCACTTCAAAGAGCTCGGCAACGCGCGGCAAACCACCCACGATGTCCTTGGTCTTTGAAGTTTCGCGGGGCTTACGGGCGATGATGTCACCGGCCTGGATGTCCGCGCCGTCCTTAATCATGATGATGGAGCCGACAGGCAGGGTGTAGACCGCTGCCGTGCCACCGTGGCTGCGCTTTTTGACGCTGCCGTGCTCATCGCAGATGGAGATGGACGGACGGAAGTTGGTGGTGCGGTATTCCATAATGGTCAGTGATGCCTGACGGGTAATATCGTCCACCTTTTCCTGCACGGTCTTGCCATCGATGATGTCCGTGAAACGGATGACGCCTTCTTCTTCGCAGACAAAGGGTTCGTTGAACGGATCCCATTCGGCCAGCACGTAGCCCTTGGTCACTTCCTGACCGTCGTGGACGAGCAGGCGTGCGCCGTTGGGCAGAATGTATTTTTCGCGTTCGCGGCCCTGCGCGTCCACGATGGTGAGCTGGCCGCTCTTGCCGAGCACCAGTTCAACGCCGTCGCGGTTGGTAACTGCACGCACACGGTTAAGGATAACCCGACCCGTGTTCTGGGCTTCAAACTTGTTCTTTTCAATGGTGCTCGAAGCCGTACCACCGATGTGGAAGGTACGCATTGTAAGCTGCGTGCCAGGTTCACCGATGGACTGGGCGGCGATGATACCCACGGTTTCGCCCGTGTTGACCAGGTGGCCGCGTGCAAGGTCACGCCCGTAGCAAAGGGCGCAGATGCCGCGTTCGGCCTGGCAGGTAAGGGGCGAGCGCACGGTGATGGAGGAAATACCCTTGTCGCTGATAAGCTGGGCTTCTTTTTCCTCAATAAGCGTGTTTTCGGGCATGAGCACGGTGTTTGGATCATCGGGATCAAACACAGGGTAGAGCAGCACACGACCAATGACGCGCTCGGCCAGCGGGGTTTTGATATCGCCGCCGTCCTTGAGGTGGGTCAGTTCGATGCCGTCCACAGTGCCGCAGTCATGTTCGCAGACAATAACGTCCTGCACAACGTCGACGAGGCGGCGGGTAAGGTAACCGGAGTTTGCCGTCTTAAGAGCGGTATCGGCCAGACCCTTACGAGCACCGTGGGTGGAGGTGAAGTATTGCAACACCGACAGGCCTTCGCGGAACGAAGACGTAATAGGAGTTTCAATGATTTCACCAGAAGGCTTGGCCATCAGACCGCGCATGCCGGCGAGCTGACGCATCTGGTCCTGGTTACCACGAGCACCCGAGTTGGACATCATGAAGATCGGGTTGAAGCTCTGGTTTTTCTCCTGCTTGCCGGTCTTGGGATCGATAAGCACGTCGTACGATATTTCCTTGATCATCTCGGACGAGACGTCCTGTGTGGCCTTGGTCCACACGTCGACCACCTTGTTGTACTTTTCAGTACGGGTGATGATACCGTCGCGATACTGATGTTCGATGTCGTCAACTTCCGCCTGCGAGGCAGCCAGAATGTGCTTTTTGCTTTCAGGAATGGTGAGGTCTTTCACGCCGATGGTCACGCCCGCACGGGTGGCGAATTCGTAACCCATGTCCTTGAGGCGGTCGCACAGGATGACCGTGGCCTTTATGCCGCAGTGGCGGTAGGCCGCGCCCACCAGTCGGGCAATGTTCTTCTTGGTCAGCACGCAGTTGACCTGATCAAAGCCCAGCTTTTCGGGCAGAATGTCGCTCACCAGCACGCGGCCGGGGGTGGTGTCGTACATCGCGCCGTCGGGCATGCGCACCTTGACGCGAGCGTGCAGGGAGACCTGCCCGGCGTCGTAGGCCGCTTCAACTTCCCACGGGGCGCAGAAGGTCATGCCTTCGCCCTGTTCGAAGCTGCGCTCGGCGGTCATGTAGTACAGACCAAGCACGATATCCTGCGAAGGCACGATGACAGGGCCACCGTTGGCGGGCGAGAGAATGTTGTTGGTGCTCATCATGAGCACGCGGCATTCGATCTGCGCTTCCACCGACAGGGGAATGTGCACGGCCATCTGGTCACCGTCGAAGTCGGCATTGTAGGCCGAGCAGACGAGGGGGTGCAGACGGATGGCCTTGCCTTCTACCAGCAAGGGTTCAAAGGCCTGAATACCAAGACGGTGCAGGGTAGGGGCGCGGTTGAGCAGAATGGGGTACTCGCGCACTACTTCTGACAGAATATCCCACACCACCAGCTCTTCGCGTTCCACCATCTTTTTGGCGCTCTTGATGGTGGAGGCGTGGCCTCTTTTTTCAAGCTCGGCATAGATGAAGGGCTTGAAGAGCTCAAGCGCCATCTTTTTGGGCAAACCGCACTGGTGCAGCTTGAGGTAAGGGCCAACGGTAATAACCGAACGGCCAGAGTAGTCGACGCGCTTACCGAGCAGGTTCTGACGGAAGCGGCCCTGCTTGCCCTTGATCATGTCAGAGAGCGACTTGAGCGGGCGGCCGTTGGTGCCTGCAATGGCGCGACCACGACGACCGTTGTCGAACAGCGCGTCCACAGCTTCCTGCAGCATGCGCTTTTCGTTGCGGATGATGATTTCGGGCGCGCCCAGTTCCATCAGCCGTTTCAGGCGGTTGTTGCGGTTGATGACACGGCGGTACAGGTCGTTGAGGTCAGAGGTGGCAAAACGGCCACCGTCAAGAGGAACCAGAGGACGCAGTTCCGGCGGAATGACAGGAATAACTTCCATGATCATCCATTCGGGCTTGTTGTCCGATTCCAGGAAGGCTTCAACGATCTTGAGGCGCTTGGTGATCTTTTTCTTCTTGGTCTGGCTCTTGGTGGATTCGCCTTCTTCGCGCAGTTCGGCGCGCAGCTTTTCCAGCTCCAGCTCTTCCAGCAGGCTGCGTACGGCTTCGGCGCCCATGCCCACGGTAAGCACATCGTCGGTGCCGTAGTGGTCAAGAATCTGCAGGTACTGGTCTTCAGAGATGACCTGGCGTTTCTGCAGGTTGGTCTGACCGGGGTCAAGCACGATGTACGAGTCGAAATAGAGCACCTTTTCCAGATCGGCCATGGTCATGTCGAGCAGGGTACCGATCTTGGAGGGAAGGGTCTTCAAGAACCAGATGTGGGCAACGGGCGCGGCCAGTTCAATGTGGCCCATGCGCTCGCGGCGCACCTTGGAGGCAATAACTTCAACGCCGCACTTTTCGCAGACGATGCCGCGGTGCTTCATGCGCTTGTATTTGCCGCAGTTGCATTCATAGTCCTTCACAGGGCCGAAGATCTTGGCGCAGAAGAGGCCATCGCGCTCCGGCTTGAAGGTACGATAATTGATGGTTTCCGGCTTTTTCACTTCGCCGTAAGACCATTCACGAATGGCTTCGGGCGATGCGATGGAAATCTGGATGGCTTTCAGGTTGCGGATGTTCGTCACGTTGGTCGACGCGCCGCGTGCGGTGAAAAGATCGTCCAGGCTCATAGTATACCTTGCTTTGTAAAAAGCTCGTTGAAATCGTTAGCCATGCTGTCGTTACCTGCTGCGGTGTTGCCGCAGCAGGTAACGCAACGCGTGTCCTAGTCCGCAGAAAGGGTTTTTACGCCTCTTCCTCGCGTTCTCTCATAAAGCCCACGCGTTTGGGCTTCTTCTTGCCTTCTTCCTGATGCAGGGTCACGTTGAGGCCAAGGCTCATGAGTTCCTTCACCAACACGTTGAAGGATTCGGGCAGACCGGCTTCAAGGAAGTTGTCTCCCTTGACGATCTTTTCGTACATCTTCACGCGTCCGGTCACGTCGTCCGACTTGACCGTGAGGAATTCCTGCAACAGATAGGCCGCGCCGTAAGCTTCCAGTGCCCAAACTTCCATTTCACCAAGACGCTGGCCGCCGAACTGGGCTTTACCGCCAAGGGGCTGCTGCGTCACCAGCGAGTAGGGGCCGGTGGAGCGGGCGTGGATCTTTTCGTCAACCAGATGGTGCAGCTTGAGAATATACATAACACCGGTGGTCACGCGGTTCTTGAAGGGAACACCCGTGCGGCCGTCGTAAAGGGTGGTTTTGCCGTCGTTGGCAAGGCCAGCCTTTTCCATCCAGCCCCAGATTTCTTCTTCGGTAGCACCGTCGAACACAGGGGTTTTGGTCACAATACCGTTGCGCAGCTTGAGCACAGAGGCCTTGAACTCCTCGTCGCTCATGGTGTCAACCAGCGAGCTGATTTCGGGCGAGTTGTAGACGCCCTTCAGCTCTTCGCGCACAACCTGCATAGCTGCGCCGGAATCAACCAGCTCGGCCAGCTGACGGCCCAGTTCCTTGGCGCCCCACCCGAGGTGGGTTTCCATGATCTGGCCGATGTTCATACGCGAAGGCACGCCCAGGGGGTTCAGCACGATGTCAACGGGGCGACCGTCGGCAAAGAAGGGCATGTCTTCTTCCGGCAGAATGCAGGAAACAACACCCTTGTTACCGTGGCGGCCGGCCATTTTATCGCCCACTGAAAGCTTACGCTTGATGGCAATGTGAACCTTGACCATCTTGATAACGCCAGGGGGCAGATCGTCGCCTTCGGTGACCTTTTCGCGCTTGGAGTCGTAAATGGCCTTCAGGTATTCAACCTGCTGGTCGTATGACTTGAGCACGTCGGCCACTGCGTCGTTGACTTCCTTGCTCTTGAACAGGCCCGCAAGCTTTTTGACGGGGATCTGTTCCAGGGCTTCTTCGGTCAGGGCTGCGCCCACGTCGGCCAGCACTTCGCCCTTTTTCTTGCCGGGCACCGCGGCGGCAATCTGTTTGCCGAGCACATGCGGAGCAAGCTGCACGCGGGTGCGGTCAGACAAGGCGCGAAGGTGGTCAGATTCCTTCTGGTCCAGCACGCCCGTGTCGTGGGTCTCAATGGCCAGCGTACGGTCGTCTTTTTCACCAGAGCGGCGGTTGAAGACCTTCACGTCGATGATGGTGCCTTCCACTCCCGGGGGAACCTTTAGGGAGGTGTTTTTCACATCCCGGGCCTTTTCGCCGAAGATAGCGCGGAGCAGCTTTTCTTCAGGCGTAAGCTGGGTTTCGCCCTTGGGGGTGATTTTGCCCACAAGAATGTCATCGGGCTTTACAGCCGCGCCGATGCGGATGATGCCGCTCTCGTCGAGGTTGCGCAGCATGTCTTCGCTGACGTTGGGAATATCGCGGGTGATTTCCTCGGGTCCAAGCTTGGTATCGCGGGCCACGACCTCGAATTCTTCAATATGAATGGAGGTAAAGGTGTCTTCGCGAACGGTGCGCTCGGAGATAAGGATGGAGTCTTCGTAGTTGTAACCGCACCAGGGCATGAAGGCGACCACCAGGTTTTTGCCGAGGGCCAGTTCGCCTTCGTCAATACCGGGGCCGTCGGCCAGAATCTGGCCCTTTTTCACAGGCATGCCGGGGTAGCAGGTGGGCTTTTGCCCAAAGCACGAGTTCTGGTTCGACTTGTGGAACTTCAGCAGGTCATAGGCGCGCACGCCACCCTGCTTGGGAAACACGTCGCCTTCGTACGAAACGATAAGGCGGTCGGCATCCACATATTCCACCTTGCCGGGAGCGGGCGCAACAATGCACGCGCCAGAGTCGCGGGCCACGTCCACTTCCATGCCAGTGCCCACGAGGGGCTTTTCGGCACGAAGCAGGGGCACGGCCTGACGCTGCATGTTCGAACCCATGAGCGCGCGGTTGGCGTCGTCGTGCTCCAGGAAGGGAATGAGCGCGGCAGAGATGGAGACCATCTGGCTGGGCGAAATGTCCATCAGGGTCACTTCTTCACGCGGGTTCATTTCCACTTCGCCCTTGACGCGCACGGTAACGTATTCGTCAAGCAGGTTGCCATCGGCATCGGTGCGGGCGTTGGCCTGAGCCACAACCTGACCACCTTCGCGCGAGGCATCGAGGTGCACAACATCGTTGGTAACACGGGCCTCACGCACAACGCGGTAGGGCGTTTCGATAAAGCCGTAGTCGTTCACCTTGGCAAAGGTGGTCAGCGAAACGATAAGACCGATGTTCGGGCCTTCAGGTGTTTCGATGGGGCAGATACGGCCATAGTGCGAGGTGTGCACGTCGCGCACTTCAAAGCCTGCGCGTTCACGGGTAAGACCGCCGGGGCCCAGGGCCGAAAGACGACGCTTGTGCGTCACTTCGGAGAGCGAGTTGGTCTGGTCCATGAACTGCGACAGCTGCGAGGTGCCAAAGAATTCCTTCAGCACGGCCGCCACAGGCTTGGGGTTGATAAGGTCGTGGGGCATGAGCGTGGAAATTTCCTGCAGGCTCATGCGTTCCTTGATGGCGCGTTCCATGCGCACCAGGCCGATGCGGTACTGGTTTTCAACCAGTTCGCCAACCAGGCGCACGCGGCGGTTGCCAAGGTGGTCGATATCGTCGGCCGGGCCGTGGCTGTCCTTCAACTGCACCAGCACCTTGATGGCGGTGAGGATGTCGTGGTCGGTCAGCGTGCGCAGGTCGTCGGCTTCGTCCAGGTTAAGACGCTGGTTAAGCTTGTAACGGCCCACGGGCGAAAGGTCGTAGTAGTCGCCATTGCGGAACAGGTTGTCAAAGAAGCTGGCCGCAATTTCCGGGGTAGGCGGAGAAGACGGACGCAGACGACGGTAGATTTCTTCCTGTGCCTTGAGCTGGTCGGGAATGCGGTCCTGAACCAGGGTGTCGCGGATGGACGAAGAAGTATCGGTACCCTTGGTATGCAGCACTGCAATGCGGGTGATGCCTGCTTCGCGGAAGCGGTCGAGCAGACCGGCGGTGATTTCGTCGGCGGCTTCGGCCAGAACTTCGCCAGTCTTGGGGTCGGCCACGTCAACGGCAAGGAACATGGAATCGAGCGTATCGGGGCGAACCTCGATGGCTTCAATGCCAGCTTCACAGATCAGGCGCCAGCTGCGCTTGGTGATGGGCTTGCCAGCCTTGACGATGACATTGCCCTGGGCGTCGATGATATCGGCGTAGGCGTTGTCCTTGCGGTACAGGTCTTTGCGTACTTCCCAGAACAGGCTGCTGGCCGACTCGATGCGGTAGTGCTCGTGCGAGTAGAAGTATTCAAGGATCTGTTCCTTGCTCATGCCCATGGCCTTGAACAGGATGGTGGCGGGCATCTTGCGGCGGCGGTCGATACGAACGTACAGGATGTCCTTGTGGTCGAAATCAAAGTCGAGCCACGAACCGCGCATGGGAATGATGCGGCACGAATAGAGCACCTTGCGGCTGGTGTGAGTCTTGCCGCCGTCGTGCTCAAAGATGATGCCCGGCGAACGCTGCAACTGGTTAACAATGACGCGTTCGGTGCCGTTGATGATAAACGTGCCCTTTTCCGTCATCAGGGGCAGGGTACCAAAATAGATATCCTGCTCTTTGATGTCGCGGATGGTGCGGTTGCCCGAAGCTTCATCGGTGTCATAAACCACCAGGCGCACCTTGATGCGCATGGGAGCCTCGTAGGTCAGCCCCTTGGAAATGCACTCGGCCTGGTCGTACTTGGGTTCGCCAATTTCATAACTGACGAATTCAAGACTGGCGGTCTTATTGAAATCCTCAATGGGGAAGACGGTGTGGAATACACCTTCCAGCCCTTCCTCTGGGCTGCGGTCGGCATCTAAAACGCCTTCCTGAAGGAATTTCTGGTAAGAATCTATCTGCAGATTCAGCAGATGTGGGATAGGGAGGGAAACCTTGATTTTGCCGAACTGTTTGGTGAGCTGGCCCATGGGTACCTCAAGATAGGTAGCGGTTGCGCCCCGGCTGCGCGACAAATCAGCATGCCTAAGCCGGCGGGCAAAAAACTTGCTGTCACTGCACCCTGAAAGCGTAAGCTGGTGGAGAGGCTAAAAAAACCTACTGCGGGCAAGGCGTAAAAAACCCATCCCTGTCTGGGTAAACAGGGCTGGGGTTAGGGCATTACCTTGAGTATATATGCTTGGTCAGTAAGTTATTGAAAAACAGAAAGGAGCCTCCCGCACCAATCGTTGAAAGAGGATGCATACTAGGAATTCTTGTCCTTGGCAAGCAAAAAATGCGGGAGAAGAAAATAAAAAAATTTTCTGACGCACAATTTACCTCAGCGAGAACTCCATGACAAGACAAAAAAAAGCCGTGTGGAACACTATTTATAGGTTGATCACACAATTTGTATCCGTATGTCCCTCTCCGGTCGTGCCATGTCTCTTTCAAAGCCTCCCTGCACTGGCAAGAGGTAGGGCTGGCCGCAATGGGCCTAAGCTATTTCAAACAGGGCCTGTCCGTCTTCCGTCCGGCGGCTCCAGGCCGTGATATGCCCGTCGTTGGAAACCTTGATGCCAATACCGTGCTCGGCAAGGGTCAGAGCTGCCGCCTTGCGGCCGCCGCTAGTGCTGCCCCCCGGTACTTTCAGTATGGCCCCCACGGCAAAAATACTGCCGTCGTCAAACACCAGGGTTGCACCATCTATAGAGAGAAGCTCTGCCCGTAGCTTGCGCGGAATGTGCGAAAAATTTGTGCTCGGCAGGGCCGTGCGCAAAAGGGTTGTCTTGCTGCTGTCCTTGTTGTCCAGCCTGTCGCCGCTACCCACTATTTCTTCAAGGTAGCTGTGCAGCCGGGTCTGCGAGAGGCGCACCAGCTCTTCCTGTGAAAGATTCTGCGCTACACGCTGGTTTCTGCGCTCGTTGATCATCCAGGGCGTGACGGCGTTTTTGCGAAAAAAGCCGATGCAGGCTCCCTTGCGCCTGAAAGACACGTCGAGCATGCTGAGGTACAGGGCCTCAATGGTGCTGCGGCTGTTGCCCTGCGTCTGGTAGCCAAGTTCGGCGAGGTAGGCCTGATGCGAAAAGTGCAGCCACCTGCCCCGGCGTTTGGCAAAAAAAAGCTGCCTGTTCTTGAAGATGAGTATGTCGCCGTTTTTGCTCAGGCAAAAGGTGCAGCGGTTTTGCGAAGTCCAGTAGGCTACGGGCAGAAAAGGCAGGGGGGCATATACGTGGGCCGCCTCGGCCTCGTCGGGCATGGCTGCCTCGCAGTAGGCGGTTATTCCGCCCTCTGCATTGCACACAAGCAGGGTGTCGCAGCCAGAGGTGAGCACCTTGGCGTAGTCCTCCTGGCACACGTCAAAAAAATTCACCCCGGCCTGGCGGTGATCGTCTTCATCAATGGCCACGGAAAAGGAAATCTTGTCTCCCTCGTAGGTTTCGCTCGACCAGAACGACAGCAGGTTGAGAATGCCCAGTACTGTGGCGTGGCGCTGCGGCGAGAGTATTCTGGCAATGCCGATAAGCTGGGCCTGCCGAATGCACACGGGGGCGTAATCGTCTATGTGCGGCGTGGTGAATATTTTTTGCCACTCATCAAGAATGTTTCGGGCAATGCGTTGCTCTGTCTCCGTAAACGGAATGGCCCGGAATATGTACACGTCATCCTCGGCATTGCCGGTAAGGGCAATGCGCAGCATAAAGCGCCTGCCGTTCATCTCGGCTATGTCGTCAAAATTTTCTCTGGTGTAGTCGTCGTCAAGAATCTCTGTGGCGGGGCCAAAGAGCGGGGCAAGGAACTCTGCTACAGCCTGGCTGATGTTTTTTTTGATGCTCATGGCATGTGCTCCTTGCAGGTACCGCGGAAAATGATTGGGGACCGGTTGCCGGTGGCGGCCTGCGGTCATGCTTCGTGCTGCTTCCAGAGGGTAAGGATGTTTTTTCCGTCTGCCGTGCGCGTGTACTCCATTCGGGGCATGATTCTCCGTACCATGGCAATGCCAAGGCCGCCCTCATCGCGTTTTTCGGCGGGTAGGGTGATGTCTGGCCCGGGCTTGTGCAGCGGGTTGAAGGGGCGGCCACTGTCCTGAAACTGCAGCACAATCTGAAAGGGCGTGGGGCGCACGCGGCAGCGCAACAACACTGTGCCCGGCTCTGGCGCGTAGGCGTAGTGGGCTATGTTGGTAAAGACCTCTTCTGCCGCCACAAGCAGCAGGGGCAGGATTTTGGCGGGGCAGCTGGCTGCACGCAGTTTTTCTTCCAGAAAGGCCAGCAGAGATTCAAGGTGGGCGTCGTCTGCGGTAACCAGCAGTTCATCCCAGGCCTGCCCCAGAAATTCCAGTGCCAGAATGGTGATGTCGTCTGCCTGCTCCACGCCAGCGGCAAATTCATCAACCCGGCTCAACAGGGTGAGCACGGTTTTTTCCGCATTCATGCCTTCCGTGCCGCGCACGGCGTTTTCTATGCCGCTTAAGCCAAGGCGCGTGCCCTGGCTGCTTTCTGCCTCGCTCACACCGTCGGTGTAGAGCAGCAGGCGGTCGCCGGGTGCCAGCTGAAAGGCCTGTTCCTGGTAGCGCGAGCTGCCCATGGCCCCCAGAGGCAGGCCGTGACCGGCCTCAAGCCACGAGTAATGTTCTTCCTGCCTTCTGAAAATGAGTGGGTGCTCGTGCCCCGCATTGGCGCACACAAGTCTGCCGGTGGTGAGATCAAGCACACCCAGAAAGGCGGTGAGAAAAATATCCTGATCATTCTGGGCGCTGATGCGCCTGTTGGCCTGGGTAAAAATCTCTGCCGGTGAAAGGCCCGATTCCGCAAGGCTTTTGATGAGGGTTTTGGCCGTCATCATGAACAGGGCCGCGCCGATGCCCTTGTCCGCCACATCGGCCACCACGATGACCAGCTGGTTTTTATCGCGCAGGTAAAAATCGTAAAAATCGCCGCCCACCACCTTGGCGGCGCGCATGACGGCAAAGACGTCAAAGTCTTCCCGTTCGGGATAGGCGGGAAAAACGCTTGGCAGTGAAGAGCACTGGATGGCCCGGGCGAATTCCAGCTCGGCGTCAATTCTGCCCGCAGCGGCAAGGATGGCCTGCTTGAGGCTTTGCACGGTTTTATTGATGCCGTCCGAGAGCATGCCGAATTCGGGGGTGGTGCGCTCGTCAAGCACCACATCAAGATTGCCGGAGGTGATTTTTTTCAGGTCGTCGTTGACGCGGTACACATCGTTGATGACCAGCCTTTTGACCAGATGCGAAACCATCCAGAAAACAAGGGCAAATAGCACGATATTGCAGGCCGCTATGTACAGCAGAATGCTGTCGCGCGAAAAGAAGACCTCGTTTCGGGGCAGCATGGCAAAGAGGGTATAGCCGTCAACCTCCATGCTCTGGCAAAGGTACTGCCTGCCAAGAATGGTCACCACTCCAGTGTCGCCCGCAGGCTGCAACAGCCCAAGTGAACGCACACTGGCCCCCACGGGTACGGCGGGCTCGTTGCCGGTGCTGATGATGGCCCCGTAAATGGCGATAGCCATGAAACCGCTGGAACCAATGTGGTAGCGGGGGGCTATTTCGTCCACAGCCGCGGCGCGCAGGGCCTCAAGCAGGCGGCGGGGCGAATAGCCTATCTGCACTATCCCCGTACAGTCGCGGCGGGCCACACCGGCATACTGAAAAGGCTCGCGGTCGGCGCCGCGCGGGGCGATGTCCTGCACCAGGGCGAAATCAAGCTCACGCAGGGCTGGCATAAACGCGGCAGACTGGGGCGAAGAGGCCATGTCGTAGCCCACAAAGGAAGATGTGGAGGCAACGATAACCCCTCGATCGTCTGTGACGTTCAGTTCTTCAACATCCAGCAGCTTGCGCAAAAAATGCAGCAGGGTGGGTACATTAAGAATGTTGGGATTCTGCGTAATTATGGCGGCAAAGGCGCGTGCCTTGGTCAGAGCGCCCGCATCGGACATTTCCCTGATATGGGCGGAGTTGGTGACGACCATGCGTAGGTATTTGGCGCCGTCTTCCAGATTGCTGGAAAGCATGTAGCGGGCGTTTTCTTCGGCCTGCCGGGTCTGTAGCAGGTAGGATGCGGCAAGCGTGAGGCAAAAAGCGGGAAAAATGCAGATAAAAAGCCACTTGTGAAAGATCTTGTGCATGCTGCCCGCCTTTGCGGGCTGGCCCGCGCTGCGCATGGAATGCCCTGCCCTGGCGGCGGGCTGTGCTGGTGGGGCTTACTCTATGGTAAACAGATCCACAAAGCCCGTAATGCTGAACACCTCTCGCACGGTTTCGTTGGCGTTGACAATGCGCATGCCCTGCCTCTCGACCATGCGCTTATGCAGCCGCAGCAGTATGCGCAGGCCAGCACTTGAAATATAGTCTACCTGACTGAAATCAAGCACCAGCGCCTGCGCCGCGCCGCAGTCTTCCAGAAGCTCCCTGTCCAGCGCCGGGGCGGTAACCGTGTCTATCTTGCCCGCAATGCTGACATGCAGGATGCTGTCAGCCATTTTTTTGCAAATCTGCATGTGGGGCCTCGCTGTAGGGGTGGTGGAGCAAGAGTGTCATTTTCTGGTATTTTTACGATTACAACGCCCCGCCCGCAAGTGGAAAATATTGGTCGCCTGTCAGGCCGATTGTTACCTTGCCCGCGAGGTGCCCCGCACGTTTTCTGCCAGCTATTCAGGCTGCTGGCGCGGCGTGACATGGGTATCTTCATCCGCATGTGCGCCCTGCCACACAACGCTTCTATATATATGTGGCACGGTGTCGCCTTCAGTGCTGATAAGCAGAACCGAGGCTTCGGCGTTGAGTCCCAGGGCCTCGCGCTGATCTGCCGCCGCAGGGTGGCGCATGAGCCAGTGCAGCGCGCCCGCGCCAGCAGCGCCCGATTCGCCAGAAACAATGGCCTCGTCACCGGGCACCGGGGCGGCCAGCATGCGCATGCCGTTGGCGGCCATGTAGTCCGGGCAGGACATGAAGGCCGTGGTGTAATCTTTAAGGATGCTCCATGCCAGTGAGCTGGGCTCGCCGCAGGCCAGCCCGGCCATGAGGGTTTGCAGGCTGCCGCCCACGGCATGGGGCTTGCCGTCGCCCGCAAGGGCCGACTGGTAAAAGCAGTCTGCCGCGTGCGGTTCAACCAGTATGATGCGTGGAGCGGCGCTGCCCATGGCAGCCACAAGAAAGGCAGCCGCCGCAGCGGCAAACGAACCCACGCCAGCCTGCAAGAAACAGTGGGTGGGCCGTATGCTGGCCGCCAGCATCTGATCCAGTATTTCTGCGGCAAGGGTCAGGTAGCCCTGCATGATCCAGGCGGGGATCTGCTCGTAACCATCCCAGGCTGTGTCCTGCACCATCACGTAGCCTTTTTCCTGCGCCAGATTCCAGCTCATGCGCACGGTGTCGTCGTAATTGAGGTCAGTGATGGTGCACTGCGCCCCAAGGGCAAGAATATTGTTGCGGCGGGTGGGTTCCGAACCCTTGGGCATATAGATGATGCAGGGGTACCCCAACTCGCGGGCTGTCCAGGCCAGCCCCCTGCCGTGGTTGCCGTCTGTGGTGCTGATAAAGGTGACTTTGCCGTCGGCGGTACCCTGCAACTGGCTTCTGGTCAGGCCCTGCTCCGGCAGGTTCAGGCGCTGAGCAAGGCAGCGGGCCACAGCGTATGAGCCGCCCAGTACCTTGAAGGCGTTGAGCCCGAACCGCTTGGACTCATCCTTTACGCACACGCCGTTAAGCCCCAATTCTCCGGCCAGGCCGGGCAGGGCAACCAGCGGTGTGGGTCTGTACTGGCTGAATGACGCATGAAATTCGTGCACGCGCTGGGCAACGGCGGGCGAAAAATTAGCAACATCGGCAAAGTCGGCATTGGGGCCGATAACCTTGCGAAAAGGATTGAGCAGCAGCGAGGCGGGCATGGGTTTTCCTTACAGAGGCTGGTGGTGCGCAGGGGCACGCCTGTATGCGTTCTTCTGAATAGAGGCAACGGCAGGGGCATGCTGGCCGGCAGAATAAATACACCCTTATAGTAGGGGCGTGTCGGCCTTGAGGGCAAGCCCAAAAGGTGCGGTGATGTCAGCGGGATAAGTAAAGCCCGGATGCTGAATCGAAGCGGGTAGGCTGCGGCGCGCAGGAAAGGGCGCAAAAGAAAGCTGGCCGCAAGGGGTACAGCCTGTAGCGTGGCAACGAAAAAAGGGTTACATCTTTCGATGTAACCCTTGATTCTCAAGTGGCGTCCCCAAGGGGATTTGAACCCCTGTCGACGGCGTGAAAGGACAGACTCTAAAATTGTTAATTCAATAAATTAGCAATGTTATAGTGCATCCTGATACATCATAAGACATCCGCATACACCCCGAACTAACCCTCTTTTAACCCTCCCTACGAAGAGCGTATGCGCTCGAAGTCCGAAGGCCGTGGGTTAAATCCTACCCCCCAAATAATTTAAGCGGTTATGGAGGCATAACCTAAGTGCTTTCTTTTCGGATTTGTCGTTGGTAACGAGATCAGAATAGTTGAGTGTATTTTTCTCAAATTACAGTGCCGCTCCATGGACATTTTCTTTATAAACACGGCGCGGCCGCTTCCAGTATTTTTCTCGGCCTTCTTTGGTTCGGATTTAAGCAATGTCTCGCAGTCTAAAAATATCCAATTCCGAAATTTCTTTAAACTTGTCGTAAATAGGCTCGTGAAATTTTTGTAAATATTTTGCCACTGTGTTGTTGCCAATAATTTTTTTAATGAATGCTTGCAATGCCGTGACGTCGACTATTTCTGTTCCATACTGGTTTTTCAATGAATCAATTTCCTTGGATAGTGCGAGACTTTCTTCTTCCAGGCGAGCTTGCCGCGCCAATATCATAGGAGAAACCTTTTTGGGTTTACCATTGTCAACGAGTTGGTCTTCATTGGTTGCTCCCAATAATGCCTTGGCATAGGAAGAGGTAAACTTGTTTTGGTCATTCATTAGCATTGCAACAACAATTTGCCTTGGAGCTTTCATCTTTTTCAACGCACGAAATACTGGTTCAGGAACGGGCTTGTCTTTCAGTAATTCTATGGCTTGTTCACATATGCCTTCAAGTAAATATCGTTTATTTCTAATTGTCCGAACGTCAACGTTAAGAGCATTCGCAATTTTTTCCTCAGAAACTCCAGACTGAACAGCTTTCATAATCATTCTATGTTCTTGAATTGCAGAAAGTCTGTTTATATATTTGTTGTAAGTATATGCTTCATCATCCGTAGAAATGAGGCAGGTTACACTCTCAATTCCCAACTCTTTAAGGGCAACAATGCGCAAGTGCCCGTCTAATAAAAGGTATCCTCCATTTTTTTTGAGTGGTGCAACAACGGGTTGCTCAATTAGCCCAACTTCCCGTATTGAGGAAAGAACTTGGGCATATTTCCTCCCCTGTCTCATTTGCGGAGTAATTATTTTTGTAAAAAATAAATCTGCAATTGAAATATCTATGAGATGGGTTTTAAAGCCTTGTTTAATCTTGATTGGCATCGTTTTTTACCTCTCTAGAATATCTAGTATGTGTTTTGGAATTTCGTTTATGCCTACGACTTGTAGTTGATTTGTGAAATGTACATCATTAAGTAGTTGCCGAAGGACTGTAGAAGTATAAGTTAAAATTTGCTTAATATATCTTGATTGGGAAATAATTTGTTTCTTCTCTTTTGCACCATTTTCATATGTTGCGATTAACTCTTCTGCAGAAATAGCTGTATTTGTACGTTGCTGGACAGACATTGTTTTTCCATAATGTTTACGCCGTGAAATTATTTTTTGCACAGCAAGGATCTTTTTTCCTGTCAATGCACCAGACTCATATGCTTCAGCTAATGCTCTCTGTACGGCAGTATCACCTTCTGTAGCCATTATTAAAGCTTGGTATAGTGGAATTCTTCCTCTTTCAACTGAATTTACCAAATATTCTTCTCCTTTCTCTAATAGCTTCAGAATTCCACGGATGTAATCTTTTCCAAGGTTTGTTTTTTTCGCAATATCATTATCTTCATATCCTTGCTCTTTCAAATACTTAATGCTTTGAAGTAGTTCGATTGCATTGCTATTACGTCTGGCAATGTTTTCTACCAAACTCATAATATGGGCATCTTCTGCGCTTACATTGCGTATTATGGCAGGAATTTCTGTTGCTCCACCGGCAATGAATGCTTCCAGTCTGCCTTGTCCACAAACCAAGTCATATTTTTTACCCTCTTTTCTGCGAGTTACCGTAATCGGCCTCTTCAGGCCGACATCCCAGATATTTTGCTTTATTCCTTCTGCAATTACTTGGTTTCTAACTCTTGGGTTAAGGATGTTAATTTCTTCAATAGGTATGATTGTTATGATGTCTTCCATAATGCACCGCCTTATCAAGAGGAATGTTGATGCTCAAATGAAGCAGGTAGTCAAGGTTATCAGTCCGGAAGCTATCCAACATGCCAGCGTTGTTTTCTAATAACTTCATAGGTTCATGAGAGAACTTTAGGGCTGGCAATATATAGTAATCCTGTATTACTTCATTGCTGTAATCCATGCGGACAGCAATTGTTATGTCTGGTCGTAGCCCAGTATCGAAACAAATTTTCCAGCGCAGTGTTCCAGAAGAAGGTGAATAACAGCGGCTAATAACAATGGAGATAGACAAATTATCATTCAGCTCCAAAAGGCCATTTTCAAAATCGACAGGAATACGCCTCCCACATAGTTTTTCGATATTATGAACTACGTTGGCTACTACCTCTGCATGTAAAGTCCGTAGATTTTGGTTAATGACGACATATTTGTAATCTCGTTCAGGGGTATAGCCAATCATGCGATAAGCACGGAGAAGGCCACCAAAACGCGTTCGAAAGACGCTACTTGGGGGTAAAAATTCTGCTTCATCTATTAGTAACGCTGAAAGTCGTCCCTGCTTGCAGTACAGGTTTTGTAATCCTTTCAGTAGTTCTGTATTTGTTATTTTTTTGTTTCGTTCACGATAGATTGCTTGTACTGCATAGAATAGTTCTGTATCCACTATAGGATCAAAGGCTTGTTCTTTGCGAATCCATTCATTCTCTGGATTTGGTTTACTTTTTTGTTTCATTTTGGAAGAGGTGCGATTGAACAGATTGTTGCCGATATATTTTTCATTTGTTAGCACTTCACGCACTGTGCCTCGCGACCAGTGGCGCCCAAAAAAATTTTTCACCCCACGCACGTTCAGCTGATTGGCAATTTCCGTTTCTCCAATGCCGGATAGAAACTGTTCATATATTTTTAAAATAATTGCTCTTTCCTCTTCAGGGCCAGGAACCAAAATTACTCTCTCTGTGATTAAGCTCTTCCTTTGACCGATGGAAAGCTCTTGCTTTTTGTTTCCCTCCTCATCCAGTAGCATACGCCGCAGACCAAAGCCTGAAATTCCCCCCTGCCTGTATCCTTTTGTGACAAGATTACATTGCCCAACCCATACTTTCTGAGAAAGTTGGCGGCAGTAATCGCTCGCGCTTTCATCTCGTAGAAGTGTCATAATGCGATCAGCAATATTATTCGTTAAGGTAAGGGGCTTATCGCACGGGTGGCAGAGTACATTCTTGCGCTCAAGCAACATACGGTAAAACTCTGCATCCCGACTGTTCACAAAGCGTCCCCACCGGCTCTCCTCCAGATATAGCACAATATTGAACTGGTTGTGATTATGATCAACATCATCAATCAAAGCTAAAAATTGTTCACGTTGCTCTGCAGTCATCCCGCTCACACCAAGGTCCGCATATACTTTGACAATTTCGATTCCATAAGTTTGGGCAAAAGCGCGTATCTGCCGTTCTTGGTTTTCTGGCGATTCTGTCTGTAATTCTGTAGACATGCGAATATAAATAGCACCCTTAAGGCGCAATTCTTTTATTTCTGCTAGGGAGTATGCTTTTTCTGTTTGTCGCATCTGCCAGGATTCTCCTTGTACAATCAAAAATATTTTAGAATTTTAGACTCTTACAAGGAGGGCAGCATGTCTAGAAAAATTATGTGGCAAATCTGCCACAAGAATTTAGGAAATAAGTTGATGACAAAGTATATTGCAAAAAAAATGCAGAGGAATCATCTCACAGTCAAACAAGTGGCATTTGACCTTAAGATAAATACAGAACGAGTGAGAAACTGGTACTATAGAAATACTGGCATGACTGCATCAGATTTATTTCTTTTGATCCAGTGTTATGATTTTATCCGTGTTCTTGTCCTAGAGGATGTCAATGTGGAATGAGTCTGTTACGCATGAAGCCGCAAGGAACCTAGAGCGGACTTAAATTCTTGGCAACGCGGTCATCTTTCAATAAGCTGCCTAAGGGCAAAGACGCGCGCTCAGGATGTGTTTTTTCAATAGACTGCGGGAGTCTGCGGCTTTAAAGCATATAAAGCGTATCGCGTGAGTAGCTGAATAGTCAGAACGATCTTCGTTATAGGCTCTTTCCCTACGGTCATATCTCTTGGAGTATGGTGAATTGTAACCTCAACACATAGTCATCAGCCATTTGCTTTTAAATACCTGACTTAAAGAATCGGCGGAAAATCTATAGTGTTTTGAATATTTTATTTTTTCATAATCCCGTGTCTAATGATGCAACAGTCACCAATAAGTTTGAAATGTAAATCGTATTAGTTAATTATAATTATTTTATCTTCAAGAATGCTGTCACTACATTATATTCAGTTCCCCAGTGCTGGTGTTTTCCCTCTATGTGTGCAGGTGGTTGACACGCGCCTGGAAGTGGCGTTCTTTTGTCTCAATACTAGACTAACTCAACTATTGGGATACGTCATGAATGAGATGGACTTGTTTGCGGATTGCCCATGTTCTGGCAGCACGTTACAACGATTTGTTCAACCCCTTGTTATGTCATTGCTGGCGCACGGGTCTTTGCATGGCTATGTGCTTTTGCAACGCCTGCGGAATATGCCTATTTGGGGCAATTCGCCTCCCGATCAGGCGGGCGTTTACCGCCTCCTCAAGCTTATGGAAGGCAAGCTGCTGCTGGCCTCGCACGAAGAGGAGGGGGCCACCAGAGGGCGGCGTGTCTTTTCTCTGACAGGACATGGGCGTGCGTGTCTTGCGCGCTGGGAAGATACCTTGGGCGACTATTTGCGCACAGTGGGCGGTGTATTGGCTATGGTGCGCGAGGCCAATGGCGTTAATCGGGAATTTATGGCGCTGGTGGATCGTGTGGCGGCGGACTCTTTACAGGGCATCCTTGCCAAAAGGGATGATGTGATCAGTCTGTTGCAAGTGCTCCCCACTTCCCCAGAAGCGGCCTTTCTGGGCCGCCGGGCACGTGAAATGGCCAGTGCAGTTGCCGGAAACAAGGGACGCGTGTGGAGCGCCATCGGCGTGGATTGCCAGCCGTGTTCAATGAACTGCGGCTTTTGTTCATTTGGCGAAAAATGGGGCCTCGTGCCTGAACCATTTGAATGGTCCACAAACCGTATTGTAGACACAGCACGCAAATTTGTGGAACAGGGCGCGTCCTGGGTGACTTTGCGCACCACCGAATTTTATAGCCTGCCCAAGCTGCTTGATCTTGTACGCGACCTGCGGCGCAATGTTCCAGGTAGCTATGGCGTAGTGGTCAATACGGGCGAATTCGGCCCCGAAGAGGCTCGCGCAATGCGTGCGGCGGGGGTTACAGTTGTCTACCATTCCTTGCGGTTGGGTGAGGGTTGCACCACCTGTTTCAAGGTTGAGGATCGTCTCGCCACGCTGGCCGCTGTGCGCGACTCTGATATCAATCTGGCCCATCTGGTGGAGCCTGTGGGGCCGGAACACAGCAGTGAAGAAATTGCCGATGTGTTATTGACGGCCCTGTCGCACAAGGCGGCCCTTTGCGGCGTTATGGCACGGGTCAATGTGCGCGGCACCCCCTGCGGCGACTCCGCTACGGCAGAGGCCGATCCCATGCGTCTGGCCCAGATAGCTGCGGTGACACGCCTTGTAGGTGGTGTGCAGACGCCCGACATTTGTGTGCATCCGCCCACGCCGCAGGCTCTTGCCTGGGGTGCCAACGTGCTGGTGGTAGAAACTGGCGCGGTGCCGCGAGCCGATACGGAAAGCGCCGAGGAATGGCGGCAGTTTACTGTGCAGGATGCCCTGAGTCTGCTGCTTGAGGCGGGATACAGTTTGGAAAATTCGCCTGTTTTTTGATGGTAGCAGGGTATTTGAGAGCGCCAGTTTTGACGGGAGGTTGCAACGTGGTTGATCTGAGAAAAAATGCTTTAGGCTTTGCCTTGCGCACCGTGCGCATGCTTTTAGGTCTGTTGGTTGCCATAAGTTTTTGGGGTGTGGGTGCAGCAAATTTCGCAGCTGCAGCAGAAGTCTGGCATGTGGGTACCTGGAAGACAGCCCAGACCATACAGCCCTTTTTGTACGAGAAATACGCTGCTCCAGCGAATCCCGGCCTTCAGGTAGAAGCGCGCCCCTTTACCAACCCTGCCGACCAAAAGTCGGCGCTGCTTGCAGGCAGTCTGGATATGACAGGCACCACGCTGGCCTTGGCCATTCAGGCGGCCTCACGGGGCGAGCCGATACGGCTGGTTGCAGCGCTGGGCAACAAGTGTTCGGCTCTTGTGGTGGCAAAAGATGGGCCCATAAAAAGCACTGCCGACCTGCGAGGAAAGCGCATTGCCTATGTGCCCGGCACCATGCACGAAATTTTGTTGCGTGAGGTTCTGCACCGCGAGGGCATCAACCCCGATAAAGATGTCACGCTCATGCGCATTGATTTTTTTGACATGGGCACAGCCCTTGCCAAGGGCAATGTGGATGCGTTTCTGTCAGGTGAGCCTTTCCCCACGCAGGCCGGTATGCAGGGGTACGGGCGTATTTTGGCCTACCCTTATTATGGCGACAGCATAGGAACCATCAACAGCGGCATGCTCATGCGTGAAGATTTTATACAGGTGCACCCAGAGCAGACCTTGCGGATGGTGGCAGCGCACAAGGCCGCCACAGAGGCTTTGACAGCGGACAGAAAGTTGTGGCTGGACACGGCGGCGAACCTGTTTGGCGTGGACAGAAATTTGCTACAGGCATCTGCCGACAATATTGAACTGGCCTGGGACATGGATGATGTATTCATGCGCCGTCTGGCTGCCTTGGGCGCGCGCATGAAAGAGCTTGGCATCATCAAGCAGGAGCCGGATTACAATAAACTTGTTGATCGCAGCTTTGTAAACGCCTTGCGGACAACCACCAGCAAGCATGACTGATAGCTGGAAATACCGAGTTTTGCCTTGGTGCTTTCCGCTGCTGGTACTGGCGATATGGTGGGGCGCAACGGGCCTCGAAGTGGTGCCCCATTGGCTGCTTCCTTCCCCGGCAGAAGTGGCGCACACCATGCTTGCATATCTGGCTGGGAGTTCCGGCGCACCCTATGACGGGCGCTTTTGGCATGACGCTGCTGCAAGCCTGTGGCGTGTGGCCTGTGGGTACGCACTTGCTGTCATTCCCGGTCTGATTCTGGGATTGTGGTCTGGCAGAAGTGCAACCCTCGCGCGCCTGCTTGGCTCCTCCATCAACGGCATAAAGTCTGTGCCTGGTATAAGCTGGTTGCCCCTTGCGCTTATCTGGCTTGGGGTGGGTTTTATGACCACCGTGAGCCTTATCGCTTTGGCTGGTTTCTTCCCTGTATACTTCAGCGCAGCGGCAGCCGCAGCTTCGGTGCCGCCCAACCTGATCAACGCGGGTCGCATGCTCGGCCTTTCCCGTCAGAAGCTTTTTGTTTCTGTGATTCTGCCCTGGGCCATGCCGCAGATATGCGCGGGCCTGCGGGTGGCGCTGGGTATGAGTTTTGCCTATCTGGTGCTGGGAGAACTGACCGGTGTGCCGGACGGCCTTGGGGCACTGATTATGGACGCCCGCATGAATGGGCGGGTAGATCTGCTGTTAAGTGGCATTGTACTGATTGCCTTGCTGGGGAGTGTATGTGATGCCCTGCTTGTACGCCTGTTATCCCTTGCGCCCGGTGTTGTGCGATGAAGGAATTTTTCAGATGTTGCGGCCTGCGAAAAAGTTATGGCGAGCATGTTGTTTTACCCGGCATTGATCTGGTTCTAGAGCAAGGTTCCATAACTGCGCTCATAGGGGCCAGTGGTTGCGGTAAAAGTACCTTTCTGCATGTGGCTGCCGGATTCATAGTGAGTGATGGTGGAGACTTGCTGCTTGACGGCCTTCCTTGTGCAGGGCCGGGGCCTGACAGGGTTATGGTGTTTCAGGACGATGCCCTGTTTCCCTGGCTGAACGTGCGCGAAAATGTTGAGTTCGGATTGAAAACAGCAGGCATGCCACATGCCCAGCGGCAGAAGCATGTAAGGGAAATGTTGAAGCTTGTGGGGCTGGAACAGTGGGAGGCCGCCTTGCCTTCGACGCTTTCAGGCGGCATGCGGCAGCGTGTCGCCTTGGCGCGCGCATTGGTGCTGAGTCCAAAGCTTTTGCTTCTTGATGAACCTTTTGCTGCACTGGATGCTATTACCCGTGGCCGTATGCAGCGGCTGTTGGCTGACTTGCAGCTTAAAACCGGGGTTACAGTTTTGCTCGTGACACACGATGTTGCCGAAGCATGCCTGCTGGCCGATATTATACACCTTATGGGCACAGGGCTTGGCATTGTAGAAACTTGGAAGGCTGACGCCCCACGCCCAAGAGATTTTGAAGACGCGGGCTTTAACAAATTGAAAGCGCAAATTGGTTTAAAGCTGGAAGCTGGTATGTGAGTTTATCCCCGGATCTGTTGCATGATCGCAGACGACATTGCGGATATCATTGCCGATGAGGACGGTCCGGCAGGCGAAAACATGTATTTGCACCGTACTGACGTTCCAGCGCTGGAAATTAGCTCTGGTCAGACCTCGACCTGTCAGTGCCTCCAGCAAGGCCAATTGGGAACAGGGTCTGCGTATACGGGAATACTTGGCTTGATGCAGCATTGTGGGATTTGATTTGCTCCTCCCCCAAATCAGATATCCCTCCAAAGAGGGGTATTCGTGAAACATTTGTGCCCCTCTTTGGTCATATTATCGTTCTAGCTAATGATCCAATTTTATCAATTAATATCAATTAATATCAATTAAATTCTAGCATGTTAGCTTGATTTAAGAATGTTGACATGCGGATCATTAGCACATATCAATTTATTCAGATGTTGTGATTAGAAGCGGAAGGCAGTGCAAATCTGCCGCGGGCGCGCCACTGTATGAAGTCATAACAATAAACGCTTTTTTCCTAATCTTATTCTTAGCTAGAGGGGAAAATGTGGAATACGGGAAAGCGGGCCGCCCCCTAATTGGGAGCGCCCGCTAAATTTTTGTCCCATGTCATGCCTAAGCTACCAGAAAATATTCATTCCATGAACTTTAAAGCCATTTCAGCTTGTTAGCAACTATGGCAGCGAAAAACATTAACCCGGCGTAACCCAAAACGGCTTCTTGGTCAGGAGCGGAGTGGGAAGCTGGACGCACCCTTGCCCCTTCCTGCTGGCAAGGGCGACTTTACCGATGTCGTTGTATTGTCTATACCGCAGCTTGATCGCCGTTGCTAGCAAACACAGGCTACAATTGATGAAACAAACAGACTGTGCCGCAACTCTCAGTATGGTTTGTCCTAAGCTGCATACGGAAATAGCCATTAAAAAAAGTGACATATCGCCTGTTAGATTCAAAGATATCGTGCGTTGTCGCAGTTATTGTCTATATACTAATGTGGGTTGGGGCAAAACAATCGTTGTGCAACGGGGAAAAATTCTTTTTGGGGGGAGACAGGATGGAATCAACAATTCTTGATTCGGCATTTAAGTTTCTTAATCAGGGATGGGTAGGAATTGTTATTGGCGTGCTCACTAGCTGGATATTGTTCTTTAAAGGCAAACGAAAGGCAATGCTGTCAGCTCAATTGTCAAGATTGACGATCATAAGCCCACGCTTAGATGAAATTCCTAATGATGTAAAAATTTTATATAAAGGTAGTGAAATAAAACAGCTAAATAAGACAAATATAATTTTGTGGAATTGTGGGACGGAAACGCTACATGGAGCATCTATCGTAGAAGATTCGCCACTTTGCATTTCTTTGCTGAATGGAGATAATATTTTGAGATTTCAGATAGTTAAGGAGACTCGCACTGTTAATAAAGTTAGACTAATTGCTTTAGAAAATAATAATCATTCAATAAATATTCAATTTGACTTTTTAGACCCTAATGACGGTGTTAATATAGAAATATTGCACGATAGTAGAATTGATCCAGATATCGAGGGGACTCTTAGGGGAATGCCAAGCGGAATAACAATTGTCAATAAGAAGTCCCCTTCGTCTTTAATACTTAAAGAAATCAATAATGCATTTTCAAAGCTTGTTCATAAGATCTTCCCTATAATTATGGGTTTTTTTGGCCTTGTCTTACTCATTATTTATATTTTACTTGAACTTGACCAAATTCCTGGTCAACAAGTATCTGCGCACTCGTTTGAGAATTACATGTTATTGGCTATAGGTTTGCTATATTTCATTACTCCATTTGTATCATTGTGGATAACAAGAAAGCGGTATCCAAAATGTTTAACTAACTAACGAGAGTAACATTAACAAATATTTTTCGACACAACTTTCAGCGTCTCAAACAGTTTTGCTACACCTGCTCTAATAAGCCGTCTGGAGGAAACCGTTATACATATCAAATTAGCTGGGATGATGACCATCCTCCCCCAAAGTATGCTTTAGAGAGTTAGTACTCCTGGCATAGTATCCGTATGTATAACACCGACAAAAAATTAAGAAAAAAGGAATGGGGTTCAAACTATGCGGATTTTTTTCAGTCTTGCAGCCAAGATTCTTATGAATAGAAAATGAAAAGGCATGGGCTCCAGCACTGCCAGAATAAATAAGCAATTAGCTCAAATGAGGCCTTATTATTGGAGGGGGTTAATTCACATCAACAATGTCGTCGATGTCATTTGAATTGTAAACATCATCACCCCACATAAATTGAGATATATATTTCTTTGCACATAAAAATACCCTACTGGCCCTGCTATCTTTTAGATCAAATTTGGGAGCAAAAACGAAGGTGCAAATAGAAGCCTTTGAATCGTAAAAAACTTCTTCTAATACACTTTCCAAGCCCTCCCATGCCACATCTCGAACAAACGCGAGCATCTCAGCGATCTCGGAAGCTTGTCCATATCTACTCCATACTAAAACGCCAAACGCCTCAAATTTACAAGGAAAAACTTGACCACTTTTTTCGTCAAACCACTTTTCTGCACTATTCATTTGAATGTCTTCCCGTATATTATCCCCAGTATGATTGCTGTGGTCTTCAGTTTTAACATGACAAAGTGTTTCCTTTCTCGCGTTCCACCAGTTCTGCATAGAATCACGCCAGATGAGACAGTGAGCAGAAATCTGTCCCAATACTAACAAGTTCCGGTGCTGGCAAAACAATTTTTCTATCTTTTAACGTTCTGTCATACCCTCCCACTTCCACATATTCCCCATACGAATTATAAAATTCCTTTGATGGGACATAGCGGGTGAATCTATCAAAGTGTATCGGAATAATTGCTTCCCCGTTGCCGGACCACACGTATACACGCCCATATGCCAATGCATGAAGGCATTCAAGCCATTTGGGCACTCTGGACACATCCTGATTATCTTCTCGAAAAATTTTCAATTGGTCTATTGAGGGGATAACCCATATCACGCTTAATCCGTTTTTGTGATGGGCTAGAGTCCTATCGCACACATCTTGAACTGTTATATTACTTCGTTGAATTTCAATAGCTACCGGGACTTTCTTGATAACAGCATATACATCTGGGATTGCATTATTTATTTTTTTCTCTAGCTCACAATAGGAACAATTGGGATTTGTTTTCAGTGCCTCAAAAATCCCCTTCTTGGCTTTATGATGCACATCGGTTTCTCCAAGTCCATATTGACAAGTCACTGGGGACTTATGTGCAAAGTGGTGAATACGAACGCTCCCTTTTCTTAAAATTACTTCTTTCAAACATTCTTTACAAAAAAATGGGGCTTCGTTTTTTTCTGTTACCCATGCGTAACAATGCGTTCGATGACTGGATAAAGCGGTTAGCATCACACTCCCCGTGGTTGTTTTCTTCATTGTGAGGTGTGCCGAGGGCGCAATGTTTGCGCAAAACCTCGCATCGGCCTTTTTGTCGTACTTACAATCCAGGCCAGATGAGTACGAAATAGCCGAACTTCAAATAAAACATGACGAAGGGAAACGCCGTCTCGTTGAATGCCCCTGACCCTCCCCCCGCCAAGCATATTGGCAACCAATGTGCCAAGGGGAATCAGGGGAAACATTGAGTTCAATGTGAGCCCAAGGCCCCAGCGCACTGCTGCCCCTGCTGATGCTCCGGCACTGATGACAAGAAGCGACTTGATCATTCTTAAGCCCTCGTCGTAATAAACGCTTTCGCCCCTGCGTAAACAGCTGTTTCACCAAGGCTCTGCTCAATCCGCATCAATTGGTTATATTTTTCAACCCGTTCGCCACGGCAGGGCGCACCGGTTTTTAAGTGACCAGTGCCAAGGCCAACTGTCATATCGGCAATAAAGGTGTCAGTTGTTTCGCCGCTTCTATGGGAAACAAAGGCTCCCCATGCATTGCGCTGGCACAGGCGCACGGCATCAATTGTTTCGCTGACAGTGCCGATCTGGTTCAGCTTGATCAACGCCGCATTGGCTAGCTTTTCATCAATACCGCGCCTGATATACTGAATATTGGTCACAAACAGGTCATCGCCCACAATCTCAACCTTGCCGCCCAATTTGGCTTGCAGCAGCGCCCAGCCAGACCAGTCATCTTCGGCCAGCCCGTCTTCCAGCAGCACAACCGGAAACTCGTCAATAAGGGCCGCGTAATACTCAGTCATTTTTGCGGCGGTCAGTTCCCGCCCTTCTGTGCGTAAGTGGTAGCGACCGTTCTTGTAGAATTCGCTCGAAGCGGGGTCCATGCAGATGGCAACATCTTTACCGGGGGTGTACCCAGCCCTTTGAATGGCTTGAACAATAAGCTCCAGCGGTTGACGATTAGAAGAAACTGCGGGCGCAAACCCGCCTTCGTCGCCAACACCAGCCGAGAGCCCCTTTTCAAGCAATACCGCTCGCAGAGCGTGGTACACTTCGCTGCCCCAACGCACGGCCTCGCTGATACTAGAAGCACCCTGCGGAGCAATCATGAATTCCTGAAAATCGGCACCTTGCCAGCGGGCATGCACGCCACCGTTGATGATATTCATGCACGGAACAGGAAGTAGTGTGGCTGATGCGCCCCCAATATAGGCGTAAAGCGGCAGATCGGCGGCATTGGCAGCAAGGCGGCATGCAGCCATGGACACGCCCAAAATGGCGTTTGCACCAAGCCTAGATTTGTTTGGTGTGCCGTCCAGGCTGATGAGCGTGTTGTCTATCAGCCGTTGGTTTCTGCAATCTAACCCGGTGACGGCGTGTTGAATCTCGTTGTTGACGTGGTTGATTGCCTGCAAAACACCTTTGCCGCCAAAGCGTGCGGCGTCCTTGTCCCGCATTTCCACTGCTTCCCTGGTTCCCGTACTTGCCCCTGAGGGAACAGAAGCCCGCGCCCTCACGCCTTCGTTACTCGTAACTTCCACCTCAAGAGTTGGATTTCCCCGTGAATCAAGAATTTCTGACGCCTGTACGGTTTTAATGCTATAGTCCATGACAAGCCTCACAATGTTAATAGGACAAAAAAAGATAACCACCTGAGCGTGGTTATCCAAATACCTACCAACGCTTTCAGTGTGGCAGGAGTTATCAGCGAATGCGGTTCAAGGGGAACTCCATCCCCTAATTTCTATTGTGTTCCAACCAACCCAAAAGTCAAGCATGGATGCAATAGGGCTGGCCTCAGCATTGTTTTAGGCTTTATCAGCCCGCTCATAAGCAACTGTCGAAAACTGTTCAAACACTTCTTCGCATTTGGCAATTGCAGCAATGGCCTGCTCTTTTTCCGGTATTTCTACAATCTGGCGCTTCTGGATTTTCTTGAACCAGTTTTTCAGCTTTTCCAGTTCTTCTTCGTTTTCTTCAACCTCTGCAAAGATAAAGTTCTCGGCAGCGGTCTCCTTTTCTATTTCTTTTAGATAGTCTGAGCACTTATCTAAAAGTTCCGTGTATTCAAGGCGCGAGGCTTCTCCCAAGTTGTCCAGAACACGGCCTTCGTCGGCCGCGTTCAAAAGCTTTCCTTCAAATACCAGGGATTCGCCCTCAAGGGAAAGCACCAGTGCTGCCAGTTCTTCTAGCAATGGGATTCGCTCTTTGTTGAAAGGAATAACCCATAGCCCCCGGTAACTTATGGCCCCAGTTTTTTTCAATTGCCGCCAGACTTGGACTCGGCCTTTAGCCGCCTTGGTCGGCAGGGTGTACGAGAAGAAGAGAAAACGCATAGAGCTACCAGTATGTTAAATGTCGTTTTGCTCGAAGGCCGACATCGTTAAGCCGCGCTAGGCTTGGTTGTGGTCTTCTCACCGTGAATGCGGGCATACAGGGGAAGTGCCAGCAACTGTGCTGTTACCGAGCAAATAACCAGGCCGTGAGGGTTGAAATCGTAAAGCCACCCCATAAACCAGCTGCCCATAAACCAGCTGACCCCAAAACAGGATTCAAAAAAACCAAAGCTGGCTGAGCGGTTTTCCTTAGAGGTCAAGCCCACAACAGCCGCCTTGAGAATTGATTCCTGCGCGCCCATGCCTATGCCCCAGAGCGTAACTCCGATGGCAATGCCCCAGAAGGAGCTTATGGAAAAAATGAACACGGCAGAAAAAGCCGAGATAATTCCCGACACAATCAGCGCTTTGAATTGAATTTTATCATAGAGCGCTCCAAACACCAAGGCTGCAAAGGCGTCCACTATCATCGCCCACGCGTACAGCAAAGGTAACGAGCTTACAGAAAAAATATTCTGCTTTGCGGCATGCATTGTGACGATGGGAAAATCAATGAACCCAAACGCAAACAGCGAAATCGCCACAAGGTAGAGGATAAAGGAGCTTTTTTTGCTCACTGCCTCATTGCCTGTTGTTTTTTCAAATAGCTCAGGGGTCGGGAAGCATTGTTTTGCCCAAAAAAGCCAGCACATGGTGGCTACCGCCGGAATCCCCAGAACCGCAAAACAAAGTGCATACGACTCAAGCGTGTTTTCACCTCCTTTGAACCAGAGCACACAAAAAAGCAGCACTGGCCCCAAAAATGCGCCCAGTTGGTCAAGGAATTCTTGCAGGGCAAAGGCCTTGCCCACGCCAACCTGTGTGGCGGCAAATGACAGAAGCGTATTTTTTGCCGGCTGACGTATGGCCTTGCCAGCCCTCTCGGACACAATCAGAATACAAGCCAGCATCCACCCATTTTCTGGAACCAGCGCCAGAAAGGGTATGGCGACAACATTGACGCCATACCCCAGCAGGGTCATGCCCCAATAGCATTTTGTCTTGTTGGCTATGATGCCCGTAAACAGCCGGAGCGAATAGCCAACAAGCTCGCCAAAGCCTGAAACAAAGCCGATTGCCGTAGCAGAAGCTCCAAGAAGGGGGAGGTAGGAGCCGTAAACACTTCTAGCTCCCTCATGGGTCATATCTGCAAACAGGCTGACGATCCCCATCAAGACAACAAAGGTCACGGCAGGAGTAGCTGTTTTTTTGCCCAATAATTTAAGCATCATAACTTCCTCGTGTGTTCAGAGAGTCTACGTGGCTTAATGGATGCCCAAAACTGCGCTCAGCACTTTGTACAGGGCATACGAAACAATACCAGCCAGAGCGGGGGTAAAAAACCATGAAAAAACGATTTCAGCCAGTGCCTTTTTGTTCAGCGTCTTAAGACCGCGCGCGCCGCCAGCCCCTGCAACACCACCGATGAGCGCTTGGTTCATGGACGTGGGGTATCCAAGCATTGCTGCTGTGTGCGCTGTGAGGCTTTGCGCCATTTTTGCGGAAAGCCCTGTGGTTAAATCAAGGTGCAGAATACCCTTTCCTACTTTCTCAAGTATGGGCTTGCCCCAAGTCATAGCCCCTATGCCCATGGCGATGCCGCCAATAAAACCAGCTTTCATGGGGGTGGTAAGGCCTAATCCGTAAAAAATGCCTACTGCATTGCCCGTATTGTTGGCCCCAAGCGTGTAGGCCGCATAACAGCATGCCGCAAGCAGAGCCGCACTTAGTAACTTATGGGTTGTCGGGGTAATGGTTTTAAAAACGGAATCGCCCATGCGGGTAAAAACGAATGCAAGTAGACAGCTAATAACAGGGGTACCAACCCAGGTCACAAACAAAAAGACAATGGTTGTTTGCCAAAAAATTGTTGCCCCCATGCCCACCCCCGCGCCAACAACGGCGAAGCACGCTAGCTGAGAAGTAGAAACTGGCCAGCGCATCCATGTGTTTGCAGCTGTCACAAGAGCGGCGGTCAACATCATTACCATGGCTCCAAGATCTGTGACCTGGCTTTTTTCCAGAATGCCTGTTCCCACAGTGTTTACCACATTGCCGCTCTCAAACGTAGCACCCATCAGCGCAAATGCCGCTACCAGAAGACTGGCAAGCCGAGGAGACTTTATAACGCCAGCCCCGTAGGCCATGCCAAGCGTGGCCCCGGTGTAGTGTGACCCAATGGTCCAGCCAAAAAACAAACCGGACAAAACCGTGCAGGTTGTGAGAGCGTCTCCAGAAAAAACGTCTGAGAATACAGTTAAAATTCCCATACGAAACCTCCACATTTTTTTCAGAATTGCATTTGTTATCTAAATAACATAGCACATGCGATACCTGCAACTACCGCTTGTTACCCAAAATAATGCCTGCTTAACTCCGAAAGGACAAACGTGCTTTCAAGTGCAAGTTAGATAAGCACCCCTTCATTGAAAACTATGTTTATCAATATATTTGACGTCTATATTACAAGCTTGAATACGGGATAATACCGTTGAAAAGCCTACAAACAGGCTATCTCAGACAATATTGACAACAGATCTCAAAGAGGAAAGGAGTTCTATGACTGCCTATCAATCCGAAAATATCACCGAGTTGGCCAAAGCATTGCTCAATGTGCAACAAATTGTTCAACCTGTTACAAAAGATGCTGAGAATCCATTCTCTAGAAGTTTGTACTGTAGAACACAACTGCGAATATCACTTGTAAGTTGCTGGCTTCCATGGGTTACGGGTAAATATTCTTCTCGCGGAGTTCTTCCGGCGTCAGCGTGTGCCCACAACGAGTTAGAGTGGGAGAAATGCGGCGAACGCATTTCAAAGCCGTCATACATCCGTCATGCATCTTGGTGACGCCCCCGTAACTAAGATGCGGCGTTTGGAGCTTATATTCGCCGCAAATTTTACGGAGAATATTGCTTTTGTGGAGAATATCTGTCATATTCACCGCAAGAGGTGCGGAGATTATGCGCTATATTCATGAGAGGCCAGACTGGTCGACATTTCAGTGGGACATTGCAAAGCTGGCGGAACAGCTTGCCGCCATCCGGCACAAGCAGGGGTTGCTCCTGGGGCGGATGAATGCCCTTGGTTTCTCCATTCGCGCTGAGGCTGGTCTGGAGACTTTGACTCTGGATGTGGTGAAGTCGAGCGCCATTGAAGGGGAAGCACTAGATGTGGCTCAGGTGCGCTCTTCGCTGGCGCGAAGGCTTGGAATTGACATCGGCGGCCTGATGCCCCCCAGCAGAAGCGTGGAAGGCGTTGTGGAAATGATGTTGGACGCAACACAGCGCTATGCTGAACCGCTTACAACGGAACGGCTGTTTGGCTGGCATGCGGCGCTATTTCCTACCGGATTCGGGGCATCACGGCGTATCACCGTGGGCTCATGGCGCAAGCCCGAAGCTGGTCCCATGCAAGTTGTCTCCGGCTACGTCGGCCATGAAAAGGTTCATTTTGAAGCCCCGGCAGCAGAACGCCTTGAGTTGGAAATGAGCCACTTTCTGAAGTGGTTCAATGCGCCGTTGCAGCTTGACCCTGTAATGAAGGCGGGAATAGCGCACCTCTGGTTTGTGACGATCCACCCTTTTGAGGACGGTAACGGACGCATAGCCCGTGCTATTGCTGATTGTGCCCTGGCGCGGGCCGATGATTGCCCGCAACGCTTTTACAGCATGTCCGGGCAGATCGAGCGGGAGCGCAAAGAATATTACGATATTTTGGAACGCACCCAAAAGGGCGGCTTGGATATCACGCCTTGGCTGAATTGGTTCCTCGGCTGCCTTGGGCGGGCTATTGATGGAGCCGACAAAACCTTGGCCGTCGTCTTCCGCAAGGCTCATGTTTGGCAATATGCCAATCAGTACCCACTTAATGAACGCCAGCGAGCTATCATCAATCGCCTGCTGGCCGGATTTGAGGGAAAACTGACCAGCGGCAAATACGCCAAGCTGGCAAAGTGTTCTCCGGATACTGCCTTACGGGATATTCGGGAATTGATGGAATACGGCATCCTGCTGCAAGGCGAGAGCGGTGGGCGCAGCACGAGTTATACCTTGGCGGAGAAAACAGCCAATCAGTAGCTCCCTGAATAGCCTTTTACGGTTTTCTCAAATACCGGGCCGTTGACGTTTTTTTGAAAAATCACTATTAAATGATCGTCATCAACTTTTAACAAAAAAAAGATTTGGGCCGACCGAAAGGTCTCCCCCCTGCCTGGTGGTCAGGAAGGTGGAAGTATTTCGCGATCAAAGTGACGGAACACTTTGTAACTACGTTTTTTCCCAACCCACAATTTGCGTGATGCGCTCCTTCCAAGAGCGCCGGAGGGGAGGACGCCCCTTCGTGTAGTCCGGGACACTGGAATGGAGCGGCGCGGAGCTGCTATTGGGGGGAAAACGGCAAACAGTCGGAATTGGTGAGAACCAATTCTGGTTGTCTGCCGTTTTCTTTTTTGTTTTCAAGACAAGGAAACGGCAGGCTCTTTGGAGGAATCCATGAGTCTGCAAGCTAATACCCCTTCCACATTCTCAGATGCTCCTTACCGCCAGCACCGATTGGGCTTTCTTGCCCCAGTCAAACCTCTTGCGGTTTCACTCCCTCCCGCGACTTCACAATCTGAAGATACACTTTTCACCTTTGATAGCGGAAGAACGCTTTCTTTCAGTGATGGGGCTCGATCAGTCGCCATTATTGGCGGCACTGGCTCGGGCAAAACGACATCTATCATCCTGCCTATGATTGACGCGCTGATGCGCCAAGGATTCGGTGGTGTCATTCTGGACATCAAAGGGAATCTTGGTGCGCAGACGCGGGCTTTGGCCCAAAAATGTGGGCGGCAAGATGATGTCATTGAATTCGGCTCTTCGCATGCGGCTCAACCGACCAATCTTCTTGCAGGTCTGAAGAAACACGAAATTGCAGACCTCTTTCAAGTTATTGCCCTCGATGGCGTTGAGCGCGATCCCAATGCATCCTGGCATGCAAAGGGTGGGGCTTTGGCATCTGATGTGGCATTTGCAATGCTGTCCCTGTCAAAAATTGCCCACAGAAGTCATTTTTCTCGACAATTTTCTCCGACGTTGAAAGCCATCTACACAGCACTTTGTAATCAAAAATTTTCGGGTTCCCTTTGGTCATTTTTCTGCCAGGAGCTAGATGCGCTCCGTGAGCAAAATATGGGGAAAGTATGGCCTGATTACCTGCGTGAAGCCGAATCTTTTTACCATTCGGTCAGTGCTGATTGCTTTCACATTTTATCGTCCGATAGCGACAGCCACGATGCAAAAGGTACTACGACCAAGCAACAGCAGAAAACATGGATGTTGCAAAGGATTTTGATGCGGTTGAAAACAATGAAGGTCACCTGTGGGCTCATGGACAGTTTTTCATCACTAGAAGATGGGGCAATGCCAATTGATTTCACCAGCCTGGTCTACAAAAAGAAAAAAATCGTCTTGATCCACTTTGCTGCTGAGTGTGGGGCTACTGGTGCAATTCTGGCGCGATGCCTGAAAGATAGATTTTATCAAAGCATCCTTAAATACGGCAGTACTCTTGGGGAAAATGAATTTACGTTCATGGTTGGGGATGAATTTCAAGAAATTCTGGACGTAGGCAGTGCAACTAATCTGAACGACATGCAGCTATTCGGGCTTTCTCGCGAGTTTAAAAACATCAACATAGTTGCTTCACAAAGCATTGCATCCTTGTACGCACGAGGAGATCAACATTCCGTTTCCTCACTTCTTGGAAACTGTACGACAAAAATTCTGCTGCAAAGCAGCGACCCTGAAACCATAAATTGGGTCAAAAAGGTTCGCGCGGACAGTGCAGAAATTAAAAATTTGGAAAGGGGAGAATGCCTTTGGGAGGGCGTCAGTACTAGCGGGCAGCTTATCAGCTCGAAAGAACAAGTTAATACTGCCCATCAGTCTATCTCCAATGTTCTTCATGCTGTCAAAAAGCAGGAGCATGAAAAATCTGCGAGAAGACAAAAAACAAAGCCCATATTCAAACGTGGAATAAGTGGGCTTCCTCTTAGCGTTGAACAGATTATGCTTGAGGAACGATATCACAATGCAGTGGGAATGGGACTTGAACTTGTGCGGATGCGGCAGGAATCGCTTCGCGGGGAAAAATATTGGGAGCCAAAGAAAGAACCAGCCCAATCTAACGATAGCATTGTGGCTGGCCCCGAATTTGCCCATCTTTTTTAGGCTATTAAGAAGGAATCGTGGTTCCGATGGTTATCGTGCGGCGGCGTCCACGGCCAGGTTTAGAAATTGCTGGCTTTTGTGCCCGCAAGCCTTCTACTCGCTGGAAAAAGGCCACAATATCAACATTCATTACGCCAAGTAGTGCGTAGAGGCTTTCACACGAAAAACTGGTTTCTCCGGCTTCTAATGCGGCGATATAGCTGCGAGAGAGGCCGGAGAAATCCGCAAGTTGCGGTTGTGTCAAGCCCGCCTTATGGCGGGCCTCAGCTAGGGCAATGGCAATAGCTGGGCGAAGGAAAGGGATTGCTTCCATTTTTTTAAGTTACTATAGCCGTTGACCATTAGAATCCATTATAATAGATTCTAATGGCGTAGTGGTTGAGCCGGAAGTTAGCTGCAACCCTGCGCTCGAGACTAAATTGGCAGCCTAAAAAATAGAAAAGGAGAAAATGATGGAAACTACGCGGAAATATACAATCGGGGATGCTGAGCTGGTCGCAGAAATTCTTGAGGGAGAGGTTCTTCAGCTTGATGAAGTGGGCACCACCCATGTTCACGGGCATGGTGGGGGCGGAGTGGTTTCTAATGGTGAAGGCTATGTATCCGACGTGCGCATCAGCTCACATACGTCGTGGGAAACAAAGGTTTGGGTAAATCATAAAGGCAAGGAAGTTCAGTGGGGTATACCTGGATCTTTGGCCTTTAGACCTGGACACAAAATTGCTGTTTGCGAGCTTTCAGATGGAAAAAATTATCTCACCTGCTTTGTCAAAAACGTCACAACGCAGACAGAATGGGTTCTGGCCGGAGTAAATGGCAATAATATGTTTAAAACATTTGATATTAATAAAGGGCTCCGTGGCGCAGGCTCTTTAATCCTTGCAGCACTGTCTTTTTTAGCTTTTCTTCTTAACCTGGTTACTATTTTCAGCGTATCGGCATTCGTAATTCCATTTATCGGCTTGATTGTATGTACATTGTTTAGCTATCTAAGCCTTTTTGAAAGACGGAGAAAAATTGTTGAAGAGATAACGAACATGATCAATGACATTAAAAAGATTATGCCAGCAACATAATACAAAACAATTTGTTTTTATCTCATCAAAGAAATGAATATAAAAACAGAAGTCATCATTTTCATGTTGGCGTTAGCCATGCCGACGGCTTGCCTGTCTTCGGATACATTGCCTTTCACACAAGGCGACTTTACGCATGTAATGGATCTTGAAGGCATACCGAAGGAAGATCTGAATCAGGCCATCGATATTCTTTCAAGATACATGAAAAACTTCAGCCCACACAGTATGGTTTCACTGGAACAGGCAAATGAAATGACAGGCGCAGTGCCGGACAGGGTTAAGCCCGCCTTGCAGGATGCGCTGGCATCGCTTCTTGGCATGGGGGCAGGAGCCAACATACTTAATATTCCGAATTTGAAGGTCGCCTGGATTATACCGCTGCAGGCCAAGGTTGGAAAAACACCAATCCCCGAAGTCCAGTAAAGAGCTGCTCCATGATGCGCTGTTGTTTTAGGGCTACTGAAAAGGAATGGGGGATTTTCAGTCCCCCGCTCAAAAGCAGATTTCTAGGATGCCTCCTCCTGTGATGTCTTTTCCTGTGAAATTTCATCATCCAGTCGGACAAAGCCTGCAAGGGCGCGGCTCAGGTTCCTGTCCTTGAGAAATTCTCGAGCGGCAGAGATAAGACGTTTTCTCTGTTCAGGGGCGGCGTTCCGGTATCTGGCTTCAACCAGGATGCCCCAGGCAATAAGTTGCCCGGTGCGTTCCTTGCGGGCCTCTTTGTTCAGCGCGGCTGCCTTTTGAGCCAGCTTCTGCTTTTGGCGTTGCAGACTGAGCATTTTTTCCGCAAGAGTTTTACGGAGTGCCCCTGAGGGCGCAGGGCTGTTGGGAGCCGTCTGATTGTTCTTATCCATAGAAATCTCCTGTATATTTATTTGTTGCGTCACTACGTCGGTTCAAAATCGGTTGCAGCGCTGTCAGGGGTGCTTGATGCGTCCTCCGGGTAATCCGATCCTGATGGTTCCGGGGCATCAAGATTTATCCGAATCACACCATTAGACTTTGCCCGCTGTGGAGGTTCAGGATTCTTCATCTTCATTCTGATTACGCCGTGGGGGTGTAAGGGCAGAATCAGGGGCGCACCTTGCTCATGCATGATTTTTGTAGCGCTGTGCAGGGCAAGCCATTGTTCCGTGAACAGGGCATCCAGCCTGTCAGTAGCCTCAAAAACTTCATGGACCACCAAGCCGCATTCAACACAGACGTTTAGACAGGACTCCTTGAGTTGTTTGAGGCGTGTTTTCTCCAGGTAGTCCTGAACATATTGAACATTTCTGCGACCAACAGCCGCCATAATTTCCTGTTGAATATTATGGCTGACCGAAATTATGCTTCTGGATTTTTCAGCAAGGGCATTTAAGCGCGATGAAGAATGGGTTGTGGAGATCAAGTGCGCCTGATAGATGGCCTGCACGTTGACTCTATCCACAGCATGAAGAATTTCCCTGATAACAGATCCACATTCCACCAAGACTCCTGCGCTGCACTTCTTAAGAAGCTGCAATTGGTGCTGCCGAATGCTGTTTTCAAGACAGCGCAAGTTTGCTGCCTCAACCAGGGCATGAATATCCGCTTGAATTTCCCCGGAGGCCCTGACACAACTTTGTGTCAGCACCTCCAGGGCCGCTAGCCGTTCTGTTTTTGTTGTAAGGGCTGCAGAAGCCGGACGTCCGTCTTCAATTGGGCATGGTCTTGCTCCAGTGCTTCCAGACGTGCCACCAGATTTTGCACCGAATGCGATGGTGGCACTGCTCCCTCGCCCATGTTTTGTAGTTGAGCTTTGACCTCCAGCAATTCTTTGTGAACCATATCCATCACTGCCAAGGCCTGCCCCCAATCGTTGCTGGATTCCTCCTTCACCAGTTTTTTCAAATAAGTTGCTATGCGTGGTTCCATGTTCTTCAATTCCCGTTGAACATTCTCTGATACTTTCGTTTCCCAAATATCTGACATTTTCAATCTCCTGTTGTAGTTGTATAATATTAGAATTATTGTCCTGAATATTCCTGTTGAGCATGCCGCGCTCTGTTTTCAAACCCCGTCGAGTCATTGTTGTTGCCGCAGAACCCACATGGATTTGTGGCAATAAATCAACTCCCTGATTTTTGAAGGAGCGGTGATCGATTGTTTCTCCATAAAACTGGAGATACTCGTTGCAGAAATCCGCCCATTTTTCACGAACATGCAGAAGATGTGTCGTCCTCGTTTTCAGGTCGTCGAGTTCTCTGGTTTTTGCGCCCAGCGTCCCCTCCTGCGAATAGCAGCGAGTCGTGAACATTACGTGTATGTGAGGATTTTCCTGCAGGTCATTTTTGTCCTTTCGGTGCATGCAGCAATCCACTGCCACCTGATATTCCTGAGCAAGCCAGCGGCAAAATTTGGCCGTAAGCTTGAACCGCTCCTCCTTGTTCAGCTCCACGGGAATGGCCATATCCATCTCTCGAGCCAGTGTGGAGTTCTTGCGTTTTTCAGTGTTCTCCGCCAACAGCCACAAGTCTTGCCTGCTGATGGCTGGACACCCTTCAGGCACAAAAATCTGTCGCGCCACCACCCCTTGCTTGCGCCGAAAATCGAACACACGACCATCAGCAGCCGTCAGACGAGAAGCTGCCCTGTATGCAGCGGCGGCTACCGCGCTTCTGCCGTCTGCACGACTGATGGTCTGCATGTGAAGATGATAAATCGCCACAGCCTACCCCCGGCAGCCCTTGTGCATTTCGCATTTGGGGGTCGAGGGGCGCAGCCCCCGCGCACGCAAACCGCGAAGCGTGTTTGCATAAGTGCGCCCTTCGGGGATCTTCATCAGTAGAGAAATTTTGTGGGTATAAAAAAACACTGCACGCCCTCCTTTTGGAAGAACGTACAGTCGTAGTTTTGCTATTGCACCTCTTTATGGCGTGAAGAGTAGTGCGCAAAAAAGATGAGGCCCACAGAAACATGTATCTGCGGGCCTCACTTGAAAAATGTAGGTGTATTATATGAGCTTCAGGCGGAATGATTTTTCCGGGTCAAGGAGCTTTTTATGCGTCTGTTTGCGCTGTAAGCCCGCTGCCATGTGAAGAATACTTTCGGCTTCATCAACGATGCCTTTCCATCCATCGCGCCCCCCTTCCTGTATTTCATTTCTGATGGCTTTATCAATTCTCACAATGCCATCAAGTTCTTCGGGAAGTGTGAAGGATTGCATTGCCATCCATAAATGGGCCACGGGCTTGAAGGGTGCCCAATAATTTTTGATCAGATTGTCAGCGCAAGGACAGGAAAGATCTGCACGCTCTTCAAGAGGCTTCATTAGAAGCGCTTGATTTAGGCTTGCCGCTACTGACTCAAGGGTTTCTTCTGTTAACAGGACGCCCTGAAGTATCTGCCCGGTTAATATTCCCAGCCACGCACGTGACTGTAATGACCCATCACCCTTGCTGGGAAAAGATGCCTGCGTGAGTATATCGCAATAGGTGGAGTGAGTACCAAAAATATCTTCAATGACAGCCTGCATGATCTCTAGGTATTTTTTTGAATCCTTCTGCTCCAGTTCCTTGAGCGCCGTTTTTATGGCCAAAGCCTGATAGCGTAATCGGTGCCCATTCTCGTTCGCGCGCGGAAAAATCATATGGCTATAGATGAAAGAACCGCAGATAATGTCAATACCGCTCCCATAATCATTCTCATAGAAGCATTTTGGAAATGACAGCGTAAGATTTGGCGGTAGCTGTTCCATGCTTGGTCTCTCAAAAGTTGGTGTGTTACGTGCCGCTCATTGCCCACTACTATCCCCGACCATTCATGAGATTGAGCCACTTCAGCCTCTCTTTAGCAGCCTCTTGGAAACGACAAACAACGGGATAGCTTGTCCACAAAAAACTCCTCTGACCGTCATTCAGAATTGTTTGCAACGTAAATATCAATACGGTGGAAATAAGGAACCACCATGTCTGAACATTTTCAAATAAATACCATAGGTAAAGTGCTCACAGCAAGAGAAGTCGCCGCGATCTTCCGCCTTGATGTACGAACGGTCAGGCGGTATTATACGGCATTCGGGGGTGTGCGGATTGGGCACGCTCTAAGGTTCCTTGAAAATCGCATATTGGAGATATTCAATGGCAACCTTCACGAGCAAGAAGAAGGGCTCCCCCAAGCGTTGGAAAGGACAGGTTTGGTTTCAGGGCAGAATGGCAGCGGTAAAATGGTTCGGCAGCAGCAAGGCCGACGAGAGGAATGCCATAGCGTGGGAAGTAACCACCAGGAAGCAACTGGAGGAAGAAGCCGCGACTGCGCCGGAAAAAGTGACCCCTTTGGTCTCCGAGCCCCAACGGGTGACGATTCTTGAGTGGGGAACGGCCTACCTTGAAGAATGCCAGCGGCGCAACACCCTGGCGACCTTCAAAGAGAAACGTGACCGCTTTCGGCGGTTCATCCGCTACCTTGAGCAAACCAAGGGACTGTCACCAGATGATACAGTTGAATCCTTCGACAAAAAAAAGGCCCGCAAGTACCTTGCCTGGCAGCACGACCAGCGCGGCCCCAACTGCTCCAACAAAGACCGCAAAATCCTGACCACCGCCTGGAAGTGGGGCGCAGCCTACCTCGACCATTTTCCACTGGATATGCCGGATTCGTTTCTGGCCTGCCAGCGGTATGCGGAGATACGGGTTCCCCGTTACATTCCGCCGGAAGAGGATTTCTGGAAAGTCTACGAGACGGCCCCAGAACGTGAGAAGGCCATGCTGACCTGCTTTCTCAACCTTGCAGCGCGTAAGGGCGAGCTGCTTAAGCTGACTTGGCAGGATGTGGATTTTGAGCGCGGCACCGTTGTGCTGACAACGCGCAAAACCCGCACGGGCACGGCAAAACGTGACGAAATGCCCATGAATGAGGACGTGCGCACCACCATGCTCTGGCTGTGGCAATACCGCCAGGGCAAAGGGAACCATGTGTTCACCTGCCCGGTTGAGCCGTACATCGAGCAACCCTATAAGACGGCAGCCCACGTGATGAAAAGGCTTTGTGCCAAGGCCAATGTGAAACCCTTTGGGTTTCACGCCATCAGGCACCTAGCGGCCACCATTCTGGCCCAGGAGGGCAAGAGCCTCTTTGCCATCCAGCACGCCCTGCGACACGAAAAGCAGACAACTACGGACAGGTACCTGCACAGCCTTGGAGCATTCGCGGAAGTTTCGGATGCCTTGAGCGCATTGGCAAGCCGTGGCCCTGCAAGTCGTCACCCCTTTCCTGCCCCTTCCGCGCTTTCACGGAAAAAGGATTCTTTTACAAGTGAAAATGAAGAAAAGCAGGGGGGAGGGGCAGAGGCAGACGTGGTTCGCCGCAATCAGGGACTGATTTCCGGTAAACTCATCCCAACTGGAACGGAGTAGAAAACATGCTTCAGGCTTTCTTATTTGGAAACGAAAAAAGGCTGCACTTAAGTGCAGCCTTTTTCAAAACTAACCCCCAGGGCAAGCCCCCTGTGGGTATCTGGTGAGGTTTTGACTATAACCTCTTGGAATCAATTGGCGTCCCCAAGGGGATTTGAACCCCTGTCGACGGCGTGAAAGGCCGTTGTCCTGGGCCGGCTAGACGATGGGGACGCGAGTTGTTTTTTGGCTGGGCTGCAAGGACTCGAACCTTGATTAACGGAGTCAGAATCCGTCGTCCTGCCAATTGAACGACAGCCCAACGCGAGAAACGTGTATATGTGAAAGTGCGGGGTAGTGTCAACAGTAAATTTGAAAAAATTGTTTTTTCTGCATTTTTTACCAAGGCATGGGCAAAGGAAGGTGTCTGGCTGGGGTCAAAAAAAGCAGGTGTGCAACCCCGCGGGGTGGCATGTGAACCAATGCGCAGCCATGCGCGATGGTGCGCCAAAGGGAGGAACCGGAAAATTTGGCTTTTGACGCCACTGAAACAGCTTCAGAATACCGTTACTGGTTGTTATACTTTGGGCTTAGGCTTGACAATATCTTGCATACAGGTATGTTTTCGACAGGCATCAATGACCGTCTGGTCACAAAATTGGTGCTGCAAGTATCGGTTTCCAGCTGTTTCCGCGGCAAGACGCGTTTCTGACTGCTCTGTTCTTTATTGAACAAGGCAGGCTTTGACGCGTAGGTGCGGCTGGAGTGTGTTTGTTTAGCTTAACCTGTACGGAGGAGTTTGGGTATGGCATCAACAACAAAAGCCTTTAATGAAGACAAAGTAGCCCTGCTTATTGGCTGCTTTGTTTTCTTGATGGCCCTTGGCAAGTTTGCGGGCATGGACCTGCTGGGCTGGGGCCTCAAGATGGGCATGTGGGTCAACAGCCCGCTTGAATGCTGGAGCTCGGCCACCAAGGGCTTTTTGCCCGGTGTGGGCGCGCTGCTCGCCAGCTATGCCTTTATTGCAGCTGTGATGTCCGTGGGCATCATGCTGATGAAGGGCAACGTGGGCAAGTTTTTGTATGGCTTTACGTGCATCTTCTTTATTGCCATTGCCTGCTACACAGTTGGCGCAAATGCGTATATTGCGGCCAACCCCACTGAAATTCCCAAACTGGGCATCACCTGGTCGCTGGGTTTGAGCACCGAGGCTGGTCTTATTGTGGCCCTGGTCATGGGTATTCTGCTGGGCAACCTTACGCCCGGTTTTGCTGAATCCCTGCGCGAAGCCTGCCGCCCCGAACTTTTCGTCAAGATCGCCATCGTTATTCTTGGTGCCGAACTTGGCGTTAAGGCCGCCGACGCTGCCGGTTTTGCCGGTCACGTTATTTTCCGAGGCCTGTGCGCCATTGTTGAAGCTTACCTGCTGTACTGGTCCGTGGTTTACTACGTGGCTCGTAAGTACTTCAAGTTCAATAAGGAATGGGCCGCTCCCCTTGCTTCCGGTATTTCCATCTGCGGCGTCTCGGCGGCCATCGCCACCGGCGGCGCTATCCGCGCCCGGCCTGTGGTTCCGATCATGGTTTCCTCGCTGGTCGTTGTGTTCACCTGCATCGAAATGCTCATTCTGCCCTTTATCGCCCAGCACTTCCTGTACACCGAACCCATGGTGGCCGGTGGCTGGATGGGCCTTGCCGTTAAGTCTGACGGCGGCGCTATCGCCAGCGGTGCCATCACCGAATCGCTGATTCTCTCCAAGATGGCCGGTCTGGGCACCAAGTGGGAACCAGGCTGGGTCGTGATGGTTACCACCACCGTCAAGATCTTCATCGACATGTTCATCGGCGTGTGGGCGCTCGTGCTGGCCTACATCTGGACCGCCAAGTTTGACAAAACCCGCGGCGAACGCACCATGACGTGGAGCGACGTTATGGATCGCTTCCCCCGCTTCGTGCTGGGTTACCTTGGTACGTTCCTGATCCTTCTGTTTGCCTGCCTGTCTTCGCCCGAACTGCACAAGCTCGGCAAGTCCATGTCCGGTGCCATCAACAGCTTCCGCGTCATGTTCTTCCTGCTTACCTTCTTCAGCATCGGTCTGGTTTCCAACTTCCGCAAGCTGAAGGAAGAAGGCATCGGCCGTCTGGCAGTTGTGTATGTGGTGTGCCTGTTTGGTTTCATCATCTGGGTGGGCCTGTTCATCTCCTACGCCTTCTTCCACGGCATGACCCCGCCTGTGATGGCTGGCTAGTTTAATATACGGAGTAAATCATGGAAGTGAAAAGCGAAGTTAAGCTTCACGAAGAAATCGAAAAGATGGAATACGAACCCCTGGATCCCGTTGAACTCAAGCTCGTGCATTGGAGCTGGGGCCTTGGCGTGGGTCTGCTGGTGGTGCTCTTTGTCATCAGCAAGTTTGTGATGACCACGCACTAGACGTGTCTGATTGCCATTGATATGAACGCCGGGGAGGGTTGCCTCCCCGGCGCTTTTGTCTGGACGGCGGCCTGCGGGGCTTGATGCCCGCAGGACAAGCCTGGGCCTATACCTGGCCCTCAGGTTGCCGCCAGATGGAGCTTATACTTTTTGTCCGGCATCTGCTGGCGAAATTAAGCCAAGGATAAGGCTATGCCGCGTTATCATCTGCGTTTTATGAAAGGCCCCAACTACACGCTGAGTCTGGAATTTGAGACAGTTGTGGAGGCGGCCTCATTTGAAGAAGCCCTGAAGCCCCATACTGACTGGCCCATAACCGAAAGTTATGACCACGCCACTGCCACTGCCTGGAATCCCGGCACCTGCATGTACTATCAGGAAATGTGGGAGGCCGCTCTGCTGCCCGAAGGCGAGAAGAGCTAGTGTCAACGCGCTACGTTGTCAGCGCCTGTCTGGCGGGTGAACGCTGCCGTTACGACGGTGGTGACAACACCTGCGCGCTGGTGGTGAGGCTGGTGGAAGAGGGCAGGGCTGTGTCCATTTGCCCCGAAGTACTAGGCGGTCTTGAAACTCCCCGCAGCCCTTGCGAAAGGGTGGGCGACCGGGTCATGAACCGCGACGGTCAGGACGTAACCCTTGCCTTTGAGCAGGGTGCGGCCATGGCCACTGAAATGGCCCGCATGGAGGGCTGCGCTGCAGCCATCATCAAAAGTCGCTCACCATCCTGCGGTTTTGGCCGTATCTATGACGGCAGCTTCAGGCACGTTTTGTGCGCTGGCGACGGAGTGTGGGCAGCCATGCTGCGGGCCGAAGGCTTTGCCCTGTACAGTGAAGAATCGCTGCCAGACGAGCCCTAGCGCTTGCTGACAACAAGAATGATATGGCCGGACGCAACCCCCAGTTCAGGGGTTCGTCCGGCCTGATATTTTATCCCTGTCTGGGGTGCGGCGTGCATTGTGATGGTGCGTGACTTGAACCCGGTCAGCCCGAGGCTGAAGGCGCTCGACACACTGCGCGACGCATAATTCTCTGGCCTGGGTTACGCCTTGGGCTTTGCGGTGGTGATGCCGCGCTCTGCCAGGGCAGCCACCACCTTTGTGCAGAATTCCGGCAGCAGCTTCTGGGCTTCAGGGGTCAGACCCACCTGCATGGTGTGGTAGTCAAAGGGCTGCAGGCCAAAAACAACGGCTTCCACATCGTGCCCGGCCATGCTGCACGTTACAAGGGTGTCCAGCAGGTCTGTCTGATGCATGGAGTCACGGAAACTCAAGCTCTTGCGCAGGTCTTCACCCTCAAGCATGTAGACGGTGCCGGGTTTTTCCGGTCCCAGCACCACATCAAGCACAACCAACGTGTCGCATTCCATCAGCTCGGTCATGAGCATGAGGCCCTGTGTGCCGCCGTCTTCAAGGCGTACATTTTCCGGCCAGGTATAATTGGCCTGCAGGTATTCAACTGCGCGCACGCCAAAACCCTCGTCAGTCAGCAAAATGTTGCCGACGCCCATAATCAGTACTCGTTTTTGTTCCACGGTGTGCTCTCAAGTGGGGGTTGATACGTGGGCACACATGGTAATGCGTGTGCAACACATATGCACAGTATGCCAAAATATTTGTGCCCGGTCTATTATGTTTGCGCTCCCGTATAAAACAGGCATGTACGGATCAACGGAGGCAAAAAAAATATCTGCCATAAAAAAGGGCGGGGAAAACCCCGCCCTTTGTCAATGCTTGTTCAGTGCGTATTACAGCACCTTGAACTTGTGCACTTCGTTGGTTTCTCCATCGATAACGTGCACGGCGCAAGCAATGCAGGGGTCGAAAGAGTGGATAGTGCGCAGGATTTCCACCGGGCGCTTGGGATCGGCCACGGGCGTGCCGATAAGAGCTTCTTCGGCGGCGCCGAGAAGACCCTTGTTGCACCGGGGTCCGAGGTTCCAGGTGGTGGGCACGACCAGCTGGAAGTTGCCGATCTTGCCGTCTTCGATACGAATCCAGTGCGAAAGACCGCCACGGGGGGCATCAAGGAAGCCCACGCCCTTGGCATTGGCAGGAACGGCGTAATCTTCGACGATCTGCTTGTCCTTGGCAATGTTGTTTTCGTATTCGTTCAGCCAGTTTTCGGTCTGCTGGGCGATAACCAGGGTCTGGATACCGCGGGCAGCAGTACGGCCCAGAGTGGAGAACAGGGCTTCGGGACCCACGTTAAGGGCCTTCAGCACGCCGTCCACGGCAGGCTTGATGGTCTTGTGGTTCTGGGCGTAGGCCACCAGCACCTGGGCAAGAGGACCGGTTTCCATGGACTGCCCGGCGTAGCGGGGAGCCTTGAGCCAGGAGTAACGGTCGGTGTCGCCCATCTTGGTGAAGTAGGGCTTGGTCTCGCCTTCGTAGGGGGTGTGGGCCTTGTCGCCTTCGTACCAGCTGTGGCGCACATGTTCTTCAATCTTGCTGGGATCAAAGGCCTGCACAGAGCCGATCTTGCGATCATAGATGATGCCAGGCTTGTACCAGCGGCTGTTGAGGTCGCGTTCGCCGCCAGCAGCGGGGAATTCGCCAAAAGCCATGAAGTTGTGCGTACCACCAAGGGCAGCCCAGTCCTTGTACTGGCCAGCCACCATGAGCAGGTCGGGAATGTAGACCTGTTCAATGAAGGTGCGGGCCTTCTTGTACAATTCGCGGAATTCCTTGATGCGCTGGGGAGACAGGGCTTCGTAGCAGGTCACGCCGCCAGCAACGGTGAACTGGGTGTGCGGGTTTTTGGCGCCGAACACGGCCATACCCTTGGCAATGTCCACCTGGGCGCGCAGGGCTTCCAGATAGTGGGCAGTGGCAACGAGGTTGGCTTCGGGTTCAAGGTAGTAGCTAGGGTGCCCGCCAAGGAAGTAGGCATTGGTGAAGGGGCCAAGCTGGCCGCTTTCAACAAAGGTCTTCAGTTTGGCCTGCACGGCGGCGAAGTCTTCAGTCTTGACAGGACGGGGCGAAATGGACTGCGCAAGCTTGGCAGCCTTGGCCGGGTCGGCCTGCAGGGCGTTGGCCACGTCCACAAAGTCAAGCGCGTGCAGATGGTAGAAATGCACAACGTGGTCATGCATGAACTGCATGGCCATGACAAGGTTGCGGATGTAGGTGGCGTTGGCCGGAATGGGCTTGTTGATGGCGTCTTCAAGCGCGCGGGTAGAGGCAAGGGCGTGCGTGTAGGTGCAGACGCCGCAGGTGCGCTGGGTGAAGTGCTGAGCGTCGCGAGGATCGCGGCCCTTCAGGATAACTTCAAGACCGCGGAAAAGCGTGCCACAGCTGCGGGCGTCCTTGATTTTGCCGCCTTCAACTTCCACTTCAATACGCAGATGCCCTTCGATGCGGGTCAGCGGGTCCACCACAATGGGCCCGGTGTAGCTGCTCTGGGGCGTTTGTTTGATCTGGCTCATGATTCCCCCTAGTTCTGGTAGAACGGCGACATTTCGTCCCAGAAACCGGGTTCACTGCAACCAATGCAGGGATGCCCGGCAGCCACCGGCCAGTTGGTCTCGTTGAAGAGAACCTTGGGACAGTTGTTGTACGTCTGCGGGCCTTTGCAGCCCACTTCGTAAAGGCACCAGCCCTTGCGCGCTTCTTCGGAATTGAAGGAGGGCGCAAATTCGCCAGCGTCGAAGTGCTTGCGGCGTTCGCAAAGGTCGTGGACGCTCTGGCCGAAGAACATGAGCGGGCGGCCCAGTTCGTCGAGTTCGATCTTCTGGCCCTGCAAAAAGGCCACAAGAGCGCCTACCATGTTGAGGGGGTTGGGGGGGCAGCCGGGAATGTTGATACCCTTCACACCCAGGCTGGCAAAACATTCGTTCACGCCCTTGGCGCCGGTGGGGTTGGGCTTGGCAGCCTGAACGCCGCCGTAGCAGGCACAGGTACCAATGTTTACCACGGCCTTGGCCTTGGGCAGAATTTCTTTGCAGATGTCGTACATGGTATGGCCACCGATATAGCCATACTTGTTGTCCATGCCCGTAGGAATGGCGCCTTCAACCATGCAGACAAAGCCATTGGGGTTTTCCACGGCGGCATGCAGGGCTTGTTCGGCGGCTTCACCGGCGGCGGCCATGATGGTTTCGTGGTAGTCAAGGGAAATGGTGTCAAGAATGACGGCATCAAGGAAGGGCTTGTAGGTGCGCAGAAGCGCTTCGGAACAGCCCGTGCATTCAGCGGCGTGCAAATACACCACCGAAGGCCGACGTCCGGTCAGCGCAGCGGCCACCTCGGAAGCGAATGAGGGGCCGAAGCCCATCGTCACCGCTACCGCCGTGCAGAATTTCATGAAGTCACGGCGGCTTATGCCCTGGCGCTCTAAACGCTCTTCTCCGCCTTTTTTGCCCAGACCCACGGCAATACGCATAATAGCCTCCTGGCAAAAGTGAGTGAAAGGCTTTGCTCGGACCCTGCCACAGGGCCCGCATGCGGCGCAACAAAATCGCGCCAACTCCGCGTCAAGACAGCGGCGCAACGTGGTACGAACAGCCGCGCTATCAGCGGCGCTGTCAGCAAACGAAAATCAGCAACTCTGGCAGTGCGTTACTGCGTGATTTAAAAAGGCATTCCCCAAGAGTGCCACACGCCGCAAGGCGACCACCTGCTTCTTTGAAGCTTATACTTCTAGTTGCAAACGGTCAATAGGAAGGAACTTTTTTTGCTCTCTCTTCATCAGCCGTATAGGGGGCTTGCGTGCACAATCAAGGTGGTTGCCTAGCCCGATGGCTTGAGCTACGGTGCGTGGTGCGCGGCGTATAGCCAGTAAGCGCGGCATTTTCCACCACCAGCACAGCAGAGGACGGCATGAAAACGGAATCTCTTTGTCTGCACGCGGGCTACGAACCGGCCAATGGTGAGCCCCGGGTTTTGCCCATAGTGCAGAGTACCACCTTCAAATATTCCACCACCGCCGAAGTGGCGAAACTTTTTGACCTTGCCGAGGCTGGTTTTTTTTATTCCCGCCTGGGCAACCCCACGGTGGATGCCGTGGAACAAAAAATTACCGCGCTTGAAGGCGGCGTTGGCGCGCTGTGCACTTCTTCTGGTCAGGCCGCAAGCATGCTTTCGCTGCTCAACGTGGCCCAGAGCGGCGACCATGTGGTCAGTGCCGCCAGTATTTACGGCGGCACATTCAACCTGTTTGCCGTTACGCTCAAGAAATTGGGTATCGAAGTTACCTTTGTGGATCAGGGCGCTTCAGAGGCAGAGCTTGAAAAGGCCTTTCGCTCCAACACCCGCGCCGTGTTCGGCGAAACGCTCTCCAACCCCTCCATGGACGTGCTGGATATCGAGCGTTTTGCCAATCTGGCCCATCGCCACAGGCTGCCCCTGATCATCGACAATACCTTTGCCACCCCTGTGCTGTGCCGTCCTTTTGAATTTGGGGCCGACATTGTGGTGCATTCCACCACCAAGTACATGGACGGTCACGCCCTCCAGGTGGGCGGTGTTATCGTGGACAGCGGCAACTTTGACTGGGCTTCCGGCAAGTTTCCCGAATTTACCGAGCCCGATCCTTCCTACCACGGGCTGGTGTACGCCGAAGCCTTTGGCAAGGCTGCCTATATCGTCAAGGCCCGCGTGCAGCTCATGCGCGACATGGGCTGCTGCCAGAGTGCCCAAGGGGCGTTCTACATCAACCAGGGCCTCGAAACCCTGCCCCTGCGTATGGAACGCCACTGCCGCAATGCAGAAACCGTGGCGGAATTTCTTGCAAAGCACCCTGCGGTGGAATCCGTCAACTATCCCCGTCTGCCCGGGCATCCGCAAAAAACCCTGGCCGACAAATACCTGCCCAAGGGTTGCAGCGGCGTTATCTCCCTCTCCCTCAAGGGCGGGCGAGAAGCTGGCGCGCGCTTTATCGACAGCCTCAAAATGATTTCGCTCCAGGTGCACGTTGCCGACATACGCACCTGCGTACTGCATCCCGCAAGCTCAACCCATCGCCAGCTGACCGACGAGCAGCTGCGCGAAGCCGGTATCACCCCCGGCATGGTACGCCTCTCTGTGGGTGTTGAGCATGTGGACGATATTATTGCCGATCTTGATCAGGCGCTTGCGCGCTAAGGTCTTTTAGGCCGCTGACTGCGTCAGGCGGGCTCTCTGTTTGGGGCACGCACGTCTTTGTGTGTTTCCTGCGCAGAAAGCCCGCCTTCTATATAATGACCGTCTGCCCTGTGCTCAAAAAAAAATGCGCCTCAGTGGCGTTCAAAAAACAAAAAGGTTGTGGAAAGCGGCCAGATATCCGGCCAGTTTTCCACAACCTTTAGCAATTTAAAAATTTCGTTACATTAATTTAGCGTCGGTAGCCCATGCTGCGACGAATTTTTTTTGGGTCGCCACCGCCGTCAAACCCGGCCTCGATAAGCCGTTCTGCCATGGCATCGCGCGCGTTGCGGCTTGTGCCCCCCATGACAACGGCAATAAGCCGAGTTCCGCCTCGTTGGGCAGTAACAATCAGGTTATAGCCAGAGGCCACGGTCCAACCTGTCTTAAGGCCGTTGACCCCTCGCACAGAACCCAGCAGTGAATTGGTGTTGGACATCTGCCTGGTGCGGTGTGTGAATACGCGGGTACTGTGAAAAGTTTGTGCGCCGGGGTGGGAGCGCAGGTAGGTACGTGTAAGCGTGGCCATGTCGCGCGGGGTTGTGCGTTGTCCGGCGGCGGGCAAGCCTGTGGGATTTTTGAATTCAGTGCGTTTGAGGCCAAGGCTGTTGGCCTTCTGGTTCATGGCGCGTACAAACTGCCGTTCGTTACCCCCCACACGCAGTGCCAGGGCTGTGATGGCGTCGTTGCCCGATGCTACGGCAGCGCCGGTGAGCAGTTGACGCACCGCCACGCGCTCGCCGTTGCGCAGGTGCATGGATGAACCACCCACCTTCGACGCAGCGGGAGTAATGCGGATTTTTTCGTCCAGGGTCAGACGCTTGGCGCTTACTGCGTCCATGACAAGAAACATGGACATGACCTTGGTCAGCGAAGCGGGCGGGATGGACATGTCGGCATTTTTTTCAAACAGAACCTTGCCGGTGTCCATGTTAATCAGGATGGCGGCCCGCGTGCCCCTTGCAGCCTGGACAGCCGGGGCTCCTGCCAGAAGGGTAATGCATATGGCGCAGATCATTGCGCAGAAGACGCCCAGACGTCTTGGTGCACTGCCCGCCGAAAAAAGGAGGGGAGCCCTGAAAACAAACCTGCCAGCGCCGTTGGGTATGCGTGCTAACTTATACATTGTGCCTATAAGTGCAGTTGCCTTCTTCCACAGCCTGAATGGCAAAGGCCAGCAGTACAGGCCCAGCAATCAGGCCCACAGGTCCAAAGCTGGCCATGCCGCAAAGAATGGCGATTATCAGTACAAAGAACGGTGCCTTGATGCCCTGCTGCAAAAAGAGCGGGCGCAGTACGTTATCCACACCGGCCACAACCACAACGCCCCACAGTGCCAGCCCCACGGCAGCCATGCCCTTGCCCGTGAACCAGAGCGAAAGGCAGAGCGGAACCCACACAATGGCTGTGCCAATAACAGGAATGGGGGCAACCAGCGTAGCCAGCAGGCCCCAGAACGCGGGCTGCCGTACTCCAGCCACCGCAAAGGCTATGCCGCACAAAATGCCCTGTGCCGCTGCCACTAATATAATGCCCAGCAGAATGCCGCGCAGGGCCCTGTGAATTGCCGTGGTAAAGCGGGCCAGCATGGACTGGGGTATGTGGAATATCCGGCCAGAAATCTTGCGGATATGGCGGGCATAGCTGGTAAAAATAACCGTGAGCGTAAAAAACAGAAAGCCTGTCCACAGCACAGTCATGGTTCCACCAAGAAAATCCATGCTTCTGCTGAGCAACAGGCTCATTGCATCGCCAAAAAATGCGTCCAGCTTTTGCAGAAAGTCGCTGACCATTTTTTCCATGCGGGGGTATTCAGCCAGGCTCATACGCCACTGCTGTATGTTTGCCACCCATTCCGGGGGCAACTGAAAGTTGTTGGCCTGCAGTTCGCGCAGACGCTCAAAGCCAGCTGCGGCTTGCGGCGTGACCAGCAGGGCCAGGGTGGCGATGGGAATAAGAATGGTAAAAAGAAGTGTGGCTATGTATGTATAAAGTGGCAGGCTGCTTGAAAGGGCTACTCTGAACTTGCGCCAGCGAACCTGGCCAGCGGTGGTTTCGAGCCGTTTACGCCACAGGCGTCCTTTTTTTTGCAGCCCCCGGTAGAGCGGCAGCGAAAGGCAAGAAAGGCAGGCGGCCATGAATATGGTTACCGGATTGGGCCAGAGCAGCAGATAGAGTGCGAGCGCAGCCAGGATGTAAAGCAGACGCGGCAGCGTTAGAGTCATAGCAGGCCTTGGGTTGTGTCGGCGATGAAATCAGATAGCGCCGGAACATGGAAACGCGAAAGGATAGCAAACGCGGGCAGGGTCTGCCAAGAGGCTCAAGAGCACAAATGCGCCCGGCAGAAGATTTGCAGCCCCCGATTGCTGGCGCGGTGCGCAGATTCCATGAAACAGGCAGGCAAAAACCGGTATGGCGCCTTGAACGGCGCGCTCCGCTACCCTGCGGTTGTGCAGGGAGGCCAGAGCGCGCCATTTGGTGCACTGCGGTACTGTTTGCGCGTTGCCGCGCCACGGAAAAATAAGGGGGTGCGCCGTCCGCGAACCCGCAGGGGGGCGGAACCGGCAGGGGCAGGAGCGGAGCCCTGCCCTAGTTCAGCACATTGCTGCCCTTGAAGCTGATGCCGGTCACTTCGTAGGTAACGCGGCCGCGCGGAATATCCACGGTAACTTCGTCGCCCACTTCGCGGCCAAGCAGGGCCTGACCCACGGGCGAAAGAAACGAAATGGAGCCCTTGGCGGGATCGGCCTCGTCGGGCCCAAGAATGGTGAAGGAGCGTGCTTCGCCGCTGTCCACGTCTTCCACTTCAACCGTGGAGCCAAAGATGACCTTGTCGCCCTTCAGGGTGTCGAGATCAACCACCTGATAAAGCGCCATGCGCGATTCAATGTATTTGATGCGGGCTTCAGCCATGCCCTGGCGTTCGCGTGCGGCGTCGTAACCGGCGTTTTCGCGCAGGTCGCCTTCTTCACGGGCTTCCTTGATGGCCTGGATGATGGCGGGCCGTTCGCTCTTCAGGCGGGCCAGTTCGTCTTCCAGCTTCTTGTAGCCTTGCACGGAAATGGGGATGCTTGTCATGGTTGCCATAATCTGACCTCACAAACGAAAAAAAAGCGCCGCTGCCCAGGCAGCGGAGCAAGCAAATGGGGGTATTTTTCCGAAAAAACGGCTGTACGGGCCGCAGTGAACTGAATGCGAACTCCGGCGGTGAATCCGGCAATGATCCGTAACAGCAAATGCACCCTAACCACTGCACACGAAACGGTCAAGCCCCGAGGTCTGCGGGGTGGAGAGAGCGCCGGGCTGTCATACAGATGCTGTCGATTGTCATGATGTTGAGGCTTGCGCGGTGGTGCACCAGCGTATATGTTGGAGTTGCGACCTGCACGCGGGCAGCCTGTGGAGTACTGGAATGTCGATCAGGAGCGTGCGGTTTGAGCATCACAACAAACACCTGCATGAACAACGGCAGACTATGAAAAAATATTTGCGTTATCTTGGAACCGTGCTGATCACGGCGGTGTTTCTTCTTGCCATATATCTTTTGTACCATAAGCTTAAAAGTTACAGTCTTGCCCAGATACGTGAAAGCATAAGCCAGATTTCACATGGGCGTATTCTTTTTTCAATGCTGCTCATGGTAATCAACTATATGATTCTTGTGGGCTACGACTGGCTGGCACTCAAGGCCATTCATAAAGATCTTCCCTTGCCCCGCGTGGGGCTCGTTTCGTTTGTGGGGCAGGCTGTTAGCTACAACTTTGGTGCCCTGCTGGGCGGCACAAGCGTGCGCTACCGTTTTTATTCGGCCTGGGGCTTCTCGCTGGTAGAGATTGTGCGGCTGGTGCTCATGCTGGCCGTTACCTTCTGGGTGGGCGCGCTCGGTCTGTGCGGACTTATCTTTATTGTCAGCCCGCCCACCATTCCCGATGATCTGCTGGCAAAGATGCCCCTTACCGACGTGCGTCTTCTTGGCGTTGTGCTGCTTCTCATTGCCTGCTCGTACCTGATTCTGTGCTGTACGGTGCGCAAGCCCGTGCATCTTTTCGGCAAGGAATTTGTTTTTCCGCCGCCGCACATTGCCTTTGCCCAGGCCATAGTGGCCGGAGTGGACATTATCGCTGCTGCTGGCTGCATGTATGTGCTGCTGCCCGGCGACATGGGCATTGGCTTTCTCGATTTTCTGCCCAGCTACCTCATGGCCCAGGTGGCTGTGGTGCTCACCCATATTCCCGGTGGTGTGGGTGTTTTTGAGCTGGTCATTCTGCATCTTACCCACACCACGCAGGCGCAGGCCGTTTTTGCTGCGGTGCTGCTGTTCCGCATCATTTACTTTATCATACCGCTGCTGGCCGCCGCCGCGCTGCTGGCCGTGTATGAGGTGCGCCAGCGCAGCGACATGCTGCGCGAAACCGGGCGCTGGCTTTCGGTGCTTTCTCACTCCATTTCCGCCTACATGGCTTTTGCCGCTGGCGTAATACTGCTGGTGTGCGCCATGCTGCCGCCAGGCAAGCACATGCTGCACGCCCTGCGCAGCATGATTCCTTACGAGGCGCTTGCCATCGGGCATTTTATCACGGCCATTTCGGGCGCAACCCTGCTGTTTGTTTCCTACGGGCTTGAGCGCCGCCAGTCGCGGGCCTTTCTGCTTGCTGTAATGTGTCTGGGGTTGGGGATCGTGGGTGCGCTGCTCAACGGGTTTTCGTGGATTACGGCCAGCATGGTCAGCGTTGTACTGCTGGCCGTGTGCTTTGCGCGCAGGCGTTTTTACCGCTCTTCCTTTTTCTGGGAAGAGCCCATTCCCGGCTACTGGCTGTTTGGCGCGCTGGGTGTGCTGGCCATGGCGGGTTTTATCGCCTGGGCTCTGTACCATCCCTCGTGGAACAAGGCCGCTGCCTGGGGATTTGACCGCCCGCATATGGCAGCACAGACCCTGTTTGACTTTTTGGGTATCGCAGTGGGTCTGGCGCTTTCATGGGTATGGCGCGTTACCCTGCGCTTACGGGCCCGCAGAAAGAAAGCTGCCCTTCAATAGATGCGCGAGAGGGGCATGGGCCTTTGCCGCAATCTGACAGGTACAAATGACAATGCGGCCTTCCGTTGACTACGGAGGGCCGCACTGTTTTGGCGTGTCTGTTGAAGCAGGGTGAATCATTTATGTGGAAGCCTGACAAAGGCTGGGCGGCCACTCCGGGCGGGCTGCGTCCAGAGCTTCGGGCAGCTTTTCAATGAGTTCGCCAATCTGTGTGCCGGGATTGGGCGCGCAGTGCCGCGCCAGCAAACGTGCCATGCGGGCTGCGGCCATGCAGGACTCGCCCATGGGGGCCCCTGCGCACAAAAAAGCCGTTGCCAGCCCGGTTACCAGATCTCCCGTGCCGCCAATGCATTCCATGCTGGCAACAGAGGGTGCGTCAACGGTTTCCACAATCCGGCCATCCAGCACAATAGAGTCTTTTGATCCCTTTATTATCATGTTTTTCGGGCAGTTGCCGTGGTCAAGGGCGCGCTGCAAAAGTGGCCGCACGTCGTCCTCGCGCGCCAGAAGAAAACCCCTCGTATAAAACGGATGCGGGGCTTTTTCGTCTGCCAGAAAGGCCAGCTCGCCCAGATCAGGGGTAAACAGGTCGTAGGCGTCGGCATAGCCGCTCATTTTTGCCACATACATAAAGCCCGCGTCTGCCACCATGACAGGGCGCGCGGCAAGGGCCTGCACGGCCATGAGCACGCGGTTGTGCCAGTCCATATCTGGAAAAAGATAGTGGAAGGTCAGACCGCTGGGGGCGATGTGCTCAAGGTTTTGCTCCAGCCACGCATAGATGTCGCGGCTGCCAGCACCGGAGCCGGGGTCGCCCGCCAGCAGAAGGCGGGGCGGGTCAACACCGAGCACCCCACAGGCCAGAATGGCCGTGGCCGCCAGTGCCGCAGTGCCGCGCTGCACAGGCACTGCCTGTCCGTCGGGCAGATGGAGCAGGCCATGTCCCACAGTGCTTTGCCCGTCAAGCCCGGCAGGGCAGAGCGCAAAGTCGGCGTCAGGCAGGGTCCCCGCTATGCACCACATGCCACTTGCCTCCGCAGTTCCTCAAAGGCCTTTTGCAGGCTGTAGCAACACAGCGTCTGGCCCATGCTCAGCGGTTCAGGGGCTTCATCAAGCCGCAGACCGCACAGCTTGTGGGCCACCCACGGAACGTCGGGGCAGCCGCCGCCGGAAATGTTCACGATGCGTCCATCGGCAGAGTCGAGGGTGATTTTCATGTTGGCTGCGCGCACCATGATCCAGCGGTTGTCCAGATGCTTGATCTGATACAGTGACACCGGTTCCAGCAGCATGTCGTTGGCGCTCACAACCTGGCCTGGACGCAGCCCCTCCCGCTCCAGCGTTTCCATAACCAGTGCCTGGCGCACCAGCTCAAACACCACCACCATATCACAGCCCGTGCGCAGCTGCGGTGGCGGCCCCTTGACCTCAACTTCTAGTCCGGCAGCGCGCAGCAGTCGTTCGGCGCGGATAACCTCGCCAGTGTGGTCAAAAACCAGCAGGCCCCTGTCGTTGCAGCCGCGGTTTTCCGGGTTGCGCCTGTCCGGGCTGGCGGAAACAAAAATGCCAAGCAGTTTTTGGGTAAGCCCGTGCAACAATCCGCCCTGTGGTTGGCTATGCGTCATCAATACTCCAGAATCCGCTGGTCCGCCTTGCGCGTCTGCGGGCAGGGGGGTAAACGTGTGCTGCTCTGCAGCGTGCACGGCTCGGCCTGATGGTGCAGGGGCGCGGGCATTGCTGCACACCCGCGCCCCTTGCCCATCACAATGGCTGTCAGGCCTTGGTGATGTCCAGACGCGTCACGCCTTCGTTTTCAGCTGTGGCGGCCACATCAAAGCCCCTGTTGCGGGCAGCGCGGCTGACATTTTCAAGGCTGGCATCATTATCAACAAGAACGCAGAAGGGCCCCTGATCGTCGCCCTTGACTGCGGTAAGAAACATGAGAACAGGCTGTGGGCAGGAAAGGCCCCTGGTGTCGATGGTGGTGGACATTACGCGCCTCTCTTGCAGTTGAAAAAGCCGATGCAAAGGCAGATGGCAAGCCCGGCAAGGGTGGCGACCATACCGTGAGGGCCAACGCCCGTGGGGCTGGAGGCCAGACCAAAGTTGTGCGCAACGGCGGTTCCCACAATAAGACCCACTGCAAAAACGGCGGCATCGTTGTCGCCCTCGCCAGCCATGAAGAGCTGACGGCCCGGGCAGCCCCCGGCCAGAGCAAAGGCCAGACCGGCGGTGGCCATGCCAAGAAAGTTCCACAGGTTGTCGGGCTGGGCGATGGGCTGGTTTTCAAAACCGGGCTTGAAGGTGCCAAAGTACAGGTTCAGCGCAAGGGCTGCGCCCAGCATGGCCAGAAAACCAAGGGCCAGATGCCATTGTCTGAACAGCAGTACGTCGCGCAGCGCGCCCATGGTGCAAAAACGGCTGCGCTGGGCCAGAAAGCCCACAATCAGGCCCACGCCGATGGAAAGGAGAAAGGGTGCGTGCTGTGAGCCAGGCCCTTTGACAGAATAGAACAGTACGCCGCTCTGCGGCTGTTCGGCCACCTGCGGATTGAGCAGATAGAGCGCCACAAGGGAGAGCATGATGCCGGGCAGCACAAGGCCCGAAATCTTGCTCTGCCCCTGGCTGCGACCCAGTGAAAAACCCATGCGGAAAAAGACCGTGCCAATGCCCACGCCGCAGATGAGGCCCGCAAGCCCAAACAGGGCAAAGGCGTCGCCACCGGCCAGCCGTAGAATCACACGCCAGGGGCAGCCCAGAAAGACCAGCGCGCCGATACCGGCAATACCGCCAAGCAAAAAGCGGGTAATTGGGGCCGAGCCGCCGCGCGGTTTGTACTCGCCAAAGGCCAGCGCCGCTCCAAAGGCTCCAAGCACCATGCCCATGATCTCTGGCCGCAGATACTGTACGACAGCAGCGCGGTGAAAGCCCAGCGCACCAGCGATATCGCGGTTGAAACAGACCACGCATATGCCCATGTTGCCGGGGTTGCCCGACTGCTGCAGCAGCACGGCAAGCACGCCGAAAACAAGCCCGGTGGCAACTATGCCCGTTGTGGTGGCGAAAAAGTTGAAGCCTGGTTTCATGAAATCCTCCTTTTTGGGCCACAGGCCCGTTACGAAGCCGAAGGGGAACCGGCAACGCGAACGGAGGATTGGGCTTATCGGCCGCGCAAGGCAAAGAAACCATGCGCCAGACACAAACCGGACCGCCATTCGCGTAAGCTCCACAACGTGGAGCTCATTGCTGTGCGTCAGGTTTTGCGTTTGGGCATGGTTTCCTCTGCTCTTATGTCTTGCGCCTATGGGCGGTGTATACGTCTGGTAGCTGTGTGTTCTTATCCTGCCTGCAAGTTTGATACAAGGCCGTGAGGCCGGTTTGTTCGTCGGTAACGGGAGTGTCAGGAAGCGGTGGTGAGGCTTACGCTGTCTTCGCCATCGCGTTCGGCCAGCATTACGTCTACATGTTCCTGTTTGCTTGTGTTGATGGTTCTGCCCACGTAGTCCGCGTGAATGGGCAGCTCGCGGTGCCCCCGGTCGATAAGGGTCAGCAGTTCAACACAGCGGGGGCGGCCATAGTCGAGCAGGGCCTCGAGAGCGGCGCGGATTGTGCGGCCCGTGTAGAGCACATCGTCAACCAGAATGATGACCTTTTCGTCAACGCTTTCGGTGATGTGCGACTGGCCTATGCTGGGTTTGCCCACAAGGCTGGTCCAGTCATCGCGGTACAGGTTGATGTCGAGCGTGCCCAGGGGCACGGTGCGTTCAAGGCGGGACTGCAGCAGGGCGGCAAGGCGGCGGGCAAGGTCTGCACCGCGTCGTTCAATGCCCACAAGCATCACTTCTTCGCAGGCGGCGTGGCGTTCCAGTATTTGTGAGGCGAGGCGTTCAAGCACGCGCGCCATTTCGTCTTTTGCCAGTAACCGGGTCGTGGACATGATTCCTCCAGAGGTGGATATGCCTGCCATTCTAGCCGTTTTCGCGCTTAAAGAAAAGCCCTGCGGCAATTGACAAGCCCCACGCATGACCTTAGTTAGTAAAACACCCGAATCATGGAGGACGTATGATCGAATTGACCGACAGCGCCCGTAAGGAACTGGATTCGTTCTTTACCGGCAAGAAAAAGGAACCCATCCGGGTCTACATGACCGCAGGTTGAGGCGGCCCGCGCCTTGCCCTGGCTCTGGATGAGCCTAACGAACAGGATCAAACCGAGGAACAGGCCGGCTATACCTTCTGCATCAACAAAGATCTTCTTGGTGAAGTGCAGGGTGTAAAGATTGATTTAACCTACATGGGCTTTGCGGTTGAACCCGTAGTGCCCTTCGCTTCTGACGGCAACGGTGGTGGTTGCAGCAGCTGCTCAAGCGGCTGCGGCAGCAACGCCTAAGGCGGGATGGTCCCCGCTGGCCGGAAGAAGCTGGCCAGCCTGTTTTTCGTTACTCTACAATATATAAATATCGAGTTATCGAAAAACATCGGAGGAACCATGCTTGAACTGACCGAAAGCGCCCAGAAGGAACTGGCGGCCTTTTTTGAAGGTAAGGAAAAGAGCTCCATTCGCGTGTATCTCGCCCCTGGCGGTTGTAGCGGGCCTCACCTGGCCCTGGCACTTGATGCCGCCACGGACGAGGATATGAGCGAAGAACAGGGCGGGTTCACCTTCTGCATCAACAAGGAGCTTCTTGCCCAGGTTGAAGGCGTGAAGATTGACCTGACCTACTCTGGCTTCACTGTTGAGCCTACAGTTCCCCTGCCCCAGACGGGCGGTGGTTGCAGCGGCTGCTCCGGCGGCTGCGGACACTAGAAGCAAATAACTAGCGAACCGGGCGGCGGCCTTCTGCTGCTGCCCGGTTCGTCGTTTCATGGCCACACTTTCGTGGCCGTGTCGGGGGCGGCGCAGGCTGCCCCCGACACTGTTATATAACCCCCCACAGGTTCATGGACACTTTCGGCGCACTGCTCTCAAGCAACGACAGGCAGATATATCTGGAACGCAGCGGCATGGTCACGCGCTGCCGCCTTGCCTGTGAGGCTCTGGACAAAGGGCGCAGCGTGGCTCTCGTGGTTCGCACCCGCGAAGAATTCAACGCGGCCCGCGCTCTCGCCACTCTTTTTTCTCCCGAAATTTCACTGGCAGATCCTGCACTTGTGCGCCCGACATGGCAGCAGCCCTGCCTGGGCTTGCCAGCCCTGAGCCAGTGGCAGGACAAGCCTTCGTGGGCAGCCCGTCTGGCGGCACTGTATGCCCTGAGCCTTGGCAAGCCCCGTGTGCTTGTGGTCAGCATAGAGAGCCTGCTGCTGCGCTACATGCCAGTCAATTTTTTCCATTCCCGTACACTCGAGATAGGCAAGGGCAGCGACTACGCGCCAGAACTGCTGCTGGAGCAGGCAGTGGAGTGGGGCTACGAGCGTGTCACCATGGTCACGCGTCCCGGCGAAATGGCCCGGCGCGGCGATATTCTTGATCTGTACCCCGCTGGTTATGCTCGCCCCGTGCGGCTTGAATTTTTTGGTGATACGCTGGAAGAAATGCGGTTTTTTGATGCCGAAACCCAGCGTTCGCTTCAGGGCTGCGACGAGCTGACCCTGCTGCCGGTAAGCCCGCTGGCCTTTGACGCGCGCGACGCCGAGGCAACGCGCAAGCGCTTTGACCGTATGTTTGCCGAAGGCCGCATTGGCGAAAACGATTGTTATTCCTTCAAAAAGGCACTGGATGCCGGTGGGGCGGGGCTGTTGCCGGGCTGCGCCGTAGAAGCTCCAAGCCTGCTTGAAGACTGGCTGCCGCAGGATTGCCTGTGGCTTCTGCCCGGCGAGGCCGACAGCGCAGAGGCCCTGCGCGATGGTCGCCTTGCCCTCAAGGAAAGGCTGGAGATAGAAGACTCCCCCCTGCCGCAACCGGCCTCGCTGGCCCTGCGTAAAAGTTCGCAGCCCGCACCGTGGAACGCCTTTCAGCGAGTGTACGCCGAGCCCCTTGTCATGGGCGTGGAGGAGCGCGGCCTGGATTTTGCGGAAAGAACCCTGCATTCGTTCAGCGATCTTTTTCCGCTTTCTGGCGCGCAGGACCGCCCGTGGCAGCACCTTGCCGCCGCCCTCAAGGAATGGCACGGCGCTCGCAGGCAGGTGGTGCTGAGCTTTTCGTCAGCCAGAAGCCGCGCCAAATTTCTGAAGCTGGCCGAGCAGGACGGCATTGCTCCGGTCCAACGCTACGCGCCCGACCAGCGTGGTCTGTTCGCTCTTGTTTCGCCCTATCGTCAGGGCGCTGATCTGGCGTGGGACAATGCTCTGGTGCTGGGCGAAGACATTCTGTACCCCAAGGCCGAAAAGACGCCCCGCGTTTCTTCTCGCGTGTTCAAGGGGCTGGATTCCTTTGACGATCTCAAACCCGGCGATCTTATGGTGCACCGCGATTACGGCATTGGCCGTTTTGCGGGCCTGCACCACATGGATGTGAACGCCGTTGCCAACGACTTTCTGCTCATCGAATATTCCGGGCGCGACAAGCTCTATGTGCCTGCCGACCGCATGGGGCTTATCCAGCGGTTCAAGGGCTCGGAGGGTGTGGAACCCGCGCTTGACCGCCTTGGCGGCACGGGCTGGACATCGGGCAAGGAAAAGGCCCGCAAGGCCATTGAAAAAATCGCCGCCGACCTGGTGGAGATGTACGCCTACCGCAAGGTGACCAAGGGTTTTCGCTACGACCCGCCGGGTGAGCTGTACCACGAATTTGAAGCCACCTTTGGCTTTGAGGAAACCCCCGATCAGGCCAAGGCCATTCAGGACGTGCTGGACGACATGGACAAGTCGCAGCCCATGGACAGGCTTGTGTGTGGAGATGTGGGCTTTGGCAAGACAGAGGTTGCGCTGCGGGCGGCCTTTCGCGCGGCCTCCGAGGGGCGGCAGGTTGTTTTGCTCTGTCCCACCACGGTGCTGGCCGAGCAGCATTACCAGACCTTCCGCGCGCGTCTGGCGGGTTTTCCCGTCAATGTGGGGTTGCTCAGCCGTTTTGTGACGCGCCCCAGGCAAAAGGAAGTGCTCAAGGCGGCTGCCACCGGGCAGGTGGATATTCTCATCGGCACGCACCGCGTGCTTTCAAGCGACGTAAAGCTGCCCAACCTGGCCTTGCTCATACTGGATGAGGAACAGCGTTTTGGCGTGCGCCACAAGGAAAAGCTCAAGGCGCTCAAAAAGAACGTGGATGTGCTCACCCTCACGGCCACGCCCATTCCACGTACCTTGCAGCTCTCCATGTCGGGCATACGCGAGCTTTCCATTATCGAAACGGCTCCGCAGGACCGCAAGCCCGTGGCTTCGGCCGTGCTGCGCCGCGATGATTCTGTGCTGCGCAAGGTGCTTGAACGCGAGATAGAGCGCGAGGGGCAGGTATTCTGGGTTTACAACCGTGTGCAGGGGCTGGAGCGGGTGGCCGAATACGTGCGCACCCTCGTGCCTTCGGCCCGCGTGGGTATGGCCCACGGGCAGATGTCTGAAACCGAGCTGGAAGACACCATGCACAAATTCTGGCACGGCGAACTGGATGTGCTGGTGTGCACCTCCATCGTTGAATCCGGCCTGGACTTTCCCCGTGCCAACACCCTGGTGGTCGATCAGGCGCAGATGTTTGGCCTTGGTCAGCTCTACCAGTTGCGTGGCCGCGTGGGCCGTAGCGACAGGCAGGCATACGCCTTTTTTGTGGTGCCCGATGCCGAGCGCCTTACTTCCATTGCCGAGGAACGACTGCGCATCATCATGGATATGGACTATCTGGGCGCTGGCTTTCAAGTTGCCATGGAAGACCTGCGCCTGCGCGGCGCGGGCAATATCCTTGGCGAAGTGCAGTCGGGGCACATGTGCCGTGTGGGCCTTGATCTGTATCTTGAGATGCTCGAGGAGGCAGTGGGCCGCCTCAAAGGCACGCCCGAAGCCCATACCGTGGAAACGGAACTTACTTTGGGCTTGCCTGCGCATATTCCCGCATCGTACATTGAAGACGGGCGCGAGCGTTTGCGTTGCTACAAAACGCTTACCTCGGCCGCAGGTGGAGCCGCGTGCGAAGAAGCCGCACTGGGCATTCGCGACCGGTTTGGCCCCTTCCCCGAAGAACTGCGCAACTTCCTCGCCGTGCTGGACTTCAAGCAGTTCCTCACCGAACTGCAGGTGCAAAAGGCAGATGTGCATATCAACCACGTGCGTCTTGTGTGGCCCGACGGGCAGAACGCCGTGCAGCCAGAGCGCATCGTGGCGCTTACCGCATCCATGAAGGACGCGCGCATGCTGCCACCAGCCGGTCTGCACCTGCCCCTGCCCGCAGATGTGCCCTTTGCAGAGGGGCTGGACAAACTGCGCGCAGCCCTTGAGGGCATCAGGGTTACGCCCGGCGTGTAAGCGGTATTGCGGGCCAACCAGTTGTCCGGTCATGAAACTGTCATGAGTATATGGAAATTATGGTGAACCGATTCATGCAGCCCCTTGTTGCCCCTGCGCGTCAGATTGAAACCTTCGCACAGCCTTCGGTGGTGCGGCGTGCTGCGCGGCCTCTGTGTCTGGCGCTGGTCTGCTGCTGTTGCCTGCTGCTGACCGCCTGTTTCGAAGCCCGCCTGCCCGACGGCGTGGTGGCTATCGTCAACGGCGAACCCATCACACTGCGCAGGCTGCAAACCCTGCTCGACAGCCGTTCGCCCTCGCTGGGGGCCATGCGCACACCCTCGCTGGAAAACATGCGCCGTGAATACGGCGAGGCGCTGGGAACACTCATCATTTACGCTCTGGTGCGGCAAGACCTGCAGCGCCTGCAGATGGCCGTGAGCCCCGCAACGCTTGAAGCCGCCTTTAACGAGGTGAAGAACGACTACGGCGGCGGTGACGGGCTGGACAAGTACCTGACCGAGGAATCGCTTGACCCCGCCGAATGGCGCGCCTTGCTGCTCGACCATCTTTCCATGCTTGCCTTTGAGAAAAAGGTGCTGGCTTCGGGTATACGAATTTCGCTGCCGGAGCTGCGCGACTACTATCAGACCCACGAAGACGATTTTCAGATGCCCGAAACCCTGCGCGTGTGCCTTATTTCGGCAGAATCCCGCAAGGATGTGGAAGGCTTTTGCGCGGTTTTTCCCGGAGGCATGAGCGAAGCGCGCAAAAAAGTGCAGCTTCAGTGCCTGAACGTACGCGCTGGCGATCTGCCCCAAAGCTGGCAAAAGGCTGCAGGGGCCCTCAAGCCCGGCCAGTGCGCCACCCCACGGCAGGAAGAAGGCCTGTGGCGTGGGCTCGCCCTGATTGAAAAGCGTCCGCCCACCCAGATGAATCTGGCAGAAACCTACCCCCTTGTGGAAAACGTTCTGCGCGAGCAGAAAATGTCCGAGGCCTTTGAAAGCTGGCTGGAAAAAACGCTGGCCGCTTCAAAGATCAAGGTTGCCAAAGACATTGCACCAGACCTGCTGGCCGTGCCCCCGAACCGCGATGCGCGGCAGGGCGGCGAGGGGGCAGCCGCACCTGCCGCACCCGGCGGACAGGATGATGGAAAGGCCTTGCCCGTGCCGCACGACGAGGTGTACGAAGGCGATATTCCCGAGGGCGGTGCAGGAAACGGCACGGTTGAAAATCAGGGGCATGCCCCCGAAAACGGGGCCGTAAAAGCAGCCCCCGATCAGTCGCACAAAAGGGAAAACGGTTCCGCAAAAAGACGCTGACACAGGGCATTTATGTGTTCGGTGTCGTGTCATTTGCCGCGGCTGTGTGCTCGCATTGCATATTGCGATGGATTGGGATACAATTTTATAGATAAAGCGCGTGATTTTTTCGCGCAATCAGGGAGTATACTGTGAGAAAGACGCTTGTTTTTGCGCTGGTTATCTGTTTCATGACCGCCTTTGGCGCTCAGGCCGCCCAGATTAACAAGGTGGCAGCCGTGGTAAACGGTCAGGTTATCACCATGTTTGACCTGCAAAAAAATGCCGTACCCGATCTTATGCGGGCGCGCGTCAATCCCAACGATCCTGCCCAGGCTACCGCTGTTGACGCCATTTTGCGCAAGGCGCTGGACGGTATGATCATGGATATTCTGGTTGTTCAGGAAGCCAAGCGGCTCAAGGTTACCATCTCTCCTTCCGATGTGGACGCCGAAATTACCAAGATCATGAAGGGAAACAACCTCAACAAGCAGCAGTTTGAGGAAAAGCTGGCCCAGCAGAAAACCAGTGTTGCCGAACTGCGCAAAAATATTGAAAAAAGCCTGATCCGCCAGCGTGTCATGGCCATGGAAGTGGCCCGCCGCGTGGTGGTTACCCCCGAAGAAGTCAAGGCCTATTACGACTCGCACAAGGACACCATGTACGACCGCACTGGTCTGCACATGGCCCTGCTCGTGTACCATCCCAATGCAAACGCTGCTGCCCTTGCGGCGCAGATCAAGTCGGGCGCTGCCTCGTTTGAGGAGGTTACCCGCAAGTATTCCATCGCTCCCAACAAGGAAAACGGCGGCGATATGGGCCCTGTTGAGTGGGACAAGCTCAACCCCGAATGGGAAGCGCGCCTCTCCAAAATGAAGCCCGGGGAAGTGACCGACATCTTTGAACTGCAGGGCCGCAAGGCGCAGGTGCGCCTGTACCGCCCCGGTGGCGGCGAAATGAAGCTGCTCACCTTTGAGCAGGCCAAGCCCATGATTGACGGCATTCTGCGTCAGCCCAAGGCAATGGAACGTTTTGAGGATTATTCCAATCAGCTTCGCAGCAGGGCTGTTATCGACATTCGAATGTAGCGGGGCCGCCACGGGCGGTTCCGGGCTTTTTGCTGGCAACAGCCGCCCCCAGGGGCGGCAAGACCATTATCGAGGCTTTACATGACCTTAGTGGAATTGGGCGCTGCTTTGCGCGTTGAGCGCGAAAAGCGGGGTCTGGATATGGAAGACGCGGCCAACAAGCTGAAAATCAGCGCCCGTCTTCTGCGCGCTTTGGAGGAAGGGGACGAGCAGTCCTTGCCCCCTCTGGCGTACACCAAGGGGTTTATCCGCTCATACGCTTCATACGTGGGCCTTTCGACAGAAGAAGTCAGCGAGGCGCTCGGCGCGCTTGAAGCTGCGGCAGAGCCTGCGGCTCCGCAAAATGTATACGAACCCGAAATGGTCCTTACTCCGCGCCGCAATCTCAAGCCCATACTGGCCGGCGTGCTGATGGCGGGCATTGTGGCAGCCGTGTTCTTTGCCTGGCAGCAGGGCGCCTTGGACTTTCTGGGCAGGCAGACGCGCCGTCTGGCGCAGCCTGCGCCCATGCAAAGTGCAGAATCTGTTGATCCCGGCAATCTGGCTGGCCATTCCGCTCCTGCTGCTGCACCTGCGGCAAACCAGGCGTCTGGCCAAGCATCTGGTCAAGCGTCTGGCCAGTCCGCAGCGTCCGTAGCCGCCAAGCCTGCAGCGCCCGCTTCGGCTCCGGCTGCTCAGGCCAGTGCGGTTGCACCTGCTGCCAGTCAGCCCGCCAGCCAGACCACTGGTCAGCCTGCGCAACCCGCAGCCGGTTTGCCCCCCGTGCGTGGCACTGCGGCACCCGCTCCGACTGCTACGGCACCGGTTACTGCTCCCCAGGCCGCTCCGGCTCAGACCGGCGAAACGCAGCCAGGCTCGCAGCACAAGCTCATCATCACGGCCACAGAAGAGTGCTGGATTCACTCCAATGCGGATAAAACCGATACCCGTCAGTTTTCGTTGCGCAAGGGCGACACCTTTGCCCTTACTTTCAGCAAGAGTCTGGAGCTGAAGCTTGGCAATGCTGGTGGCGTGCGCCTGCGCTATGATGGCGAAGAGCTGCCCCAGCCAGGGCAGAGCGGTCAGGTACGCAACCTGACGTTTCCCCCAGCGGACAGGCAATGACCGAATGGGCAGATCACGCGTTGGTGCTGCGCATCGGGCACTTTCGCGAATCAGATCTGTGGCTGAAAATGCTTTGTCGCAAACACGGCCTGCTGACGTTGTTCGCCTTTGGCGGCAGCCGCAGCAGGCGTCGTTTTTGCGGCTGCCTCGATGTGCTCAACAGCCTGCACTGCCGGGTTAAAACATCGGGGCGCGGCGGTTTTCTCAATCTTGAGGAAGCCGTGCTGCTGGGCGGGCCGCAAAGCTTGCGGCGCAACTGGCGGCGCATGGGGCTGGCTGCCAACTGTCTGCGTTTTGTTGAGGCCCTTGGCGTAAACGACGAAGGCGCGGACGAGGCCTTTCAGTTGGTGGAGGATCTGCGCAAAACCCTTGAAGAAGCGGAAAACGTGCCTTCGTTGCTGCCGCTTTTTTTCAGACTGCGTTTTGCCGGGGTGCTGGGTTTTGCGCCCGACCTTGGCAAGTGCGGCATGTGCGGAACCGAGATAACAGGCCCTGCGCAGTTTGTGGTTGACGAAGCCCAGCTGCGTTGCCCCTCTTGCCGCGCCGAGGCGGGGCCAGCGCGTTACGGTGTGGAATTGGGCGGGGGCGGACTTGACCTTTTGCGCCATGTGCAGCAAGAATTTCCATCCGGCTGGCACGCCGAGGAACTGCCTGCGGCAGATCGGCGGGCCTGTGCCAAAGTAATCGACGGATTTGTGCAATATCACTTGGGCCTGTCGTGGGAAGGGGGATACTTTCGCCACGTTTGAGCGCGTATGCGCCATATATTTTCGGCTCAGGTTTTGGGATGGATCAGGGGCGGCGGTTTAAACAAATGCCGCGCGTATGCGTCTGAGAAAGGCTACGAACAAAGGACAGCGCATGTATTTTCAGGATGTCATATTAACTTTGCAGAACTACTGGGCCAACCAGGGTTGCGTTATTGAACAGCCTTCGGGTGTGGAATGTGGGGCCGGTACGTTCAACCCCAACACGTTTTTGAGGGTTATTGGGCCGGAACCGTGGAGCGTGGCCTATGTGGAGCCCTCGCGCCGTCCTACCGATGGCCGCTACGGCGAAAATCCCAACCGCCTGCAACGGTATTTCCAGTTTCAGGTGATCATGAAGCCCTCGCCGGACAACGTGCAGGATCTGTATCTGCAAAGCCTCAACGCGCTGGGCATCAACCCTGCGCAGCACGACATCCGCTTTGTTGAAGACGACTGGGAATCGCCCACTCTGGGTGCCTGGGGTCTTGGCTGGGAAGTGTGGCTCAACGGTATGGAAGTGAGCCAGTTTACCTATTTCCAGCAGGTGGGCGGCATTGACCTTTCGCCCATCAGCGTGGAGCTGACCTACGGCCTCGAGCGCCTCACCATGTATCTGCAGGGTGTGGAATCTGTGTACGATCTGGCCTGGAATAAAAACGTCACCTACGGCCACATCTATCATCAGAATGAAGTGGAGCAGTCGCGCCACAACTTTGAGGCCAGCAATCCCGAAATGCTGCTGCGGCATTTCAGCGATTTTGAAGGACAGTGCAAGGCCCTGCTTGAGCAGGGGCTGCCTTGGCCCGCGTACGATTACTGCCTCAAGTGCTCTCATACCTTCAATCTTCTGGACGCCCGCGGAGCCATCTCCATCACCGAGCGCACCGGCTATATCGGCAGGGTGCGTGCCCTGGCGGCCGGTGTGGCGCGACTGTATGCGGCCCAGCGTGAAGAACTGGGCTATCCCATGCTCAAAAAGGATGTGAGGTAAGCCGTGGCGACCTTTGTGCTTGAAATCGGCAGCGAAGAGTTGCCTTCCCGTTTTTTGGCCCCGGAAGAAAACGAGCTTTCCTCTCGTTTTAACGGCGCTCTGGGTGAGGCCGGGCTTGAACATGGCGCTGTGCGCGTCATGAGCACGCCGCGCCGCGCCGTTGTTATTATTGAAGATCTCAACCCCGTGCAGGTGGAGAGGGAAGAAGTGGTTTCCGGCCCACCCGTGCGCGTGGCCTATGATGCCGAAGGCAAGCCCACCAAGGCCCTCGAAGGCTTTGTGCGCACCAATGCCTGCACGCTTGAAGACGTGTTTCGCGTAGAAACGGACAAGGGCGAATACGTGGCCGTGCGCAAACGCACCGGCGGAGCGGCTGCGGCTGACCTGCTGACAGAAATCTGCCCTGCGGTCATCACGGCTCTTTCGTTCCAGAAGCGCATGCGCTGGGGCGCTCACACCATGGCTTATGCACGTCCGCTGCGCTGGATTCTGGCTCTGCTCGACGATGCCGTAGTTCCCTTTACGGTGGGTCCCATGACCTCCGGGCGCGAAACCTGCGGGCACCGTATTCACGGTGCTGGCCCATTTGCGGTGGCTCATGCCAACGATTTTCTGGCAACCCTCGCCGGACCCTGCGCCATCACCATCGACCCGGCGCAACGCCGCAGCGTTATTATTGATGGCGGCAACGCCCAGGCTGCCACTGCTGGCGGTAAGGTGCTGTGGAAAGACAGCCTGCTGGACGAAGTGCAGGGGCTTGCGGAACATCCGGTGCCGCTGCTGGCCGATTTTGATCCTGCCTATCTTGAGGTTCCGCGCGAAGTGCTGCTCACCAGCATGGAGAGCCACCAGAAGAGCTTTGGCATTGAAGCGCCCAACGGCGATCTGCTGCCGCATTTTCTTACTGTGCTCAACATCACGCCCGAAGACATGGGCGTGGTCAAGCGCGGCTGGGAACGCGTGCTGCGCGCCCGCCTTGAAGATGCCCGCTTCTTCTGGCAGGCCGACCTGCGCGAGACTTTCGACCATTGGCTGCAAAAGCTTGATACGGTCATCTTTATCGGTGGTCTTGGCAGCATGGGCGACAAAACCCGTCGCCTCGAGGCCCTGTGCCGCTGGCTGGCTGACAGCTGCGCCCCCAAGCTTGCCGATGATGCAGCGCGTGCCGGTCGCCTTTCCAAGGCTGATCTTGTGAGCGGGCTGGTGGGCGAGTTTGATACCCTGCAGGGCATCATGGGCGGTATCTACGCTGGCCGCAAGGGCGAGAGCTCTGCCGTGGCTGATGCCCTGGGCGAACAGTATCTGCCCGCCGGGCCGGATTCTCCGCTGCCCAAATCGCTGGCTGGTGCGTTGCTTTCCATGGCTGACAAGGCAGATACCCTTGCGGGCTGCTTCGGCCTGGGCATGATTCCCACCGGTGCTGCCGACCCCAATGGTCTGCGTCGCTGCGCTCTGGGCATCATTCGCATCATGCTTGATTTTGGCCTTACCATCGACGTGCGGCAGTTCTTTGCCATGGCGCAGCAGCTGTACGGCGACCGCCAGTGGAAGCTGGCCCCGCATGAGGCTCTGGACAAGCTCATGGAATTTTTTGCCGCGCGTCTGCGCAACTACTTCATGAGCCAGGGCCAGGACACCCTGCTGGTGGACGCCGCCCTTGGTGCTGGCGCTGAAGACGTGAAGGACTGCGGTGCACGCCTTGCAGCTCTGGCGGCTTTCAGTCAGGCCAAGGATTACGAGGCAGCGGTGCAGACCTTCAAGCGCGTTGCCAATATTCTGCGCAAGCAGGGGCAGGCCGAAGATCTTTCTGACCATTGGGATCCCTCCCTGCTGCGTGAAGACGCGGAAAAAGCTCTTGCCAGCACGCTGGAAGAAATGCTGCCCCGCCTTGATGCCTTGTGGGCTGCCCACGACCATGCAGCCGCGCTGGCCTGCCTGAGCGACGTGCGGCCAGCTGTGGATGCCTTTTTTGCGGGCGTAATGGTCATGTGCGACGAAGCCGACCTGCGTCGCAACAGGCTGAGCATGTTGCACGGCCTTGGGGCACGGTTTGCGCGCCTGGCCGATTTTTCGGCCTTGCAGATGTAGTTTGGTTGTGTAATTAGAAGGGGCGCGGGGCGCGCTGTTGTGCGCCTCGCAACCAGATTTAGAAAAATATTTGAGAAAATGGCCCGATTGCTTGACAGCTACCCGAGCCAGTGGTAATTACCCATCTCCGCGACAACGCGCCGATTTCTGATTTCATGGCTTGCGCGGGCAAGCCCAACATATGTGGAGGATTCAAAGTGGCCAACCATAAGTCAGCCCTCAAGCGTCACAAGCAGAGCTTGCAGCGGGCAGGCCGCAATCGCGCCGCCCGTACCCGCGTGAAGAATGCCATCAAGCAGGTTCGCGCCGCCATCCAGAACAACGAACAGGGTCAGGCCAGCGAAGCCCTGTCCGCTGCCGCTTCCGTGCTTGCCAAGGCTGCCGGTAAGGGCGCCCTGCACTGGAAAAAAGCCGCTCGCAAAATTTCGCGTCTGGCTCATGCCGTTAACGGCATCAGCGCTTAATAGTTTTTTTCTGTCGGTTTGAGGCGTGCTTGCCCGAGAGGCAGCACATTCCTTTACGGGAAGTTGCAAGTTAAATTTTTAAACAAGTTCGCAGGCTTTTCAAAAAATATTTTGAAAAAAAGCTTGACGGTGACTGCGACTTGAGTTAAGTTCCTCTTCGTTGAACGCGCTCGTAGCTCAGCTGGATAGAGCAACAGGCTACGAACCTGTAGGTCAGGAGTTCGAATCTCTTCGGGCGCACCATAAGAAATATAGCCCTTACGGTTAATCACCGTAAGGGCTTTTTCTGTTTTGTGCATATCCCTCAAAATTCTCTCCCCATTTTTAATGATACGCCAAGCCTCCCGTGAGCTTGATATGACTACGCCAAATCGAATGCGGGTGGCCCCGTTGCTCTTCTTCGAATCGGAGTCGCGGGCAGGGCAAGAGTGTGCACAAGAGTTGATACCCGCGGTTAACTATAATTGTTTAAACAGTGCATTGTGTGGAGCGCATGGTTGGTATCCGAACTTATGCCCACGCATTAACGCCGCTGCTCTGGGAGGCTCTAAACGTTCAATTTCAACTAATGTGCCTGAGGTTGCATCTAGGCATTGAGTGCAGAAAAGCGGCAGACAAGCGGCGAGTTCTGGCGACCCTTAAGAACAGACGCAGCACCAATGGGCTTAAGTGTTGCCGTGATGTCGCTGGGAGCTTGTTTCCGTTGAGGTCGCGGGAGTTGTTGATTGATGCGATGGCCGGAGGAAAGACTGTTTTTTCCCCGGTCGTTGACCTCAAATACGGCACTACCATATGGCATGCTGTTGCTGAAAAAATTTGCAGTGGGCTGGTGCCTGATATCTGCCCGGCCAGCCCGCAAGACAAAGGGGCGGCAAGACTGTTGCCGTTTATTGCAAGTGTTTTTGCCTTGTTACGCACTGGCTATTCTGCAGGCGGCGCAGGCGGCTCCAAAGCCATTGTCTATGTTCACCACGGTTACGCCGCTTGCGCAGGAGGTGAGCATGCCAAGCAGGGCTGAAAGTCCCGCAAAGGAGGCTCCGTACCCCACAGATGTAGGAACTGCAATAACCGGCTGTGGTATCAGGCCGCCCACAACACTTGCCAGAGCTCCCTCCATACCCGCAACTACAATGACAACCCGTGCAGAGCGGATCTCGGGCAGGCACGTTAACAGGCGGTGAATGCCCGCGACGCCGACATCGGAAATTATGCGGGCCTTGCATCCCAATATGTCGCAGGTAACGCGCGCCTCTTCCGCAACGGGCAGGTCGGATGTGCCAGCCGTGACAATGGCTACCTCGCCCTGCTTCCAAACCCGGGGGTGTCGGGCCAATGTCAGGGTGCGCCCCAGATGGCTATACTCAGCATCTGGGCATGAGGATTGGACATGACTGGCCATTTCGGGCGAAACGCGCGTGGCAAGGATGTTGCCTTGCGCTCCCGACAGGCAAAATAGTTCGGCCACCTGTTCCGGCGTTTTGCCCTCGCCGTACACCACCTCGGGAAATCCGTTCCGCAGCGCGCGGTGAAAATCGAACTTTGTATGCCCCAAATCCCGAAAGGGTAAATCCCGCAGAGCATTCATGCCCTCGGCGACGGAGAGTTCGCCGTTTTTAACGGCTGCCAGCATGTCTTGCAATGTGTCGGTTGTCATTTGTCTTACCTGGGCATTGCGCTACAGATGGGAAGGGCAGTCGTCGCTTGCAATGTGCACCCGCAACATGTTGGGGCGGCTGGATGGGCGATGCCCTATGCCATAACCAGTCTTGCAGGTGGACATGGCTGGTGTTGAAGTAAAACGGTTGGCCAGCGCCGCTATAATCGCCGCGCCCGTTGGGGTTGTCGCCTCGTGGTCTGTTCCGCCCCTGGTTGTGGGCAACCCGTGGAGAATCTCTGCCGTTGCCGGAGCCGGTACAGGCATGGTGCCATGGGCGCATTGGATAAAACCGCTGCCCAGCTCGAGGGGTGAGGCCCAAACTGCGTCCACACGCAGAGCGTGAAAACAGACAGCCGCGCCCACGATATCCACAATGGAATCTGTTGCGCCTACCTCGTGAAAGTGCACCTCGCTGACGGGCTTGCCGTGAACCTTGGCCTCTGCCTGCGCTATAAGGCCAAAGATGCGCAGGCTTGTCTGCTTTACTTCCGGCTGCAGGCCGCTGGACATGATAATGGTTTCGATGGCAGCAAGGTTTCTGCGATGGGCGTGGGGGTGCCCATGATGTGCGGAGTTAGCGACAACGTGCTCCTGCGTGTGGTGCGGCTCGCTGCCCTGACAAACATGTACCTGCGTGCCTTTAATGCCGCCGCAGGCGCAGACAGAGACCTTCAGTTCGAATTCTGCGCCCAGGCCAAGCTTGTCCAGCTCTGCCTTCAGGTATTGCGGGTCGACGCCCAGATCAATCATGGCTGCCATGTTCATGTCGCCGCTGATGCCGGAAAAACAATCATAATAGAGTATGTTCATGGTATCCCCTAAAAATGCCAGCAACGCAACCTTGCATTGCTGGCATTTTTTATGCTGATGGTTGCTGGCGCTTAACCGTTTTTCATTTCATTGATTAGAGCGCTCAGTTTTTGGGCCTGTTGGGCAAGGTCGGCCACGGCGCGTGCGGATTCATTCATGGCCCGGGCTGTCTGCTCTGACATGCTATTGACGTGCTCGATGGAATTGTTGATTGCCTCGCTGGCTGCCGACTGTTCCTCGCAGGCCACAGCTATGGCCCGTACCTGTCCGGCTGTGGATTCTACGTCGCTGACGATCAGCTGCAGCGCTTCTCTGGATTTGCCCGCGCAGTCTGTGGCCGTTTCAACCTGCAGCAAGGCGTTGTCCATGCCAGAGACGCTTTTTGTCGTGCTGCTCTGAATGGCAGTAATGGCGTTGCCCACATCCTGCGTTGAGGTCATGGTTTTTTCCGCCAGCTTGCGAACTTCATCAGCCACAACGGCAAAACCACGCCCGGCGTCGCCCGCACGGGCTGCTTCAATGGCCGCATTAAGCGCCAGCAGGTTTGTCTGATCTGCAATGTCTGAAATAACGCCCATTATGCGGTTGATGGCCTGAGCGTGCTCGTTGAGCTGGGTCATGTCTTTTTTCAGTTCCATGGAAACATCGTTGACCCTGGCAATGCTCTGCAGGGATTCCCGCACGATGTTTGCCCCATCCTCGGCATTGGCCTTGGTTTTTTCAGACATGCTTGACGCACTCGATGCGCTGGCGGCCACATCGTGCACAGCGGCGGTCATCTGGTTCATGGCGTCGGCGGCCTCAGAAAGGCACTGGGCCGACTCTCGCGTGGTCTGGTCTGATTGCTCGATTTGTGCCGAAAGCTGTGTTGATGCTGATGAAATGATCGATACCACTTCTTCAAGTTGCCCTGCAGCGGCAAGCATGCCCTCGCGCTTGGCTTCTTCCGCCTGGCGACGGGCGGATTCCGCCTGTTCCATGGCTATATTGGCCTTGCGAGTCTGCTGTTCGGCTTCCGTCGTTTTGACTTCGGCGGTGGTCACCATTTCTTTAAGCTTTTCAACCATGATGGACAGGGCGTTGCCAAGCTTGCCAAGCTCGTCCTTGCGATTGATTTCAAGCTGGTTGCCAAGGTCGCCCATGGTGACCGCCTCGGCAAAGGCGACGCATTTTTGCAGAGCGGCCAGGATGGGATTGACAATAAAAATGAGAATCAAACACACAAGGCCTACACCTACGCCACTCAAAACCATGCTCGAGGTCCATATGACCCTGGCAACAGCCGTGGTGTCGTCTTCGCTGACAATGGCGCTTACAATCCAGCCAGTTGATTTGACTTTGGCATAAACGGCTGTTTTTCCATGCCCCTCAAAGGCGTACGAAATGCTGCCATTGCCTGTGGAAAGCATTTTGCGGCCCCATTCAAAGTGGGAGATGTCGAGGTTCATGATCTGCGCTGCATCTGGGTGGCTTACCGTTATGCCGTTGCCGTCCACAAGATACACATAACCTTTCTCGCCTATTTTAGTGGGCGCAATCATGTTTTCGGTAAATGGTGAAAGGTCTATGCCCACAATCAGGGCACCGGTGATTTTACCGTCGCGGAGGATCGGCGTTGATATGACGCATACCGGCAGATTGTTGGCGCGGTTTATAAGCGGGTTGCTTATGTTAGTTTGACCGGTCATGACTTTTTTAAAGTAATCCCTGTCCTTGACATCTATATTGGTTATCCCCGTATCGCTTACGATGCATTTGCCCTGCGTGTTGTAGACGCGGGCTGCGGAGATAAGGTTGCTGGTTGCAACAAGTTTTTTGAGCAGCTTGACCGCATCGTTAAATTCACTCTCAGACGGCCCCTGGTCGGTCAGCAGCCCGTCAAGTCTCTCGTTGCCGCTTTCGAGTGCCAGCACGTTGCACACAAATGACAGCATATCATCAAGATTCTTGCTAACGTCCTGCGCTGCAAGACGGGCCGTTCCAACCAGCACCTGCGATGCCTCGTGTGCGGATTTTTGGGAAGAAAAATAGCTTGATACCCCCATGCATAAAACCAGCATGGCAATGGAAGGCACCAATAGCTTCATTCTGACGCTTCCTTTCATTTCTGCAGGCTCCTTGTGGCATACGTATTTTTGATCAGTATTCTTTAAAATATTGTATTTAAGGTTAAATGCGATGCATTGTGTATTAACTTGAATTTTTTTGGAAAAAATACTTTTAAAATAAATGCTGAATGCAGGTAATATGACAATAAAATTTTCAAAAAAACAGAATTAAAAAGTATTTTTAAGTATAAAAATAATAAATATGGTAAAATTATATTTGTTTCATAGTCTGTATTTTGCAAGCATGTTTGCTGAACTGTGACAGAAGAATTGAAATTTTGCCGTATCTTTCGGGAGTACAGTGCGACTGGAAAATTATATGCCGTCATCCTTACCCGTTGCCGGAGGCGGTAGGGATAGCCCGAAAGCTAACGGGTAAAGATGAGCGGCAAATTGTAAGCAAAGCATTGCAGCGCGGCTGTCATGCATTTTTCGAAACACCAGTGCGATCTGCGCACAGCACCGGCGGGTGCCCCATGCTGGTTGCCACGCCAGCTGGTCAGGCTTCTTCAATCGGTGTGAGGCGGCCCTCGGTATTGAAATCAAGCTCAAAGGGGCCGCTGATCAAGCTTACGTCGTCCCTGTCCTTGATTTCGTTGTAAATGGCTTCCGAAACGTCGATTCTTGTCATACAGAGAGTATTCTTGATATGGGCGACCCTCGGGTGCTCAAAATTAACATTGTCTCCGGTGCGAATGGCCATGATTACGGCATCGCGGTCGGTTTCGGCATAGACCGGAATTTTGCCGCCGTTGGGCCGGTTGGCGGTGAGCACGTTGATCCATGTGGCCCGCCAATCTACTTCGTTGAGCAACCTGCGGGTGGTGATATCGGCAAGGTTGATGCCAGCGGCGTTGTGGTGTGATTCTGGCGTAATGCCAAGGATGACCAGGCGCTTGAGCGTGAATACCTCGAGAAAGTCGCCGGAGTTGTTGCGTCCCACGATGTTGGGATCGTGTCCGTTACCGCTGATATTTTTGCCTATTTCGTCAATGACAAGCACGTCACATTCCTGAAACTTGAAGCGCGGCATCTTGCCTTTGGCGACTACCAGCAGGTCGGCATCCATCTTGATGATGCCCTCTTTGGGGCACACATCGATATTGCAAACCTCGTCGTAGGCATTTTGCACAACTCCCACGCCAAACATGAGTTGTGGGCCGTTTTTGATGAACTTTTCGGCAATGGCAGGCAGCACATCGGGGAAACAGGCAAAGCCCTTCATATGGAACATGGACGCGCCCTTGTGTTTTGCCAGCCCGATGGCGATCATCTTGGCCAGTCCGCTTTCGTGTGTGCCGCGAAAATCGGTGTGGGGCTTGACCTTGTTGAACACAACAATGCCGTCCGCACCCCAGGCATTTCTGTCGCAGTAAAGCGGCGTGCCGTCTTCAAGCGAATCATACTGCACTACATCCATGCATGATTTGATCGGAACCCCAATGCTCTGCTCTGTGATGTTGTATCCGGCCAGCATCTCTATCTGTCCCTCTGCCGTCGCGCCGCCGTGACTGCCCATGGAGGGCACTATAAATGGTGCAGCCCCCCATGCTTTAAGCCGGTCGCAGATGGTTTTGGCCATGACGTCAAGGTGGGGTATGCCCCTGCTGCCCACGGTAAGAGCGATGCTTTTTCCCTTGAATGCTTCCTTGTTGCCGATCTGCGATTCAAGCTGCGCCGCAAGCTGTCCCGAAATGTCCACAACGCGCTGGTCATCGTACCGCTGTGTAATGGAATACATTTGGGGGAGTTTAACCTTGTCGAGACCCTCAACAGGGATGTCGATCGGAGGAAAATTGAACTGCATATGCGGTCATCCTTCTAGCGTAGTGTTTTAAAGCCGGGCAGGTCATAAATGGCCTGCCCGGCTCGGTTTTTCTAATCTTCGACCAGCTTTTTGTCAGGATTGATAACCAGCCAGGTCAGTGCACCAGAACCGACGATAGCGGTGCTGATGACGAAGGCATTTTCCCAGCCAACCCAATCAACAAAAAGAGCGGTCAAAACCGGAGCAGCCACGCCGGCAATGGTTCCCCAAAAGTTCATCCAGGTAGCGACCGTGCCGCCGTACTTTCCGCCAATGTCCTGGCAGGCAGCCCAAGCTGCGGTAAGGTTAAAGCCAAGGAACCCGTAGCTTAAGGAAAGCAGAATGATGTTTTGGGCAACGGTGTCGACCTGGGTTGCAAAGTAGAGAAACACAGCGCAGCCGCTCATGCCAAAAAAGCCAAAGGCAGAGCGGGTAAGCATCTTGGATTTGCCCATCCGCACAAGTTTGTCACTCAGTATGGAGGTGAGAACCGTGCTGATTGCCGCCGCCAAAAACGGCAAACCGGCAAGTGCGCCCATCTGCGTAAAGCTCACGCCCCGTGATTGCTGCAGATACAGCGGCACCCACGACATAAACAAGAAGGTTATGTAGTTGTTGGCCATATACTGAAAGCCTATGGCCCAGAACCGATGGTTTTTAAGAAACTTGCCCCAGGGGGTTTTGATTTTTTTGGTTGCCTCGGAAACTGCATCCTGAATGTTGGTCTGTTCAGTAATGAGCAGCAGTTCCGCATCATTGATTTTTGGGTGCTCGGCTGGGGTGTCTCTAGCGTAGATCCACCACAGCGCCGTGGCGATAAAACCTGCAAGGCCAAATACATAGAAGGCCCAGTGCCAACTGGTGTGCGTTACCAAAAATACTGTCAGCGGCGGGCCCAGGGCGGGTCCAAGCAGTGTGCCTGCACTCATCCACGAGTTTGCAATGGCTTTTTCTTTGGAACTGAACCACTTGGCAAAGAAGAAGCCGTTGTTTGGGTACAGCGGGCCTTCGCCAAGGCCAAAGAGAAACCGCACTACAACAAAGCTTGCAAAACCCCATGCGTGGGGGGTCAAAAATGTAAACAACGACCACCAAAACATTGCGAATGCGCCATTTTTCCGTATACCCCACCGTTCGGCCAAAATGCCGCCAGGAATTTGGGTCAGGGCATAGGCGGCAAAAAAAGCCGACATTGCATACCCGAGCTGAACTCGGTCAAATTTCATATCCTCCATGATGAACGTAGCGCAGACCGAGAGGTTAACCCGGTCCAGATACGCAATAAGGCATGACATGAAGACGATTCCAAGCAAAAGCCATCGGATTTTGCTTGGAGCATGAACTGCGTCGATAGCTTGAGCCATCTCCCACCTCACCAGTTGTTTTCTCAGCCTCAAAAACAGTTTCAGTACGTTTGAGGAACGAACTTTTTCATGCTCTGATAAAATGAGAATTCTCATCGTGTTTTTAAAAAGTAAAGAAATAATATTTTTTTAAAAAAATGCTAATTTTTAAAAAAATGTCCGCAGTAAATGTAAAACACATAATGTAAAAATTAATTTATTGCATTGTATACAATTTAAAATAGAACTAATTGCAATAGTAACATCGTTCACACGTGACAATTTTTTTTTAAAAACAAATATACAATGTTTTTTAAATGTATTTTAACCAAAAAAAATTAGAATATGAGTTTTTTATGGCTTATTTGTGATTTTTATCTCAAATAGGGGTATAGAATAAGATGTGCAAAAAAAATCGCAATTGTCGACAATTTTAAATTTTTTAAAATTGGCTTGTTGACAGCAAATTAAAAGGGGGCTAGTCGAAAAAACACGAGGTAGCAGTCAGGGTGGCAAGTAGTCGTTATGGGTGTGTGGTCAGAAATAGTTTATAATATTCTTGTTTAATTAAGTTTTCATGTAAGGGAAAAATTTCATTTACGAAATGCCAAATTATTTATTGACTTTGAGACAGAGAATGAATTTTCATTGTCGACATCAATGTATATGCTTGCTGTAGTGATTTAAAATTAATTTATTTTGAAAAATAAATGATAAAATAACTTTAATAAAAAAATATTTGTCAAGTTAATATTTGAATTTTATTTTGCAATTGGTGTTATTATGGTAAGTTGTAGTAGGACATATGTAATATTAAATTGTTTTTAGAAATTATTTATTTTTTTACTTTTATATATTTCATATTTATTTATAATAATATTTGATTATTTTTTATCTATTTTAATGTCAGTGGGTAGAGATAATATTTTTTTCGTAGATATTGAATTTTCATTGTCGACAATATGTATTTTAAATGAATGCTTTTTATCGGTTCGTGGTCTGCCGCGATTTATGAATGCTGAATTTGATCAAGGGGTAAGTATGAGGCCTTTTGCTTTAACCATTGGCGACTTTCTCAGCTATGCCGCTGAAATTTGGCCGGAAACTGACGCCCTAATTCAGGCGAGCACCGGCGAGCGGTTGTCCTGGAGGGAGCTTGACGCGTTGACCGATGCCTATGCCAAGGGGTTGTGGGTCAAAGGGCTGCGTGCAGGCGATACCGTTGTGGGGTGGTCGTGCAATTCGGTCTCGCTGATTGTCTGTGGCCTTGCAGCTATCAAGATTGGCGCGGTGTTTGTGCCGGTCAGTATTCATCTGACCCGGCCGGAGATTGCAGACATTGTCCTCCGCACCCGATGCGCTTGCATCTGCTATGCGGACGGCTACCGCGATGTGGATTACGCGACAGTGGTCAATGAGCTGTTTGTAGATTGTGCAGACGCCACAGAACCATCAACGCTCAAGTTTTCGGTCAACCTCGGCGGCAGTGCCATTGCCTCCTCCGTGCGGGCTGCTGACCTGGCTGAGCTCGGCGTAAGCCTTTCCGCCGATTTTTATGCCAGCATCCGCGCAACCGTCCAGCCGCACCATGTTGCGAGCATCCTGTTTACCTCTGGCAGTACCTGCCGCCCCAAGGGCGTAATGCTCACGCACGACAACTTGGTCAATAATGCTTTTTTCTCCATCCAGCGTCTCGGGCTGGATGCCGCAAGAGATTTGTGCTGCATGGCGGTACCGCTATTTCACTGTTTTGGTCTTTCGACGTGTCTTATTGGCAGCATTGCTTGCGGTGTTCCGCTGGTAATACTTGAACGATACAGGGTCTCTGACGTCATAAAATATTGTGAAGAGTATAAATGTACTGTTCTGCACGGCGTTCCAACAATGTTTGGAAGATTATTGGAAGCAGTATCTGTGGGAGAATCAAATAATCTGGTTCTCAAAAAAGGCATCATTGCAGGTTCACAATGCAGTGAAGCGCTTGTGGCTGCCATAGTAAACAGGCTTGGCATGGATGGTCTTTCCATTGCCTATGGTCAAACGGAAACCTCACCTTGTTGCACTCAAACATTCCCAGATGCGGATATAGAGCTGAAGTGCACCACTATCGGTGTGCCCTTGCCCGGTGTGGAAATGAAGGTCGTCGATCCAGATACCGGTGATGAACTGCTGCCCGGTGAAATCGGCGAGCTGTGGACCCGTGGATTTCATGTGATGAGGGGGTATCTAGGGCTGCATGGGCAGGTATCAACGGTTATGGATGATACCTGCTGGTACCATACTGGCGATGCTGGATTTGTAGATATACATGGTGATTGGCATTATTCATATAGAATTAAAGATATTATTGTGCGTGGAGGTGAAAATATAAGTCCAATAGAAATAGAATGTGCATTGAAAAAAATTCCATACGTGTATCAGGTAAAAGTATTTGGCGTATTTTCAAAAGATCTTGGAGAAGAAGTTGTTGCAGTAGTTATTCCTTGTGCAGGACATTCAATAACAGAAAGTGATTTAAAAAATGAATTATATGGTAAAATTGCTCATTATAAGATTCCAAGTAAGTTTATGATTATTGATGAAATGCCATTAAACGATAATGGAAAGATTAATATTCAATATTTAAAAGATAGACTTAGTGCTGAATGTGCTTAGCAATAGTGCATTTAAGGTAATAGTAAATTGTCTTTTCTGTAGCCAACGCAATTAAGGAGAAAATCAATGTCTGAGAGAAAACTGCTGGAAGGGGTCAAAATTGTGGAGCTGGCAACCTTTATTGCCGTTCCTTCCGCTACGCGCATGCTGGCCGATATGGGCGCGGAGGTCATCAAGATCGAAGGAGCCAAGGGTGATAACTTGCGCTGGACCGCTCCCACCGAGGGGCGCCCTCTCGACCATAACGAAAATACCACCTTTGATCTTGAAAATGCCAACAAGCTGAGCCTAGGCCTGGATATGAAGACGCCCGGCGGCAGGAAAATTCTCTTTCAACTTCTGGAGAAGGCCGACATCTTTGTAACCAATTGGCGTCCTCAGGCGCTCGAACGCGCCAAGCTCTCATACGCCGACCTCAAAACTGTTTTCCCCAAGCTTGTCTACGCCAATGCCACCGGTTACGGCGAGAAAGGTCCGGACAAAGATCTGCCCGGTTTTGACTACACTGCCTTTTTTGCGCGAGGCGGAATGCTGGGCACCCTGTACCAAAAGGGTACGGTGCCCATGAATGTGGTTCCCGGTCTGGGCGATCATCAGTGCGGTATGATGCTGGCCGCAGGCATTCTTGCCGCCTACATCAACGCCCAGCGCACCGGCAAAGGGGAAAAAGTCTCCACCAACCTGCTGCACACAGCCATCTATACCCAGGGCATCATGATCCAGGGTGCGCAGTATTCCGACTACGGCCAAGTATACCCCATCGACCGCCGCGAAACCATCAGTCCTTTCATTGTGGCCTACAAGACCAAGGATGACCGGTTCATCCAGATATGTATGCCCGTCTATGATGCCTATTACCCCACCTTCATGAAGTGCATAGGGCGTGAAGATCTGGCTGAAGACGAGCGCTACACCAAGATGGAAGTCGTGGCCAAGCACAAGCGTTCACCCGAGTTGTACGACATTTTGTGGGAAGCCTTCCAGACCAAAACCGTCAAGGAATGGGCCGAGATATTCACCGCCCACGATATTCCTTTCTCTATTGCGCAGACCTGGGAAGAAATCCTCGAAGACAAGCAGGCATGGGCAATCGAGACCTTCTACAAGATGCAATACCCCAACGGTAACAACCGTACTCTCGTGCGTATCCCCATAGATTTTGAAGAAATGGGCCTCCCGGAATACAAGCAGGCTCCCCTTGTGGGCGGCGATAACTACAAGATTCTTGGCAGCCTTGGCTACACCAAGGAGCAGGTCGACGAAATGATCGCCAATAAGGAAGTTTGCGCCTGGAAATAAGGTGAAGTGAGGTTTTGTGCATGAATTCTATTTTGACAATGGGCGTAGACATCGGTTCTTCCGCTTCCAAATGCATCATTCTGCAGAACGGTGAAGCCATCGTCTCCAAGGCGGTGGTCCCCGTAGGCGCGGGTACCAGCGGCCCCGGCAGGGCCATGGGCGAAGCTCTGGCGGCCTGCGGTAAAAGCTCTGGCGACATCTCCTTTGTCTGTGCCACTGGCTATGGTCGCAACTCGGTCAAAGAGGCGGACAAAGAGATGAGCGAACTGAGCTGCCATGCCCGTGGGGCCGTGCGTCTGTTTTCTGGAGTACGTACGCTTATAGATATAGGTGGCCAGGACGTAAAAGCCATGCATATTTCAGAACAAGGTATGCTTGAAAACTTTGTTATGAATGACAAATGCGCTGCAGGCACGGGAAGATTCCTCGATGTTATGTCCAGAGTGCTCGAAGTCAAGTTGTCTGAAATGGCATCACTTGGAAAAAAAGCGACTAAATATGTCAAAATAAGCTCAACATGCACCGTATTTGCAGAATCTGAAGTCATTTCGCATCTCGCAAGCGGAGTATCAATTCCTGACATTATTGATGGAATCCATCATTCGATCGCAAGCAAAACCGCAGGATTAGTGAAACGGGTTGGCGTCACGCCCCTGGTCGCCATGACCGGTGGCGTGGCTACTGACTCTGAAGTTGTGCGCATCCTTTCGGAAGAACTGAATACGCCAATCCAGGTGTCGCCCCTCTCCGTGCTGTGCGGAGCTTTGGGGGCTGCCCTGTACGCGTACGACAGCTGTTCCAAAAAATCTTAGCTCAAGGAGACATCCCATGAGTGAACAGAATGTTGGCGAACCGGTGCCGGCAAAAATACGACTGCGCGACATTGCCGCAAAAGCTTACGAAGAGGCCTGGGAGGCCAAGAAACGTGGTGAGATGGTGGGGTGGTGCGCCTCGAATTTCCCGCAGGAAATTCCGCAGACCCTCGGCATCAAGGTTGTCTATCCAGAAAACCAGGCGGCAGCCATTGCGGCCAAAGGTGGCGGTTTGCGCATGTGTGAGCATGCCGAGGGCCTGGGGTATTCCAACGACATCTGCGCCTATGCGCGCACCAGTCTGGCCTTTCTAGACATTGGCAGCTGCGAAGAAATGGATATGCCCCAGCCGGACTTTGTCCTGTGCTGCAACAATATCTGCAACTGCATGATAAAGTGGTACGAAAATATCGCCAAAGAACGCAATATCCCCATGATCCTCATCGATATTCCGTTCAAGAATGATTACGAAACCGACGACGCCTCTGTGGAGTACATCAAGGCGCAGTTTGACCATGCCATGCAGCAGCTTTCTGAAATTACCGGAAAGCCGTTCTCTGAAGAGCGCTTCAAGGAAGTAATGGCTGTCTCGCAGCGTACGGCCAAGGCCTGGTTGCGCGCCGCCGAGTTCACCAGATACGTGCCATCACCCCTTAATGGCTTTGACCTGTTCAACCACATGGCCGTCGCGGTATGCGCTCGCGGTACCGTTGAGGCTGCCGAGGCCTTTGAGCAGCTTGCTGACGAATACGAGGCCGCCGTCAAAACCGGCGCCTCCACCTACAAGGGCGAACAGAAATATCGCGTGCTGTTTGAAGGCATCGCCTGTTGGCCGTACCTGCGTGCCACATCGGCTCCCCTCAAAGAGCACGGCATCAACGTCACAGCAACGGTGTACGCCACAGCCTTTGGCGTTCTTTACAACAACACCGCCGAAATGATGCGCGCCTACTCGTACGTGCCCAACTGCGTGTCTGTCGAGCGTGCCGCCGACATGCGCATCAACGTGGGTCGCGAAAACAAAATCGACGGTGCCATCATTCATACCAACAGAAGCTGCAAGCTCTGGAGTGGCATCATGCCCGAAGTGGAGCGCCGCATACGCGACACGCTGCATATCCCCACCGTTACCTTTGATGGCGACCAGGCTGACCCCCGCGTCTTCTCAGAAGCTCAGTACCAGACCCGCATTGAAGCTTTGTGCGAAGTGATGGCTGCCAATAAGGAGGCGAAAGCATAATGAGCACGCTCAACGATACCCTTCAGAAACTGTCTGATGTGGCGGCCAATCCGGCTGCGCAACTGAACGCAATCGTGGCGCAGGGCAAAAAGGCCATTGGGTGTTTCCCGGTATACTCGCCAGCTGAGTTGGTGATCGCCGCCGGTATGACGCCTTTTGCTGTCTGGGGCGCAGAAATGGAAATTTCCAGCGCCAAAAAATATTTTCCTTCCTTTTACTGCGGCATTGCCCAGACCTGTCTTGAGATGGGCCTGAACGGCAAGCTCGACAAGCTCTCGGGCGCCATGATTCCCGTGCTCTGCGACACGCTCAAGTGTCTTGGGCAAAACTGGAAGGTGGGCGTCAAAAACGTCCCATTCATTCCCGTTATCCATCCTCAAAACCGCAAACTGCCCGCAGGCGTCGAGTTTATGCGCAAGCAGTACGTGACCATCGCCGAAAAACTGTCGGCCATTTCGGGGCATAAGGTGGACGCGGCTTCACTGCAAAAAGCCATTGATATCTGCAACGCCCAGCGCGCTGCCCTGCGTGAATTTTCTGATGTGGCGGCGCTGTACCCCCATTTGATTTCGCCCGCGCAGCGCAATGCCGTCATCAAGAGCGGCGGTTTTATGGACAAGGGTGAGCACACCGCCACTGTCAGGCAAATCATTGAACTGTGCCGCCAGCAGCCCATGAAGGACTGGGACGGGCACAAGGTCGTCACAACAGGCATTCTGGCCGATAGCCAGGCCTTGCTGCAGGTTCTGGCCGACAACCGGTTTGCCGTGGTTGCGGACGAAGTGGCGCAAGAGTCGCGCCAGTACCGCACCGATGTTCCGGCGGATGCCGATCCCTTCAATGCCCTGGCCAGACAGATCTCCGACATGGAGGGCTGCTCTGTACTGTACGACCCCGACAAAAAGCGCGGTCCCATGATTGTGGACATGGTCAAAAAGCATGGCGCGCAGGGCGTTGTCTTTTTGATGACCAAGTTTTGCGACCCCGAGGAATTTGACTTCCCCATGGTGAAAAAGGCCCTGGATGCGGCTGGTATTCCCATGGTGAGTGTTGAGGTTGACCAGCAGATGCGCAGCTTTGAACAGGCGCGTACCGCGTTGCAGACTTTTGCGGACGTGATTTCGGCCTGACCGGTGTTCCCGCGCCGGAGCGGTTCTGGCGCGGGAACCTTGATGTGTGGCGGTTTTATAAAAACGGGCGGCGCTTGAGGCGCACTGCTTGCCAGTGCTGTGTCGGGGGCGGTTCTCAACCCTTTGAAAAAATGGGCCTGAGTATGACCAAAAAATTCATTCCTGCTTGGTTGTTGTGTTCAACCTTCTGGTTTGCCATGCACTCCGGCGGCGGTTTTGCCTCCGGGCAGCAAGAGGTGAGGTATTTTCTCACCAGTGGCTGGACATGCGTGTTCCTTCCTTTCCTTGCCATGAGCATTCAGGGCTGCTGCGTTTTTATGATGTGGGAGTTTGCGCGGGTCAGCAAATCCTACGACCTGCGGTCATGGGTTGACCGCTTTTATTACCCCTTCGACAAAATTTTTGCCAATCTTCAGGATGCTGTATTCATCATCTTTTTGTGCATGCCCCCGGCTGCGGCCATAGCCGGTGGTTCGTCCATTCTGGAGCACTCGTTTGGCACCCCGTATTTTTTGGGCACCATGATCATGACCACCATTGTGTTCCTGTGCTCTGTGTTTGGCGCTGAGCTGGTACGTCGCCTGGCAGGCATCAAGACCGTTGCCCTTCTGTTCTTTTTGGGTGCGGTGGTGGCGGTTGGCATCAACACCAAATGGGACGTGATCATCGCCAACATTCATAACCAGATCGCCCCGGCCGATTTCAGCTGGACCCACGCTCTGTGGATGACCCTGATTTATTGCTCGTTCCAGACCTTTATCGCGCCTTTTGTTTCAGTGGCCGAGCCTCTGCAGAGCCGTGCGCAGTGCGCAAAGGCCGCCATAACCGGGGTGCTGATCAACGGCACGTGCCTGGCTCTGGTGTGCTTTATGCTGCTTGGCTACTACCCTGAAGTACTTAGCGAAAAAATTCCGATTCCGGTGCTCTACATCGTTGAGCATCTTGATCAAAACCTGCTGCGTACGTTCTACACCATCGCCATGTTTTTCGCCTTTATCTCCACAGCGTTCGCCTTTGTGTTTGCCTCGGTGCGCCGTTTTGAAAACTCCAAGGTCTGGAAGCTGCTGCCTGAGGGAAAAATACCATCATTGCGTGCAAGAAATTGCATAATCGCAATTATTACGCTTCTTTATGCGTTCGCAGTCTCTCAGCTTGGGCTGGTGACTATTGTGGCCAAGGGCTTTGCCTACATGGGCCTGTTCGGTCTGGTGCTCACCGTTATACCGCTGCTGCTTTTTGGCCCCATGAAGATACGTGGCTATGCAAAGCGCAACGGTGCGCATGAAAAACCTTAGTGCCTGCCATGCGGCGAGATGGGCGGCTGCATGCCGTTACCGGCGGATCATCTGCATAAATGTCTGAAAAAGAGGAGCTCGTATGGATTTTTCACTTACCGAGGAACAATCCCTGATCAAAAGCATGGTCAAGGAATTTGTTGAACAGCATGTGGCCCCAATTGCCGCCGAGATCGACAGAAACCACCGGTTTCCTTCCGAGAGCATCAAACCCATGGCCGATCTTGGGCTGTTTGGTTTCTGTCTGCCCGAAAAATACGGCGCCAGTAACGCCGACGCCGTCAGCTATGTGCTGGCAACTGAGGAAATCGCCAAAGTCAGTGCCGCCCACGCAATGATTATAGGCTCGCAGTGCTCGCTGACCACGCCTATTCTGCTCAAATACGCCAACGACGAAATCAAGGAGCGCCTGATCCCAGGCATGATCAATGGCGACAAGCTCGGCTGCTTTTGTCTTTCAGAGCCTGGGGCGGGCTGCGACGCCGCCAGTCAGCAGACCACGGCCGTGCGCCAGGGCGATACCTATGTGATTAACGGCTCCAAGCTGTGGATTACGGCCGCGCCCGCCGGGTCCGTGTTTATCGTGCTGGCCATGACCGACAAAAGCCAAGGAGTCAAAGGCATCACAGCCTTTTTGGTTGAAAAGGGCACTCCGGGTATCACCATCGGTCAACCAGAAGAAAAGATGGGCATGAACGGGTCGGAAACCTGCGCCGTCGATTTTTGCGACTGCGTCATCCCCGCCTCCAATATGCTGGGCAAGGAAGGCCAGGGCTTCAAGATAGCCATGGAAACGCTGGACAGCGGTCGCATGAGCTGCGCCGCCATCTCCCTTGGGCTGGCCCAAAGCGCTCTGGACGCCACCGTCAAGTATACCAAGGAACGCATCCAGTTTGGCAAACCCATTGCCGCCAATCAGGGCGTCCAGTGGATGATAGCCGATATGGCCACCCGCGTGGACTGCGCCCGTATGCTGGTGTACCGCGCCGCGGCCATGAAGGATGCTGGCGAAAAGTTCAGTAAAGAGTCGGCCATGGCCAAACTGTTCTGCGCTGAAACTGCCATGTTTGTGACCCACCACGCCGTCCAGCTGCACGGCGGCATGGGCTACACCAAATCTTACCCTGTGGAACGGCTGTTCCGCGAAGCCAAGCTCACCGAAATATTTGAAGGTACGAGCGAGATTCAGCGGATCGTCATTGCGAAGCACGTTCTCGGGTAGGATGCCATGCGCCCGGCGGTCCCGGCAGTGGGCCGGGACCGCCGGTAAATGCGTAGGCCGCCATTTGTGGCCGCATCAACCGCACCAGGGCCGGATACGCGTAACAAATCCGGCAACACAAAATGCATCGTACATGGCGTACATGTCGGCTCCATCAAAAAATACAGAATTACCGGGCAGACAAATACTAACAGAAGATGGGTTGGAGCTGATTATGAATAACGTATTGCAAGAAAAGCGAGCACTCTGATGCAAAAGCGCAATTTTATAGCACTTTCAGGAATGCTTACGCTTCTTCTCCTTGGCGTGGTGTATGCGTGGTCTGTTTTTGCCGGGCCAATGGAAAAAGAATTTGGCTGGCAACGCTCTCAAACATCAATGGCATTTTCCATATGTATGTCAATGTTCTGTGTGGGCGGGCTGATTTCCGGTTTTTTGCAAAAAAAATTTTCTTCGCGTGTTGCCCTGTGGGGATGCGCTTTGGCCATGGGCGCAGGGTTTAGCCTTGCCTCGCGCGTAACGTCGCTGACCGAGCTGTACATGACCTACGGACTGTTGGTGGGCCTTGGCGTCGGCCTGGCCTACAACGCGGTTTTGAGCACGGTTTTGCGCTGGTTCCCTGACCGTACAGGCTTTATCTCGGGGCTTTTGATGATGGCCTTCGGCTTTGGCGGCATGGTTCTAGGGGCATCGGGCAGTCTGCTGGTCAAAGACATCGGCTGGCGTCTGACATTTTTTGCCATCGGCGTGGCGTTTCCGGTTGTGATTCTGTTGTGCTCAACGGTTATGGCCCCTCCCAGAGCCGGGCAGGTCTACTCTGAAAATTCCGCAGCCTGCAGGGGGCAGAGGCGGGAGAACATCACGGCATCGCTCATGCTGCAGCGGCCAAGCTTCTGGATATTTTTTGCATGGTCGAGCCTGCTTTCCGCCGCCGGGCTCATGCTCATCGCCCATTCCGTGCCCTTTATGGCGGGCATGGCCATCGGTGCGGATGAGGCAGCTCTGCTGGCAGGGATTGTTTCCGTCTGCAACGGGTTTGGGCGCGTGATCGTTGGCGGCCTGTACGACAAGATCGGGCGTGCGCGCGTCATGCTGCTTGTGGGCGCGGGATTTTGCATTGCAGGGGGCATCCTGCTGTACGCCTTGCGAATTGGCGATATCAGACTTGCCGTAACTGGTTTTGTGCTGATCGGTCTGAGCTTTGGTGGGGTGCTGCCCATGAATGCCGTTTTTATCCGCTCTTTTTATGGTGAAGCCAACTATCCGGTAAATTTCAGCATGGTCAATATGGTGCTCATTGTGGCGTCATTTCTGGGGCCCTATGTGGCGGGGGTGCTACACGGCACCAGTGGTTCATATGCGCCAATGACCATCTTTATCATTTTACTTGGTGGTCTGGGGACTGGCCTGACCATTGTTCTGAACAAGTGTAGGGAGGCCAGAGAATACGGAATTTAGCGAATACACACTGTATTTGTCTCGTAGCTTGTCCACAAAAATACATAGCATCTCAATATTACACTAATAAGACGCGAGGAGAACTATGAAAATCATTTCCTGCTGCAAGATTGTTCCTGAAGAACAGGACATATCCGTAAATAACGATAAAACCCTCAAACTGGACACCGCCGGTTTGAAGATCAGCCTTTATGACCTGAATGCCCTGGAAGCCGGCGTGGAACTGGCGGCTACCCAGGAGGGCAGCACAGTAACTGCCCTGACTGTGGGCGCAAAGGTAAGCACGAGCAACACCAAGGTTCGCAAGGATATTTTGTCCCGTGGGGCAGACAGCCTTGCCGTTGTGGGCGACGAGGCCCTTGCCGGAATCCTGCCCGGTGAAACCGCAAAAATCATGGCTGGAGCCGCAAAAAAATTGGGTTTTGACCTCATTTTGTGCGGCGAAGGTTCGGCCGACCTTTACGCGCAGCAGACCGGCCTGCTTTTGGGCGAGCTTTTGGGCGTGCCCACAATCAACAGCGTGGGCAAAATCACGATCAACGGTTCCACTGCACGGGTAGAACGTGATCTGGAGGACGAAGTGGAAATCGTCGAAGTGCCCTTGCCTGCGGTTCTTTCCGTCACCACCGACATCAACGTGCCCAAGATCCCGAGCATGAAGGCCATTCTGGCAGCCAGCAAAAAGCCTGTGGAGGAAATTTCGCTGGCAGATGCTGGTTATAGTTCTGCCCCCGCCAGCACAGTGCTCTCCATCCTTGCCCCTGATCAGGCTGATCGGAAGAGGGAAATCATCGAGGGCGATTCGGAAGAACAGATCGCAGCTTTTGCGGCCAATATCCGAAAGATTTTGAACTAGCTGTAAGGAGTGAGCAATGTCTAAAATGCCCATAATTTTTGTGTTCAGCGATAAAAAGGACCGCCTGCCCGAAATCATCGCCGGGGCGCTCGCCCTGGGCGAAGACGTGTGCGCTTTTGTGGTGGGCACCGACGAGGACGCCCAGTACGCAGCATCGCTTGGCGCTGGCGTCGTTTACACGTTTGCCCCGCAGCAAGACGTAATGCTTGAAGATTACGCCCCCTCCTTTTCCGCCTTGGTCGCCGGTTGCGGCAAAAAGGCCATGGTTTTGTTGCCCCCCAGCAAGCGCGGTCGTGCCCTGGCCGCCCGCATGGGCGTGCAGCTTGGCGCGGCTGTAGCCAATGAAGTGACCAAGGTTGAAATTGCCGACTCCGTTACCGTCGGTCGCATGGTTTTTGGCGGGTTGGCCTCTGGCAGCGAAAAGATCACCTCACCGGTCTGCGTTCTTACTCTGTCCTCCGGCTCGTTCGAACCAGCAGCCCCGGACGCTTCACGCAAGGCCGAACTGAAGCAGGGCGCTTTTGTGCCCCCGGCCATTATGCCCAAGGTTGTGGGACAGACGCCAAAACAGGGCAGTTCTGTTGATCTGTGTAAAGCCAAAAAGGTGCTTTGCGTAGGGCGCGGATTTGCCAAAAAAGAAGATCTCGCCCTGGCGGAAAATCTCGCCACGGTCATCGGAGCGGAGCTTGGCTGCTCTCGCCCCGTGGCTGAAGGCGAAGGCTGGATGGAGCGTGAACGCTACATTGGCGTCTCGGGCGTGATGCTGAAGGCCGACGTGTACTTTGCCGTGGGCGTTTCCGGCCAGATTCAGCACATGGTTGGGGCCAACGGTTCCAAGGTAATCATCGCGGTAAGTAAGGACAAAAACGCTCCCATCTTCAATTTTGTGGACTACGGCATTGTGGGAGACCTGTATAAGGTATTGCCCGGCCTGACCAGTCTTTTAAAATAAATAATGTAAAAATGCTGACTTACGTATGTAGTGTCGGCGCAAAGAACCCGTGGAAACGGTTTTCTCGAGAGGATGCGTCACCGATCGAGAAAACCGTAAAACAAGGCAGCCTCCATTGTTGTTGTGACTGTATACCGGTTGTAGACGATTTTTGCCGCAAGGCGTGACCGGTGTGGGCAAGGGATGCAGCAGCGCAGGGTAAAGATTCAAGTTGTGCGGGCCCGAATGACGCTCAAGGGCTGATGCAAAATTATGACGAGAGGTGGCGCTATGTCGGATGACAAGTTTGACGCAATTATCGTGGGGGCCGGTTTGGCTGGCTGCACCGCTGGCTATCTGCTTGCCAAGGAAGGTCTCTCTGTTCTGCTGATAGAGCGGGGCAACTACGCTGGCAGCAAAAATATGACTGGCGGGCGCCTCTACGCGCACAGCCTGGAAAAGATCATACCCGGGTTTGTTGACGAGGCTCCGATTGAACGTCGCGTCGCCCGCGAAAAGATTTCATTTCTGACCGCAGACAGTGCCGTGACCATGGACTACCAGACCGCGCGTTCCATGCGACCCGAGGAGCAGTCGTACACGATCCTGCGCGGCAAGTTTGATCAGTGGTTTATGGAAAAGGCCGAAAGCGCCGGGGCGCAGCCTATTCCCGGCGTGCGGGTCGAAGAGCTTATCGTGCGCGACGGCAAGGTCTGCGGCGTAAAAGCTGGCGATGATGAGCTTGAGGCCCATGTGGTCATACTGGCGGACGGCGTCAATTCCATACTGGGCGAGCAGCTCGGCATGGTCGACAAGGTCACGCCCCACACTGTGGCCGTTGGTGTGAAAGAACTCATAGAGTTGACCCCCGCCCAGATGGCCGACCGTTTTGGCTGCGAAGGAAAGGATGGCCTGGCCTGGCTGTTTGCCGGGTACCCTTCAAACGGATTCCTTGGCGGTGGCTTTCTTTACACCAACGAAAATACCGTTTCTCTGGGGCTTGTGTTTGGCTTGCACAGCGTGGGCCTCACCAACAAGAGCGTGCCGCAAATGCTGGAAGATTTTAAAAATCATCCGGCTGTGGCCCCCTTGGTGAGCGGCGGCAAGCTTGTTGAGTACTCGGCACACGTTGTGCCTGAGGGTGGGCTCAATATGGTGCCCAAGCTCGTGGGAGACGGTGTGCTGATAGCGGGCGACGCTGCGGGCTTCTGCCTCAACGTGGGCTACACGGTGCGCGGCATGGATCTGGCGGTGGCTTCTGGCGAGGCTGCGGCCAAGGCTGTTATGGCCGCCCGCAAGGCAAACGATTTCAGCGAGAGGGGGCTTGCCTCCTACAAAACCCTTCTGGATGAAAGCTTCATCATGAAGGACATGAGCCTTTATAAAAATCTGCCAGCATTCTTGGATAATTCAAGAATTTTTAACGAGTACCCGCAAATGGTCACGGGCGTTATGCGCCAGATGTTCACCATCAACGGGCCGGAGCAGCCCCTGTGGAAAAAGCTCTGGTGCGAGATCAGAAAGGTTGGCCCCTTGAACCTGATGAAAGACGGCTTCAAAGGAGTGCGGTCCATATGAACAGCGTAAACGTGGATGTCAAACTTGGCGTCAATAAATTCTATGTGGATGAAAGCAACGCTCATATTGAACTGGTAGACAACCCTGATCCTGAAGAATTCAGAAAGCTGATGATGGCTTGCCCTGCAGGTTTGTACAAGCGTGGCGATGACGGATCAATATTCTTTGACTACGCAGGCTGTCTTGAATGCGGAACGTGCCGAGTGTTGTGTGGAAAAACAATTATAAAAAAATGGGAGTATCCCTGTGGAACTCTCGGTGTTGAATACAGATTTGGATAAAATACAGTTATAAACTGTGATTTTTGATGCTTGATTTGTTTTTACAAGATGCATTGTTGGGTTGTGTTTATTGAGGAACGAACGCTGCACTGTATGCATCTGTAGAATAGGGTGTCAGGGAGTTTGTGTATCGTGCACTGCTTAGAAAGGAGAAGTAGAGGATGAAAAAGATAGCAGTACTACTCTTGGCGGCAGGTTTATTATTTTCACTGCCGGCTGGAGCGAATGCCATCGATTTCAAAATGAAGGGACGATGGGCGTACAATTTTAGCTACGGTGCCAATGGTTCCTTCACAGGCGGTAATGGAAGGACTGGGTTCAACAGCTCTGAAGACGAGTTTGAAGCTAACCAGCAGGTTCGTTTGCAGTTGGATGCTGTCGCTTCAGAATCCCTTTCGGGAACCGTGCACTTTGAAATTGGCGGCTATAACCGAGGGACAGCCCAATACTGGGGCAGTAATGCAAGTGGCGCATCCTTGGGGGCAGATGGAACATGGGTAAAAGTTAAATGGTCGTATCTTGATTGGGCTGTCCCGCAGACAGATCTGAAGGTACGCATGGGTATTCAACCTATGCAGCTCCCAGATTTTATTAACAGCAACCAGGTGCTGGCAGACGATGTGGCGGCAATCACCACTTCGTATGCTATCAATGATAACGTGGGTGTCACTGGATTCTGGGCCCGTATTCTTAATGACAACTCCACAGCGGCGACCAGCCGTTACGTCAATTACATGGATAACCTTGATGCCTTCGGTCTAACCGTGCCGTTGACCTTTGACGGCATCAAGGTGACACCTTGGGGCATGTACGCTGGCATCGGACCCGCCATTAACTACAACTCCGTCAACAACACGCAGATATACACTTACGCTAGCAATGCGTCCGGTTCTTCGTTGCGTGCGGGCTTGCTGCCACTGTTCGGCGGGCGTCATAACCAGAAGCTCTCCCAGTACGGCAACGCCGTGTGGGTGGGCCTGCCTGGGCAGGTTACAATTCTTGATCCTTTTATCTTCTCGTGGGATTTCGAATACGGTTCAGTGCAATATGACGACAGCTCCATGAACCGGGCCGGTTGGCTGGGTACTGTGCTGATGGAATACAAACTGGACTGGGCCACCCCTGGTCTCTACGGCTGGTATGCTTCGGGCGACGACGACAACCTGGGCAACGGTTCGGAGCGCATGCCTTTTCTGCATCCCAATAACCCCAACAGTTATTCTGGTTTTGCCTTTCATGGCGATCCGATTATGGGCCGGGACAGCATCGTGGGCAAGTCCATGTCCGGCCTTTGGGGTATAGGCGCCCGGTTGAAGGACATGAGCTTTATCGACAACCTTTCCCACACTCTCCGCATCAACTACATTGGGGGCACCAATGATCCGGGTGTTCTCAAGAAGATCAACCGGTCCACTGGGTCATGGATGTCTGCCAACGACGGCAGCATCGCCGGACGTGAAGGTCTGTATCTGACGCGCAATGACGCCGTCCTCGAATTTGGCTTGAGCAACAAGTACAAGATGTACGACAACTTTGTTGTCTACGTTGATGCAAACTATGATGCACTGTACCTTGACAAGTCAAAGACCGTATGGGGCAACAGTCGCATGAATGGCAAGAGCGATAACGTACGCGACGCCTGGAATGTGGGCGTGACCTTCGTCTATCAGTTCTAAATCTCCTCCACGACAAGGAAGGGGCGCATTTGCCTCGCGCCTTTCCCTCCCCTTGAGCGCCCATGTCCTTCCCATGGGCGCTTTTACACGATCAGCAAGTGCCCATCAGTGCGCCGTTGCATAATGATGTCTGGAATTGCCGTGTAGAGACACGCCAATCAGGACTTTTGGGGCACAGACTGTAGCTCAAACATTTTGGCAATTTCGATGGCGGTAGATCTGCTTGTACGTAAGTGTTCTTCCAGAGCTTTCTTGGCAGCAGGTAGGTTTCTGTTAAACAGGGCATTGAGGATTTTTTTGTGCTCTACAATACCAAGGTCATATCTGGCCTTACCCTTTGCATTGAACCTTCTGATGCGTTCAATCTGGCCGTTAATGGCCTGTATGAACGACACCAATCTTTTATTGTAACTTTTTTCAATAATGAGGTTGTGCAGCAGTAGATCTGAAAGATGGAATTTTTCCCAGTCAACATTTGCTTCGGCTTCGTTTGTAAGCCTGTCGATAATTTCAATCTCATTATCGTGCATTCGTGGTAGGCCTTGCTCAAGTGCCCATAACTCGCACAGAATTCGCAGATCATAAATTTCAGCAACATCAGAAGGCGTCACCACTAAAACAAAGGTGCCTCTGGCAGGATAACTGATCAAAAGTCCATCTTTTTCCAGCTCGCGCATGGCCTCACGAATGGGAGTACGGCTCATTTTCAGGCGTTTAGTCAGCTCCTGCTCGCGAATGGGTGAGCCCGCAGCGATCTCATTGCTGATGATTGCATTTCTAAGGAAATTATATGCCTGTTTTTTTCTGTCATTTAGCATTGTTATGTTCCAATTATTGTTCTTGTATGAGCGAGGATGCTGGTTGCTTCATATGAAATATTGACTCTATATGCGTTGTTGCGATGGCTATTTATGTTATTTATAGTTTATAATATAAAATAAATATTGTTTCGTCAATAATGCATACTGTTCATGTTGTGGTCGCATAATTCTATCAATTGTATATTTTTGTGACTAATATATCCTGTCCGTTTCTCCATTGCGCCATTATTGACGGTTAGTCTGGCATCTGTTTATTCCTGCATCAGGCTGGATAGTTCATGCCTGCTTGTTTGAACAAAAAGCCGCCCGCCGTTCAGGTTGTTAGCGTGTTGTGTTTCTTCAAACGGCGGTAACTTGTTTCTCGCAGTCCGACCATCCCGTTTTAAGCAGGTGCACGCGGCTTATCCATTGTGCATCATCCTGGGCTATCTTTGCGAGGTGCGCAACCGACCAAGATGGAAGTATTTGTCGGAGGAGTATCAACTTGGTCGGCAAAATAAATATATTATGTGCTTCCGTCAATTGGGTGGCTCAGGCCTTAATCAGTATTCCCCTAGGTGGGCGATTGGTCGCATTTCAGCTAAATCGTTTAAAGCGAGAACTGTGATGGCCTGTGGCAGCGCAGGCGTAACCAAGGAATACTGACGTGCTCTGAAAAAGCCAGAGGTACACAAATGAAACCTGAACTGGGTTTCTGTATTGATCTGGCGCGTGTGTTTGCTCCACTTTCGCTGGCGTCGGTTTATGTGCTGCTGCAAAGTCTCGAAGGTGGCTGGATGGCTATCTTTTTGCGGGAATTTCCACACGTTGTGTAATGTATACCAGTATCAACGCCTTGTGTCTGCTGGATTTGGGTGCTGTCGGGATGGTGATTTTGCAGTTGCTATAAATCGTTATGTGCTATTATCACACATGGTGCGCAGCAAGATCGGGAAAACGCCGAGCCGCAATAGCAAACTGACTAAAAATTTCAGCTTACGTGATTTGCCAGTATGTTACGTATCCACAGAAATATATTGAATAGTTGCGCGTCGGCAATCTGTCCGATGCGCACTTTTCTTATGTGCACCAATAGTCGTCGCTGGACTTCACTTGAGTATGTATATAGAGTAAATTTTATGATTTGATCAGATGCTCAATGTGCGCAACGCACACGACATTGATTCCCCCAGCGCAGATTTATCGCCTTACTATCCGGGCTTGCGATGCAGGGGTGCATAGATGCAATCACAACCAGCCTTTGGAGCAGCGCAAAAAAGCACGTTGCCTCCCCCCCACACACCGCGCAATTTTGTAGTGCGACCGGTTGCCCTGTGCTACGCCTTTTTTTTGCTTGTCTTTGTTTCTGGCATTTCGTCAGCACTAGCCGTTGGTCACAGTGCCAACCAGTCAGATGGGCAGGTGAGGCCAGAGCGCAAGGCTGTGCTGCTGCTGTCCGGCGCACAGTATGGGCTTCCTGTTTCTGACACGCTTACAACGGCTGCCGTGGCTGCACTGCGTGAAAAGGGGCTTAGCTTCAGCGATGTTTACGTAGAGATGCTCGACCTTGTGCGTAACGACAGCGCGCAGTGGCGCAGCCTGCTCGCCGAACTTTTGCGAAACAAGATTTCCAGGGCAAATATTGGGGTGGTCATTACCCAGAATCAGGCCGCGCTCGATTTTCTGGCGCAAGAAGGCTACGGCTTCGTGCCTCCCCATGTGCCAGTGCTTGCCACACTTGTTTCCACCCCTGTCGTTTCATGGCGAGGTCCGCCCAATCCCGTGCTGACCATTACCAGCCGGTGGGATATTGAAGGAACCATTCGTTACGGACTGGCCCTTTTTCCACACGCGAGGCGTTTGATCGTTGTGGGTGGTGTGGACAGCAGGCAGGCATCATTCTTTGCGCAGACTGCCGCTGTGAGCATGTCTGTGGCGAAAAATCTTGAACTTGAGGATACCGCTGCGCTGCCCTATGAGAAAATGCTCAAGCATGTTTCTATGCTGCCACCTGATACCCTTGTTTTGCTGGGAACCTATTTCAAGGACATAACAGGGCGCAACTTTGTTCCGGCCGATGTTGCGGCAGAAATTGCAAGGCAGGCCAACGCGCCGGTTTTTGCTCTCTACGATGCCCATATCCGGCAGGGGCTTGTTGGTGGTTCTGCTGTAATTACCGAAACTGTGGGCAGGCATCTGGGGATGATTGCTTTTGAGCTGTTGAGCGGAGAGCGCACAATCGGCAAGAACAATGCTGATGCAACAGTACCTTCGCAGCCCATGTTTGACTGGGCGCAGCTGCAGCGTTGGGGCGCAGACCCCGAACTGCTCCCTTCAAATGCCATCTTTCTGCATCGCCCGCGTACCCTCTGGGGCGAATATCGCTATCCTACCATTGCGGCAACAATCGCAATTATTGCTTTGTTGGCCCTGTCCATTGCTTTGGCAATCCAGAATCGCAAGCGCAAGCTGGCGGAAGAGGCCACGGCAGAGTTAAACGATCAGCTGGAAGAGCAGGTTGCGATCCGCTCTGCCGAACTCACTGCGAGAACCGCCGAGCTGCAGACCATATTTGATTGTGCCAGCTCTGGCATAGCGTTGATCGCAGACCGCAAATTCGTACGTGCCAACCGCAGGCTGCACGAAATGCTTGGTTGGCCCTATGGCGAACTGATCGGAAAATCTGTGGAAATATGGTATATTAATAAGGACGCGTACATTGATGCGGGCAAGGTGCCTTATGACAGGATATGGGACGGTGAAATCCATCGCAGGGAAGAAGAACTGGTGCGCCGGGACGGCAGCCTTGTCTGGGCGCGTATGACCGGCACTGCGGTTGACGCCAGCGACCGTCCCAAGGGCATTGTATCCGTCATTGAAGACATCACAAACGAGCGCAGGGTGATGAGCCAGATGTCCCAGGCCCGCGCCCAGGCAGAAGCGGCAAATGCGGCCAAAAGTTCGTTTTTGGCAAATATGAGCCACGAAATACGCACACCCCTCAATGCCATAATCGGGCTTGCCCACCTTTTGCGAAAAAGATCTCAGGACAATGACACGGCCGAAAAGCTCGAGCGGGTTCAGGCTTCTGGCAGACATTTGTTGCGTCTGATCAATGACGTCCTTGATTTTTCAAAGATCGAGGCCGGCAAGCTGCTTATTGTTCACGAACCCATGGATGTGAGGGTCATTGCAGACAATGTTTTGTCAATACTGGCAGAGGGGGCTTCCGCCAAGGGGTTGCAGCTGCGCATAGAATCTGATCCGCTGCCGTGTGCCCTCAGTGGCGACAGCATGCGGATTACGCAGGCCCTGCTCAATCTGGTGGGCAACGCTATCAAGTTTACGCCATCGGGCAGCGTTACCATCCGTACGCTGATGGAAGAAGAAACCGAAAAGCAGATCAGGCTTCGCTTTGAGGTCATTGATACCGGCATTGGTATTGAGCCGGAAAAGCTGCCCAATCTGTTTGCTCCTTTTGAGCAGGGTGATGCTTCAATGTCCAAGCGGTGCGGCGGTACAGGGCTGGGCCTGTCCATCACCCAGAAGCTGGCCGAAATGATGGGCGGTCAGGCAGGAGCTACCAGTGCCGTGGGGCAGGGCAGCACCTTCTGGTTTACGGCCTTGTTCGACAAGGCTGAAGGCGATAGCCCTGTGAGGCCAAGGCTACAGATAAAAAACGCTTTTCAGGAAATCGCCGCAAACTTTGCAGGCAGGCGCATCCTGCTGGTTGAAGACAATGAAATCAATATGATGGTTGCTACAGAAACACTGGCAGATGCGCGTCTTGAGGTAGAAGTTGCCCGGGACGGTCTGGAGGCTCTGGCAGTCATGCAGGCAGCTCGACCAAGCGAGTTTTCCATGATTCTGATGGATATGCAGATGCCCAATATGGACGGTCTTGAGGCCACGCGCGAGATCAGAAAAATGCCTGTTGCCCAGACGTTGCCCATCATCGCCATGACCGCCAATGCCTTTAACGAAGATCGTGAACGCTGCTTTGAAGCCGGAATGGACGATTTTATTGCCAAACCGGTTGAGCCGGATCAGATGTTTACAACCATTCTGTACTGGCTGCGCAGGGGCAGCCGGGCAGAGGGATAGCCAGGGGCTGTTTTGACGATCACTGCCGAACGGCCGGGGCCGGGTGTTGCAAGGCAATTCATCTCTGTGTATTTGCAGAGTAAAGAATTACAAAGCCGCCAGCCTTGGAGCATCGCTGAGCCGTGCAAGGTCTTTCATGGCCTTGGGGCGACGGTGGCAGGGCAGTTTGTGGATAACCAGCAGGCTCGCGTGCGCAGGCGATGCGCCCAGCCATTTGTGGAGGTTTGCGTGCGCGGAAGGAATCTGTTTTTCAGTGTTGTTGCGGGGCTGGTTATATTTGCGGCAGGCTTTTGGGCCGGGGGAAAAACTTATGGGCAGGCTGGCGCCGGTTTGGCCCTTGCCGCCACACCACCCGCTGCCGTCAGCAAAACCGTGCTGTTTGAGGCAGTGCGCTCATGGGATGGTAAGGAATATGGGCCGTACCCTGCTGGCAACGCTGACATCAAGATTGTGAAGATTGTTATTCCGCCCAACACGCGGCTTGCCAGCCATACGCACCCCATGCCCAATATTGCCTACGTGCACAGTGGAAGCCTGACCGTAAAAAGCGAAGCCGACAACCTTGAGCAGCAGCTCAAGCAGGGTGACTTTTTGGCGGAGATGGTCAACAAACCGCACTACGGATACACGGGCAGCGACGGGGTGGAGCTTTTTCTGGTTTACTGCGGCGTGACCGGGCAGGATCTGGCCATTAACACGCAGTAAGCTCCGCTGTCTGTCAGCACAACATCCAAACACAGGCAGCCCCTGAACGTCACGCCGCATGAAGCTGGCGTGACGTTCAGGGGCTGTTTTTATTGATGCGGGTTCGCTGGCAAAGCAGGGAGTATTATTTTGTGCCTCTTGCACAGCCTGCAGATTATCTGCAAGGCCGTGCCGCATCGTTTATGCAGTGGCTACTGATCGAATTTCACAGTTATCTGTTTCGCCCCTGTGCGCAGCCTGGTAATAAGCGATTCCAGCACCTGGCTTTGCTGGGCAAGGTCTGTCAGCGCGGTTGATATTTCCTGAAGTGCCGCAGAAGTTTCAGTAGAATTATGGTCTGCCATGGAAATGGATTTGTTTATTTCGTCAGAGGCCCGCATTTGTTCGTCTACAGCATGTGCAATGGCCTGAATCTGTTCTGCCATTTCATTAACGTGCAAGGTGATCTGACTGATGGCCTCGCCCGTCCCTTCTGCCATTCCATTAACCTTTGAGATGGCTTCGACTGCCATGTCCACGCTGTTGACGTTATTGCGAGTGCCTAGCTGCACCGATTTGATGGCATTGCCAACTTCCGTAACGGCCAACATGGTTTTTTCTGCCAGCTTGCGCACCTCGTCGGCAACCACTGCAAATCCGCGTCCGGCATCGCCTGCGCGGGCGGCTTCGATGGCGGCGTTGAGGGCCAACAGGTTGGTCTGATCGGCGATGTCGTTGATTACGTTCATAATTTTGCCAATATCTTCTGCTTGTTGACCAAGCTCACTCATGCCGGTCTTGAGGTTGTTGGCCATTGTTTGCACTGTTCTGATGGCTCCAACCATATTTTTGACCGCGTTAAGTTCTTTTTGCGCATTTGTCTTGATCACCTCAGAGGATGACGAAGCCTGGGCCGCATTGTTTGAAACTTCAACGGCCGATGAGTTCATTTCTTCCATGGCTGCGGCAACTGAATTCATGCTGGCGGCCTGGCCAGAGGCAAAGTTGCTGGATTGCTCTACCTGAGCAGAAATTTCCTGCGATGCCGAGATAACGGAGTTTACAACGCCTTCAAGCATGTCTGCCGCTTCAACCATGCCCTGTGCGCGCGATTTCAGAGCATCGTCGCGTGCGTCTGACGCTTCCTGGGCATTGTGCGCGGCGCGTTCTTCTGATGCCTTTGCCTCGGCGGTTTTTTGTTCCGAGAACAGTATTTTTTCTTTCAGTCGCACAACCATGGCTGTCAGGGCCCGTTCAAGTGCCTGTAGCTCTGCCTTGAAAGTGCCGTGCGGTTGGGTGTCCAGTTCGCCTTCCGAAACTTCGCGGGCAAAATTCTGCAGCCGTATGAGCGGAGCCACAAGGCTGTTTCGCATGATGAACCACACCGCACAGACAACAATCGCCAGCACTGCAACCGTGGCACCGCCAATGGCAAGGGCGGCCTTTTTCGTCTCGGCGACGGCGTCATCAAGTGAATAGATGATTTCAAACGCGCCATGAATTTCGCCGACTTTCCAGCCTTCCTTGGTACCGCCAATGGGGTCGGGCGAACCTTTTGGGTCGCCGTGACAGAACAGGCATTCAGAAGTAAGTGCGATGGGCTTAAAGTAGTGTATCGCATCGGGCTGGCGCACTATGAGCTCAGGCAATCCCTTGGACTTGATCTGGTCAAGGGCGGCCCTTTCAAGGGCATTGGGCTCATTTTCGGGATTGCGCGGGGAATATTTGGGTACCCGAAAGCGATATCCGAGTTTGCTGGCGTTTTGGCGAGCCATCTTGATGGCCGTAATGATCGGCACTGCGTCCACAAGTTTATCACGTGAAATTTCGTCCAGAGGCTTGATGACTCCGTCAAATTTCAGTGCCATTTCGTTGCGGGCCGATTCTGCCATGCTCACAATGCCTTTGGCAGAATGCACAACGGCCTCTTCTTCAGACGTCCAGATGCTTTGCACAGCGTATGCAAAGATGGTGATCGCCAGCAGGGTCGGGCCGATGATGGAAAGGAGCAGCACTTTGAATTTGATACTCATATGGTGCCTCACCAGGAAGATTTTGGCGGTTTTGTGAGCGCTTCAAAGTCCGATATCGTGAATCTATCTCATTTTGATATTTTGAAAAGTTATTAACCTGTTAATATTTTTATGCCTATTTATTAAGCGACTTTTTAAGTCAAACCAAATATTAAAAAATTATTAAATAGTTTGCAATAGGTAAAAAGTTTTTTTGTGAAAGGTATTTTTATATGTGTTGTTTTACGGCGGCTCTGTCAGAAACTTTACTCAAAATGGGCACTTTTATTTCGAACGCGGGTTGATTGCACGGTAACCATGCTTGAATAAAGGCTAAAAAAATTTCCGGCAAGCTGGACCAGATCGTGTGGAAATTTGCTTGTTGTCTGCCATTCTGTGCTCAGACCGCCAAACAGCGTGAGGAGAATGATCTTGCGACTGGAGCCGCCTTGATGCTGGTGGGCGCTGGTAAATGCGCTTGTAACTCTGATGGGGTAGTGCTAGTGGTGATTGATAGCATAACTCCAGCAAGGGGGACACATTATGGCCCAGAATTCGCGAGTTGATGACTACACCACTTGTGCCGCTTGTGAGGGCAGTGGAAAAAACAACGACGGAACAAACTGTTTTGAGTGCAGCGGCACTGGCAAAAAGTTGCAATCCTGCACTATTCCTGAAGGCCCTGAACACGAAGGCGTTTGTGACTGAGCGGAAAAGGCAGTTTTTTTGAATAATCATGTCCCACGGCCAGCCTTTACATGCTTGCTGGGTGGGTAAAACAGGCGGCTGACATTTCGTCCATGACAGGGTGAATGCCAGCCGCTTGGTTTTATATGGCGCGCTGCAGTGTTTCTGGCAGGTGGCTCCGGTAGCACCAACAAAAAAGCCCTTCCGGTTATTCACCGTAAGGGCTTGATTTCTGTGGAGCCAGCTAAGAGACTTGAACTCTTGACCTGCTGATTACGAATAAAGTTCCCTTACCATCACAGCACGTCACTAGATATAATAGTGGCTCATTTTTGTTGCTATTACAAGACCTTTCGAGTTCATGTTTTTCACAGCGGGTCATAATTTACCCCGCAGCATGCTCGAAAACGTGCTAGAAAAAGCTAGAAATACGTTTCTAGCTATAAGGGAGCTAGAAAAATGAAAGGCATGATTAAGACCAAGTTTGTCGGGGTATATCGATATGTTAGCGATACAAAACGCTTCGACGGCAAGCCTGACGAATGCTTTTATTATAGTTACCGAGATGAGGACAAAAAATTCCGCTGGCACAAGGTCGGATGGCGCAGCGAAAAAGTTACCGCGCAGTATGCGGCGGATAAGCGCAGCGAATTCATGGTTGCCGCACGAAACGGCGAAACGCCAAAGCGAACCAAGAAGAGCAACGGGATCACCTTCGGCCAAGGCTATGAAGTATTTAAGGAGAAATGGTTCCCGAACCTGAAAAATGGCGGGTATGACATTGCGCTTAGATACCGCGTTCATACGGCTCCGCTGTTCGCTAACAAACCCGTGGACAAAATCACTCCTCTGGAACTGGAGGATTACAAACTTTTTCTGCTCAAAAAGGGGCTTGCTCCGGCCTCCGTGCGCCTCATCCTGGGCGACATGCGGAACGTGATCAACAAACTCAAGAAATGGGGGCTGTTCAAGGGGGAGAGCCCCTTTCAACAAGTGGATATGCCCAAGGTGGACAACGCCCGCACTAGGTTTCTGTCCAGAAGTGAAGCGGATCTGCTTTTGGAAACCATCAACCGGCACAGCCGTAAATGGTTTTTGATCTCCACTATCTCTCTGAATACTGGCGCTCGGTTGAGCGAAGTCACCGGGACGAAGATCCATGACCTGCAACCTGAAACGCGGGTCTGGCAGATCCGGGGCAAAACCGGACGGCGCAGCATTACCTTGAACGATGCAGCCTGGAACGCCTTTACGGAAGCCCTGGAGCGGCGGAAAAGAATTATCATCTTCACCAGTGGGCAAGTTGCTCAGGACACTATCAATTTCGTATCCCAGGAAACGGGCCTTTTCCCAACGGATGTGAAGTATTTGCATCTGGAGTGCGTTGATATGGAGCGTGGGGTTATCATCTATCGGAGAAGGAACAGCGCGAAGTATCGCACTTACCGGATTACGGAGGCTGTCAGGCCGGTGTTTGAAGAATGGGTAAGTAAATGCTCTTCCGATTTGATATTCACTGGCCGGGGTGGAATCCCGGTAGGTTCCAGCACTAATAAGACGTTTGACCGCTCCGCCAGCGAATGCGGCCTCAATCCTGCCGGGATTGACCCGCTCGATAAGGTGGTTTTCCATACGCTGCGGCATACCTATTGTTCCTGGGAGGCCATCAAGGGCACTCCCTTGTTCAAGATCGCCCGCCTTGTCGGCCATAAGACCACTACCATGACGGAACGCTATGCCCACCTGTGCCCGATTACCGAATCGCAAAACCTGATAAGCAAGGATGCTGACTCCACAATAGAACAGTTGAACGCCATTCTGACTCACCTCATTAAAGAGAAAGGGATTGAGCAAGTTCCGCAATCGGTTCTGGATTGGGTCGACCAAGCCGGTTAATCGTCATCACGGGTCAATATCTCGCGCTCGTTGAGATATTTTTGCAGATCCTTCTGAGGATATAGAATCTTGCCCCCGTCCTTGATGTAGCGCGGCCCTGCGGCCTTGGCTCTTTTGTTAGCCAAGGTCGCAGCGTTCAGGCTATAGACCCTTTCAACCTCTTCGGGCGTGAGATTGACCTTTCGCTTTATTTCCTCAATTTCCTGCACGGAAGCTGCCAGCGGTCCGAGCGTCCGTTCAAAGGTTTCCTGCATAGAGTCCATGCGGGCTAGGACGGTGCTCAATTTCCCGTTGAGTTCGGCTTGAATACGGGCTTTCATCTGCTCTACAGTCAAATATTTTTCCAATTCGTCCCCATGGGAGGGGAAAAAATCTTCAGGCTGCATTTGATTCCTCCAGACGAGCAGGCGGTAAAGGCTCCGCCGGTGTTTGATAGCGCAACAGTGGCAGATTTTACGTCATGAAAACATGGTTTATTTTACAAGAATTTCTTGTGAAGTAGACCAAAAAAATATACCTACTTTTCCTCGACGGAAAGCCGAGAAACGGCAATAAACGTATTCACGGACTCCCGAACACTCATTGCGGCGGACGCCAAAGCATCCCCCTGGAGCGTGGTAGGCTCCACAGGCTGCGTCAATCTCTCCTCACATACGTTGAGGGTCAGGGATACCAATTCTTTCGCCTTTTCCTCGTATGCCTTCATTTTTTCCGTCTGCTGCCGTGTCATGACCCAACTCCTTTTGTCAGCATATTCACTTCTGTCCGCTGGCCCGCTCTGCCGCAATCGCCAACAAGTAGCTTAACTCTTTTCCTATTACTGCTGCCATGCGCTGAGCATCCGCAATCGATACCGATTGAGGCTTCCCGGTATTGGACGCCTTGAGTCGTATGGAAGTCCACCGCGAAGCCGCTGCCTTTGGTGACATTTCCGGCCAAATTTGCGCCGCAAACTCGCCCTTCTTGAAGCCCTTTCTTTCGGCTCTCTCGATGACAATCTCTACAAATGCTCGCTCTACCTTCTGGGAAAAATGATCGCCATTCATGGCAGCTCCTTAAAAATTGCAATAGTGCGTGTTTTTTCTACCCGGATTTTTTGACCTTGTCTACAAGAAAATAAAGGTATATTGCAAAAGAAATTCTTGTTATAAAAATTAGGAGAAATCCTATGTGTGACGCGGTCAATTCGCTTTTTATTCAGTTTGGCTCGCATGAAAAAGTAGCTGAAATACTTGGATACACATCAAGACACTACAGGAAAATACGGCGAAAAATCGAAAGAGGGGAAGAACTCCCCTCACGCATTGAGGTGTTGTTGGACACAAAATTGCGGGAAATTCAACGCGGCTGCGAGTCGGGCCATGCCCAAGAATGAGCCCTTGCGGCGCTCAATGGCCTATGTGCAATTTCTGGCGCAGTTGGAAGAGATAAAATTGCTTCTGGCTCAAGGCTATTCCAAAAAGCTGATCCATGAACGGCTGACAGGAAAAAAGCACATTTCTATGGCCTATGTCACGTTTTGCCAGATCATGCAGAAAAAAATTCAGACTGGTGCTCCAAGCGTCCCTAAAGATCAAGGATCAGCCAATGCCGCAGAACCGTCAGCGTCAAAAACGCTTCCGACCGGCCCCCGGATCGTCAATGCCGTCAAAGAGCCGTTTCCCGACCCGCGCAAAATGAGCCTGGAAGACGGCATTTAACCCCATAGGAGTCTATGCGATGGCAACAGTGCATTTCATCCAGCAGGGCAAGGGCGGCGTGGGCAAATCCATGATTGCGTCGATTTTGTATCAGGTGTTGCGCCTGCTCGGTAAAAAGGTCGCTGCCTTCGATACCGACCCGGTGAACGCGACACTGGCCGGATTCAAGGAATTTGAGGTGACGTGCCTTGATATTTTGAAAAACGGTGACATTGACCCTCGCCAGTTCGATACGCTGATCGACACGATCATGGAGCAAAAGCCGGAAACCCACGTCATTGTGGACAACGGCGCGTCCTCTTTCCTGGCTCTCAACGGCTATATCAAAGAAAACAGCATTATCGGCATGTTGGAAGAAGGCGGACACGCCGTATTTTTTCATTCGGTCATCACGGGCGGGCAGGCCATTGGAGATACGGTTCTCGGCCTGCGTTCCCTGGCCCTCGGCTTTCCGACAACGCCCATTGTGGTCTGGCTGAATCCCTATTTCGGGGAAATCGTCATGGATGGCCGCCCCTTTGAGGAATTTAAGGTCTATCAGGAGTTCGCTGGGCAATTCCACGCCATAATCACCATCCCTCAAGGCAACAAGGCCACCATCGGCAAAGACCTGGAAACTCTGTTCGCCAAGCGCCAGAGCTTTGAGACTGCTATCAATTCCGGCCAGTCCATAGTGGTGCGCTCCCGCCTGCAACGCTACCGGAACGAATTGGTGGAAGCCGTGAATAACGCGGCTATCGCGTGAGGGGGGCTATGTCACAAGAAGCTGACGCTCCTACGCCTCTTGAAGCGGAATTGGGCAACGCGCCGGGAGTGGGCCTTACCCTGGAACAAATCCGTTCCGTGGTGTCCAAGGCCCATGACGTGATGCTGCCGAAAGATGACGCCACGCTGATGATCGCTACAATACTCAACGCCTATCTGACGGAAGTGGACAAGCTCCAGGCCCGGCACGAAAAGGGGCTGACCCGGCTCATGGCCGAAAAAACGGACGCCTATGTTGCCGGTGTGCAAACGGTGGTGAACCAGCTTTCCACAAGCCTGTCCTCGGCTTCTGTTGAAGGCATCCGCAAGGTTTTTGACGACCATGCGGCCCGGCTTGCAACCTTCAAGAGCAATGTGACCCTTGCTGCCGTGGTTGTGGGCCTGTCCGCGCTGTTGAATGTGGCTGTGTTCATTTTGAAGGCGGTGCGCTGATGCTACGGGCTTGTGATGATCCCCGGCTGCTGGCCGGGCTGCGCCATTCCTGCGGGCCTGTGTTTATGAACGCGCTGGAAGACCCGGAAGTCATAGAAATCATGCTCAACCCTGACGGTACACTCTGGATTGAAAAGTACGGGCAAGACCATGAATGTGTCGGCACGGTTCCGCCTGCTCAAAGTCGGTTGATTCTTTCTCAGGTGGCAAGTGGCCTCAATCTGACGGTCAATGAAAAGAGTCCCATAGTGGAAGGCGAATTTCCGCTGGACGGTTCCCGCTTTGAAGGGACGTTTCCGCCCATTGTCGGGCCTGGGCCTTCATTCTCGCTGCGCAAAAAGGCCAGCCGCGTGTTTACGCTCCAGGAATACCTGGACTCCGGCTCCATCACGGCGCGGGTGATTGAAATCATCCATGACGCCGTGCTCCGGCGCTGGAATATCGTGGTGGTGGGGGGAACCTCCAGCGGAAAGACCACCTTCGTCAATGCGGTCATTGACGCAGTTTCCACGCTCACGCCGTCACACCGCCTGATCATCATAGAGGATACGGCGGAACTGCAATCCAAAAGCCCCAACGCCGTGTTTTTCCGTACTTCGGTCATTGCCGACGTTAATATGCGGAAGCTGGCGAAAGTCAGTATGCGCTACGCTCCCAAACGCATACTCATAGGTGAAGTGCGGGACGCCGCCGCCCTGGAACTCCTGAAACTGTGGAATACGGGGCATCCGGGCGGGGTGGGCACGTTTCACGCGGACAGCGCGGAAGAAGCCCTTCCCCGGCTGGAAGAACTGGTTGAGGAAGCGGGCCTTGGCCCCAAGCAGAAGTTGATAGGCCGGGCGGTTGATCTGGTGGTCTTCATGGAAAAGACCCCGGACAATCGGCGGCAAATAGCCAACATCCTGCGTGTGGACGGCTTTGACCCGAAAACGGACACCTATCACACAGAGTATTTGTACAACGTAAAGGCGGAACATGGCGCATGAGCACTGAACAGACGCACGGCCCCGGCACTTTTCGCTGCGGTAAGTGCAAAAAACTTCTGGCAAAGGGCTGCATTGAAGCTGGAGAAATCGAGCTTTTCTGCCCTCGCTGTAAAAGCAGAATCGTCTTGCGGGCTGTACGCCCCAACCTCGCGCCGCCCCAATCGGGAAATGACGGCCTCCACAATGGAGATCGTCATGCACAGCCTTCAGACTTCCGGTCGTAAACCGTCTCTTTTCCCTTCCCTCTTCGGCCTTTTGGCCCTCTGCCTGCTGGCCTGCCCTGAACTGGCGCTGGCATCGGGCGGCATCACGGAATTTTCCAGCCCTCTGGAACGGGTGGTAAACACCATTACCGGGCCTGCGGGTAAATGGATTTCCATTGTAGCTATGGCCCTATGCGGCGTCATTTTTATCATGAACAAGGACGACATCAGCGGCGGTTTCAAGCTGCTTTTATCCGTGGTTTTTGGCATTTCTTTCATCGCGTTTGCTGCCAGCATCGTTAACAGTGTCTTCTCTTTCTCCGGGGCGGTCATATGAGCAGGCCGCTTCCTATCCATCAATCCTTGCACCGTCACGCCCATATCCTCGGCGCGGAAAGGGAACTGGTGATGACCAGTGCCCTTATCGCGCTGCTGGTGGGCGTGGGCGGTCTGACGGCTGTTTCCATAGTTTCCGCAGTCGTTTTCTGGATTGTTGCCGTGTTTGTGCTCCGGCGCATGGCAAAGGCTGATCCGATTATGAGCCGGGTTTGGCTACGGCATATCAAGCAACAGGAGTTTTACCCGGCAAAGGCAAGTCGCTGGCGGGCTGTAGGGGGTTTCACATGCTGAAACTCATAGATTACCGCTCTAAAGCCAAAGGCTTGCCGGATTTGCTCCCTTATGCCGCTCTGATCGCACCGGGCGTCATCCTCAATAAAGACGGCTCGTTTCTGGCTAGCTGGGAAATCCGGGGACAGGACACGGGTAGCTCCACGCCTGATGAACTGGCCTTCGTGTCCGCACAGTTCAACAACGCGATTCGGTTGCTCGGGACGGGCTGGATGCTGCATGTGGATTCCATTCGCAGCAGCCATCGGGCCTACCCCGCGCCGGAGAAAGGGCATTTCCCCGATCCGGTGACGCAGCTCATTGACGATGAACGCCGGGCCTTTTTCAGTGGAAACCGCTGTTTCAGCACCAGCACCATTTTTTCCGTCACCTACAGGCCGAATTTTGAAACTGCGAAACTAGTCGGAAAGGTTCAGGCGGGTGGTATTTCTTCTCCGATTCTGGAAAAAGCACTGGGCCAGTTCCAAAACACCTTGGAAGAACTGGAAGACGCTTTGTCTTCCGTTCTGCACATGCAGCGGCTCTCGGAATATGAAGCGTATGGCGATGATGGCGAAGCCTGGACGCAATCTGACCTTTTATCCCATATCCAGCAATGCGTTTCCGGAGATCTGCACCCGCTGCGCGTACCGGAAAGGGCCATGTATCTGGATCACCTTCTTGCCAGCAATGATCTGGTCGGTGGCGTCATTCCCCGGCTTGGCGGAAAACACCTTGCGCTGCTTTCCATTGACGGGCTGCCACAAGAATCCTTCCCGGCCATGTTCGCGGATTTGGAATCGCTTCCGCTGGAGTACCGCTTTTCCACCCGCTTTATCTGCCTTGACCAGTACGATGCCACCAAGGAAATAGACTCCTACCGTAAGGGGTGGCGGCAACAAGTGTATCGCTTTCTTGACCAGTTTTTTAACAACCCCAACGCCCGCGCCAATCGTGACGCGCTGCTCATGGCCGAAGACGCGGAAAACGCCCTGACCGAAGTGCAGGGCGGCTATGTTGGGGCTGGCTACCTGACTTCCTGCATTGTGTTGATGCACGAAAATCAGGAGCAGCTCCAAGATTGGGCGCGGGAACTGCGCCGGAACATCCAGACGCTTGGCTTCGGCTGCCGGGTTGAAACTATCAACGCCCTGGAAGCATGGCTTGGAACGCATCCGGGCAACGGCTACGCCAATCTGCGGCGGCCTATGGTCAATACGCTGAACCTGGCTGATCTTTTGCCCCTGGCCTCGGTCTGGACGGGTTCTCCCGTCTGCCCCTGCCCGTTTTATCCGTCCAACTCCCGACCCCTGGCTGTGCTGACAACGGATAAATCTACGCCGTTCTGGTTCAACATCCATGTGGGCGACCTCGGCCACACCTTGATTTTCGGGCCGACCGGCGCGGGCAAGTCCACACTGCTGGCAACACTGGCCGCACAATTCCGCTGCTATGCAAACGCCCGCATTTTTGCCTTTGACAAGGGTATGAGCATGTTTCCGCTCTGCCTCGGCTCCGGCGGGACGCATTACAATCTCGGCAACGCTGACCGCCTTGCGGGAGGTCTGGCATTCGCGCCGCTTCTGCGCATTGATTCCGAAGCGGAACGGGCCTGGGTGGAAGAGTGGATCGCTTCCCTCATGGAGTTGCAACACATCACGGTCATGCCCACGCACCGCAACGCCATTCACGCGGCCATGCTGGATTTGTCGGCACAGCCTGACAATCTGCGTTCCCTGACCAGCTTTTTCCACATCGTTCAGGAACACCAGATTAAGGATGCTATCCAGCACTATACCGCGCAAGGGGCAATGGGGCGGCTGCTGGATGCGGACACGGACGATCTGACGCTTTCACCGTTCATGGTCTTTGAGATTGAAGAACTCATGAGCCTGGGCGACAAAAACTTGATTCCGGTTCTGACCTATCTCTTTCACCGCATTGAAACGTCACTGGACGGAACGCCGACCATCCTTGTGCTGGATGAAGCCTGGATCATGCTCGGCCACCCTATATTCAGGGAGAAAATACGCGAATGGCTGAAGGTCATGCGTAAGGCCAACTGCGCGGTAATCCTCGCCACGCAAAGCCTCTCGGACGCCAAAAACTCCGGCATTCTGGATGTACTGGCCGAATCCTGCCCCACAAAAATCTTCCTGCCCAATATCACCGCCGCGCAAGAGGCGCCACGCGAACTCTATGTGGGCATGGGCCTAAACGAAACCCAGATCAACATTATCGCCCGCGCCACGCCCAAGCGCGACTATTACGTTGTCTCGCCCCTCGGCAGGCGACAAGTACAACTTGCCCTTGGCCCCAAGACGCTGGCCTTTGTCGGCTCCTCCGATAAGGAGAGCCTTGCCCGGATTCAGGCGCTTGCTGCGGAATATGGTTCCGGCGGCTGGCAGTACGAATGGCTGCGGGAACGCGGCGCGGCATAACAAGGAGTTTCTATGAAAAAGTTACTGTCCGTCTTGTCCCTCATGTGCATGTTCGCCACGCCAGCCCATGCCCTGACTGTTTCGTGCGTGAATTGCAGCAACAGTCTGTTGCAGGCTTTGGATCGCGCCACAAACATGGAGCAACTTTCCACGCTTATCAGTGAATACCACGAGTCCGTAACGCAAACGGCCCAGCAAATCCGCATGGTGCAGCAGAATATCGAGCAGTACGCCAATATGCTGCAAAACACCGCGCAACTCCCGGCCAATCTGGTGAATGAACTCAAAGGCAATCTGACCCGCCTTGCCAACCTCTCCGGCAACCTCAAGACGCTGCGCGGCGATATTGTGGGGCTTGGACAGGTGTTCAATTCCCTGTTTCCCGAACAGGCGCTTTTCGAAGAGCTGGCCGGGGCCAGCCCGGCACAGGTTGAAGCCGCCAACGCACAATATCAACAGCAGTGGGACAAGTGGTCTGCAACCGTGGATCAGGCTTCACAGGCCACGTTTCAGCTTTCCGGCCACCAGCTTGACGATTTGCAAAAGGATGCCGGGCGCTTCCAGTCCTATCTTGAGGAATTGCTTTCCACGCCGGACGGCCAGCAAAAGGCGATCATGGCGGGGAACCAGCTTTCCGCCCTCCAGGTGCAGGAGGCCCGGCAGCTCCGCGAACTCATGGCCACACAGGTGCAGTCCAACTTAGCCAGTCAGATGAAGGCGGAGAAAGAAAGCCAGATGGCCCAAGAGGCATGGCGGGACACATTGAAAACAAACCGGATCGGCAGTGCGAAAGCCAAGCCAGACCCTTTTTAGGCGGCGACCATGAAAAAATATTTGCTGCTTCTGGCCGTGCTCTGCCTCCCTCCGCTGGCGATTCTGCTCCTGCCGGAACTGGCCCATGCCGCTGATGAAGATTTCGTCTCCAAGCTGGTGCATGAGTTTTACAACAAAACAAGCACCTGGGAGCCGACCTTGAAGCGGTACGCCCTGGTTGTGTTCCGCGGGCTGGTCATTCTGGAGGTGTGCTTTCTTGGCATCAAAGCAGCGCTCAACCGCGATCAGCTTGGCGACATTCTGAAACAGTTTGTCATGCTCCTGCTCATGGCCGGGTTTTTCATGGCCGTTATCACCTATTACAAGGAATGGTCGTGGAACCTGATCAACGGCCTCGGCGCAATCGGCAGGGAACTGACCCCCGGCGACTATTCTTCAGAGTCTCCGTTCCTGACCGGAATGCAACTCGTCAAACTGGTGCTGGATAAACTTTCCGTCTGGTCGCCGGGCAACTCCATAGCCCTGCTCATTGCCGCCCTGGTGATCATTGTCTGCTTCGCGCTCATTTCCGCGCAAGTGGTGTTCATCAAGTGCGAAGCAATGGTGGCAATGGCGGCGGCTGTTATCCTGGTCGGTTTCGGCGGTAGCGCCTTTCTCAAGGATTATGCCGTCAACGCGATCCGCTACGTTCTGGCCGTGGCCTTCAAACTCTTTGTTATGCAGCTCGTGCTTGGGGTGGGCATTGCCTTTATCGAGAGTTTTTCCACGTCCACTGCGGAATTGCAGGATATTTTTGTGGTCATTGGCGCGTCCGTGGTGCTGCTGGCCCTGGTTAAATCCCTGCCAGATGTCTGTGCGGGCATTATCAACGGTTCCCACGTTTCCAGCGGCGCGGCGCTTACAGCCTCGGCTGCCGCCGTGGGAGGGGCGACTCTCGGCACGATGGTCGCCGGGAGCAACACCGTTCAGAGCGTGAAAGACGCGGCCAAGGTGGCAAGCATGGACGGGGCTAGGGGCCTGAGCAAAGCGGCGCACATGGCGAAATCGCTATGGGGAGCGCGGCAGGATGCTAAGGCTTCCGGCGAAAAAGCCCTCAGTACCCGTACCCGGTCTGAAATGCAGGACCGGCTTGAACGTGCCAAGATGAATAACGACACATAAGGCGGTATCTATGCCTTTTTTCAAATCACAAGTGAAACTACCCGTGCGGGAAAAAGGGGGAAGCCCCTACCTGGACGGACGCGAAGAGTGGCTTGAACGCTACGGATCTTATATCAACCGTGCCGCGCAATGGCGTATGGTCGCCTTCCTCTGTCTGCTCATCACCGGCGTTTCCATCACTGGCAACGTCATACAGGCAAGCCAGACAAAGACCATTCCCTACATTATCGAAGTGGACGCTCTCGGCAAAGCGGCGGTTATGGCGCGGGCGGATGTGGCTAGCAAAACCCCGCAGCGGCTGATCCAAGCGGAAATTGCCAAGTGCGTCAGTGATTGGCGCACGGTCACGGCGGACGTGGAACTCCAGCAAAAAATGATCGAGCGGCTTTCCTTTTTCATGGCCGGAAGCGCTAAAGGCGTTTTGCGTCAATGGTACGAAGCAAATAATCCTTATGAAATCGCCAAAAGCGGCAAGTTGGTGCATGTGGAAATCAAGGGGCTGCCGCTGCCGGTCAGTACCGATTCCTACCGGGTGGAATGGGTTGAAACCGTCCGCAGTCATGCGGGCGTCATGCTGGATTCCCACAATTATGAGGCCACGGTGACAATCCAGATCAACCCGCCCACGGTGGACGCTGTTCTGCTCCGCAATCCGGGCGGCGTCTACATTACGGCGCTGTCCGCTGGCAAAGTGGTCGGTACTCCGGCTCCCGTCAAACCGCAAAACAATCAGGAATGAGGCTTCTCATGAAAAAGATACTGTTTCTGCTTCTTGCCTTTACGCTCTGCGCAAGAACCGCGTTGGCGGCCCAGGACATTCCCCCCGGCTACCCGCCGCCCCTGGGCGGCATGAGCGCCAGCCAATCTGTACAGGAAATCGACTATATTAGCCCCAAGGTCGTGCCGCTGACCCCGAAGGAAAGAAAGGCTCTCAGCCTTTCCGATGACTGGGCGCGGCAGAATGTTGATCCGGTTCTGTCCGGCGGCGGCAAGGTGGTGTACGTCCACGGGGCCAGCCTGCCCACCATTGTGGCAACGCCCATGCAGGTTTCGGATGTGGAGCTTGAAGCCGGAGAGGTGGTCAATGAAATCGTGGTGGGCGATTCGGCCCGCTGGATGGTGGAATCGGGTTCAGCGGGTTCCGGCCCTGACGCCAGGGTGCATTTGTTCATCAAGCCCGTGGATGCGGGGCTTGAAAGCTCCACGGTGATCACCACAAACCGCCGAGTGTACCATCTGCGTCTTGTATCACAGCGCAAAGGCCACACGCCCTATGTCGGTTTCCTCTATGCGGACTCGCTGAACCGTCAACGCGCGGCCCGGCAAGAGAAAGAAACCAAAGAGCGCGAATGGAACTCCACCACTGTGGATGGCCAGCAGGCGGATTTATCTAAACTCAATTTCCGTTATGAGGTGAAGGGCAAAGCCGCTTGGAAGCCAGAGCGGGTATATGATGATGGACGGCAAACCGTTATCCGGCTGCCGGAGAAAACCGCGTCCGGGGAAATGCCCGTTTTGCTCGTCCGCAAAGGGAGCCGTGAAGTGCTGGTCAATTACCGGGTGAAGAATTCGGCCATGATTGTGGACGGCTTATTTGAGCGGATCGCGCTCATTGTCGGCGTGGATGGCGATCAGGAAAAAGTGGAAGTCATAAGGGGAAAAAAGTGATGCGCATAGTCATTTTCCCATTGCTGCTTCTGGTGTTGTTGGCTTCGGGCTGTGCAGGGCGCGAGCCTATGGGTTCCTATTGCGGGCCTTTGCCGGAGGGTAACGCCGTTGCCGCTATCGCCGCCGATGCCGTGGACTGCCTCTCAAGTCTGTACCCTCCGGGGCATACCTCCGTTCACCTCGTCCCGGCCAAGGACGAGGGCAATAAATTTGCCCAAGCCTTTGAAAATGGTTTGCGCACAAAGGGCTTCACCCTGATTCCCGATGCGCAAACTGACACTCTGGCAATAGCCTACACGTTGGATGCCATTTTCGAGAAAGGTGAAAAATCCTCGTGGTATCTGCATCTCCGTATTTTGGACAGTGAAGATAACGGAAAATCCATTGCGCGGGCCTACACCGCCAGCGGCCAGCCGGAAGCCGGGCAAAGCCGCACGGAGATAGAATTCAAACGCTCCCTGCTACAAAAGTCGCGACAGATCGTGACCAAAAGCAAAGAAGCGGCGGGAGTATGGCAAGGACAACGCGCTCATGGCAAACTGCCATGTCCGTATTGCCTACGCGCCGAACACCATTGAAACGGCCAAAACCCTTTCCGACATGACGGGCAAAACCACTGTTGTGGAAGAAAAGGTTTCTCTCTCTGGCTCCAGAACCGGGCATATGAAAAACGCCTCGGTCAACGTCTCCGAAACAGCCCGGCCTCTGCTTACGCCGGATGAGTGCATGAGGCTCCCCGGCCCGGAGAAGGATTCTCAAGGCAAGGTAGTAAAGCCCGGCGATATGCTGATTTTCACAGCCGGGCAATCGCCTATCTACGGTCGGCAAATTCTCTATTTCTTTGACCCTGTGTTCTCGGCCCGCGCAAAGATTCCGGTTCCCGGCCTCACACCCCAATACCAAAGCGGCATAACGGATTCTCTTTACGAGCCGCGCCCTGCGGCGTGGTACTCGGCAACGCCTGTTGTCGCGGCTCCCCCTGAAAAGAACGAGGCTTTCAGTGAACAGTACTTCGTTGCGTAGCCTGACGCGGCGGGTGCTGTTCATTGGGGTGTGGCTCGCGCTGACGTTTGCCCTGGCCTCCGGCGTGGGCCTGCGCTTCAATCCCACGCCGTCACTGCCCATGGGCATCTACCGCCTTGCTCCCGGCCTTCCAGAGAAAAACGATCTGGTGAGTGTTTGTCTGCAAGGTGAGTTCGCGGAGCTGGCTTTGGAACGTGGCTATCTGGAGCCTGGTTCCTGCCCCTCCGGCCTGCGGCCCCTGCTCAAGCGTTTGGCCGCGCTGCCGGGGGAGTCTGTTGATCCGTCCGCATTCCCGATCCGTTCCGTGGACAGCCAAGGGCGCTCCATATCGCCAGTTCTGATGCCGGGCGTCGTTCCTCCCGGCATGGCCCTGGTGCTGGCCGATCATCCCGGCAGTTTTGACAGCCGCTATTTCGGGTTCGTTCCGTTGGACAGACTCCAGCGGGTGGAGGCTGTTTGGCTCTGGCCCGAAAATGAAAAAGGCCATCATGCCTTGAAACATGCGGGCCTTGAAAGGAGTCCTTGTGTTCGCTCTTTTAAGCACCCCTAGGAGAGATAGTCATGCTGTTAGTTGTGATTGTTTGTGCCTGCCAAGTTGTATGCTCAACAGACAGTCCAGTTGCCAACAGGCCTACGAAGAGCAGGCCTGTAAAGAATTTAATAGTCTTCTTCATCTGACCCTCCCATCGGGCATTAAAGGTGAATTTCCAAAACGAATCTCTAACCGCTGCTTCAACAATCCTTTCTCTCACTATGGTGGGGTTACTCATCCAGGGATGCTGAAAAGAACAAACTTGTCTTAATAGTTAAGCACAGCTCTATAAAAAGCAAGAGGTTTAGCCGTCTTAAAAAAGGAAAATGACCATGCACAACAAAGAATATTTACGCGCTGCGGCAAAGGCCATTGCGCAGCAGATTGAAGGCGATTCCGTGATTTACGGCGTCCCGCTTGACCCTGACGTTGCGGACTACATGGGCGCTTTCCCCGAAGAGGCCATTACGCTGGCCGACATGGTGGAAGACGGCCTTTTGACCGTCACCGATTCCGGGGAGGTGGTCTATGTCGGCTAACACCAAAACCGGCACTCAGAAGCCGCAGAAGCCGAAGCGGCCCCCGTTCCATGAAGAGTTTGCTAGCAAGATCATTGAGCGCCTTCAAGAAGGAACGGCCCCGTGGCAAGTACCTTGGACGCTGGGAAAAGCCTCCCTGGTTCCCCACAATCCCGTCTCCGGCACGGTGTACCGGGGCATGAACCGGGTGCATCTGGCGCTTTCCGGCTATGACGACCCGCGCTGGATGACGCTGAAACAGGCCAATGACCACGGCTACAGCATTTTGCCCGGCAGCAAGGCCACACCGGTAGTCTATTTTCAGTTCATTGCGGAAAAGGACAAGCTAGATAAAGAGGGCAAACCCGTCTTTGGTGCGGACGGCAAGCCGGAAAAAGAAAAAGTGGAGCTGGACAAGCCCATTGTCCGCTTCGCCTATATCTTCAACGCTGAACAGGTTGACGGCATTCCTCCGCTCCAGCTGACAGATAAAGCCTATGCGTGGGAGCCCATAGAAAAGGCGGAAAACATCCTTGCCGCCTCCGGCGCGGCGATCAAGCACGACCAGAGTAACCGGGCCTTCTATCGGCGCATGGAAGACGCCATTCATCTGCCGCCCAAGGAAAACTTTGACGCGCCGGATAAATACTACGCAACGGCTCTGCACGAGTTGGGCCACTGGACAGGCGAAGAAAAGCGCCTGAACCGCGAGTTTGGCCCCTTTGGTTCGGAAACGTATGCGCGGGAAGAGTTGCGGGCGGAAATCGCCTCATGGATGCTCGGACAGGAAATCGGCATCGGCCACGATCCCGGCCAACATGCCGCCTATGTGCAGTCATGGATTCAAGCCCTGAAAGAAGACCCCTACGAAATTGTGCGGGCCTGCCGCGACGCGGAAAGGATCAAAGAATACGTCTTTGACCTGGAGCGGAAAAAGGAACTTCAGCAGGAGGCCCCGGGACAGACGGTGCAGCTGGAAAAGACCGCGCAACGCGGCAAATCTCTTGAAAAGGATGAGCGCATAGCCGCTATGGGCGTTCCTACGGCTCCAGCCAAGGAGAAAACTTTTCTCGCCGTTCCCTACAAGGAAAAGGAACGGGCAAAGAAGTTCGGCGCGAAGTGGGACAAGGATAACAAGCTCTGGTACGCACCGGAAGGCACTGACATTGCTCCGTTGGCGACCTGGGTTCCTGAAATGACGCTGGAAAAGGCTCCCGTGCCGGAACCGTTCATGCTTCCACAAGAGGAATTTGCGCGGGCTTTGGAAAATGCCGGGCTTGATCTGCGCGGCAAAGCTCCGATTATGGACGGGCATATCCATCGTGTGCCACTCATCGGCAGAAGCGGCGGTGACCTGGACGGCGCATACTGCGGCTATCTGGATGAACGGCCTGCCGGCTGGATGCAGAATTTCAGCACCAGCGGCAAAACAACCTGGGTTGCCACGGGCCATACGCTGACCAAAGAGCAGTTGGAAGCCCAACACGACGAAATTGCACAAAAAAGCGAGGAGCGGCAGCGGCTTATTCTGGAGCGCCAGCAAAGAGCGGCGCGGGAAGCGTATACGGAATGGATCGCTTATGATTGGGCCACAAACGAGAATCCCTATCTACAAGCCAAGGGCGTTCAGCCTTTCGGGGTGCGTGAGGACGTGGTCGGCAACCTTCTTGTGCCCGTGATGACTGTGGACAAGGAGTTGCGTGGCTTGCAAACCATTGCCCCGGAAGGTGCAAAAAGCTTCATGTACGGGATGGAGAAAAACGGCAACTTCCACCTGATTGCCGAGCCGGGGAAAGACCTTTCTCAAGGGGATATCATCCTGGCCGAAGGCTATGCAACCGGCGCGAGTCTGCACATGGCAACGGAAAAACCCGTGGCTGTGGCCTTTGACGCGGGAAATCTGGAACCTGTAGCCAAAAAGCTGCGGGAAAAATTCCCCAATGCCGCTATTATCATCTGCGCGGACAATGACCACAAACACACACGCCGCACATCGGACGGCGTGGAACCCTGGAACAAGGGCGTGGAACTGGCGCAGAAGGCCGCTCAAGAGGTCGGCGGCAAGGTCGTGGCTCCGATCTTCACCGATGAAGAGCGGGCCAGGGGACTGACGGATTTTAACGATCTGCACCAGTCCCGTGGGCTGGATGAGGTGAAACGGCAAGTGGGGATCGTTTTGCAAAAGGGGGTTGCGCAGGATAAAGGCCAGGAACGTGGGAAAGCGCGGGAGTTGTCCTTATGAACGTGCATTTCTCCAGTAAAAAAATGGAGTGGGCAACGCCTTGGGAACTGTTCCACGTGTGGGATATTTCTCACGGGCCTTTTACCCTGGATGTGTGCGCCACTTGGGAAAATGCCAAGTGCAGGACGTTTTTTTCGCCAGCAACCAACGGCCTGATACAGTGTTGGCATGGAGTATGTTGGATGAATCCCCCGTATGGCCGTGAAACTGGCCGCTGGATAGCCAAGGCGGTGGAAGAAATACACCAGAGAAACGCAGAGCGCATTGTCTGCCTTCTCCCGGCCAGAACAGATACCGCTTGGTGGCATGCGTTTGTAATGCCCTACGGCGACATTCATTTTTTGCGTGGACGGGTACGTTTTGAAGGCGCGAAGCATCCTGCACCATTCCCAAGTGCCGTAGTCATTTTTAGATAACTCAGAAATTCTGCGGGCCACGCGCCCCGATCTCGCTCTATCTGACGGTCTTTAAGAAAGCATCATGCATGCGGGGCTGTTTACTCAGGAGCCTCTCCGTAGCGCGAAAAAGAGCAGGGGGGCCTCAATTCTGGTCGGAAGCAGCCCCTATCTTCATGTCTTTTACCTTGAAGGTAGAAAGGTAGGGCTGTGTTCTAAACACTCACTCAATAGATAACCATTGTACAAGGCGATCCCTATGCTCAAAGAATATTTTTATTGCCTTTTCCACTTTGAAATTTTTTAGGTGTCACACCGTAGCGCTTGAAAAATTCATGACTGAAATGACTCAGACTTTGGTAGCCGATATGCACACCGATCTCTGTGACATTCATGTCACCTGCGGCAAGCAGTTCGCGAGCAACCTCCATGCGATAGTTCCTGAAGTATTCGAACACAGGTAGACCGAAGACCTGCTTGAAGCCCACCTTCAGTTTTTTTTCACCGACACCTACCATCTTCGCCAATTGCGCAAGTGTTGGTGGACTTTCCATATCCTGCACCAATAATTCCCTGGCTTCCTTTATGCGTCGTACATCTGATGGCGATAGGGATACTGTCCGTTCGTAGCCATTTTGGGTGGCAAGATATTCGATAAGCTGTGTTTCTATTAGTTCAAGTGTTCGAATTTCCATATGCAGTTTGCGCAGGGTTCCCGCATAGGCGCTTGTTACAATATCTGCTATAAGACGGATTTTTTGAGCGCTGTTTTTGCCTATCCACTGAAATGCTGTTTTGCGGCCTTCAAACACACGTTCCAGTTGCTTTGGTATGTTGGTATGTTCCGCCACAAGATAGGGATAAAGGAAATCTTTATCCATAATAATACTTAATCTACGCATGCCACCTTTGCACCTCATATTCCCTACTGTGTCTGAAAGATATGTGATGCTATTACTTCCGCTGGTGTGCAACTGCGTTGTTCCGCTCAGCGCTCCATGCTTGTAGCTACAATGGTTCGATCCAGTGAGCATAAACCCGAATATGAGCGGAGAACTCTGAATTTCAAATTCCATATGCAACGGATCTGTGGGCGAAAGTTGAGAAAGCTGCAACACAAGGCCCGGCCTGAGCATAAAAGAATCTGTTCCGCAGGTTCGGTAAAAACCAGGACCGGCGAAAAGCGTCAAATCTTGTCCTAATCCCATACATTCCTCAACGACCCCGGCGATACCCCGCTGGGGATATTTTTTGACCTTTCCACGGTTAGCAAGACTCTTTTTTCTAGTTTAATGAAAAGGAAAATCAAATTCAATTAAAAGTAGCACACGCCGGGGAGAGGTGACACGCCATGCGTCATTACATTTTAGGAGGAATCCTAAGTTATTTTCTTCTATTCGAAAGCGCCCATGCGGCAGAATCACAACCGCAGCCCGCTGATACCTATACGCTGGAAGCGATCTCCGTTACCGCCACTAAGCGTGAACAGGCGCTCCGGGAGATTGCAGGCAGCGTCTCCACGGCTTCGGATATCGATCTGGAAAATCAGGGGGCTGAAACCTTGCAGGACGCTACAAAAATGTTTCCCAACGTCCATATGAAAAGCACTAGCTCCGGTAATGAAATTGTCATTCGCGGCATGTCCACCTGGGATACGGCGCTACATTCTCCAGCGGGGCTTTATGTGGATGGGGTGCCGTATCCTTTGTCCTACATGCAGAACATCTACCTGCATGACATGGAAGGCATTGAGGTGTTGCGCGGTCCGCAGGGAACTCTTTATGGCAGAAACAGTGAATCGGGGGTGATCAACCTTGTGCGGCGCACACCGGACAACAAGTTACGGGGATCACTTTTTACGGAATTTGGGAATCATAACACCTTTCGTCTGGGGGCTTCTGCGGCTGGGCCATTGCTTGAGGACAAGGTGTACTTTTCAGGAAGCTATCTTCGCCATCAAACGGATGGCTTTGTCCGCAACGAATATAAACAGAAAGATCAAGCGGCACGACACAAGGCTGATTCGGGACGAGTGGTTTTACGACTCACCCCTACGGATGCGTTGGATGTGCGCATGTCATTGGATGCCACACACAGTGACGATGGCATAGGCAGTATGCGCTTGTCCACCGGGCCATACCGTAGCGGACGGTATAAAATTCGCTCCGACGCCCCAGACGAGGCTTCGTCTGATCTTGTGATTCCTGCGTTCACCATCACACATACTGGCGAGCATGTTAGAACAACATCAATAACCAGCTATTTAGATTACAAATACAAGATGTTGTCTGATCTTGACAGAACGCCGTTACCTCTGGGCGTGTCCGACATGAGTATTAATCAGCGCAATATCTCAGAAGAGCTGCGTTTTTCTTCCGTAGGTAAGCAGAGGCTTTCTTGGGTAGCCGGGCTCTTTTTGGGCAAAACCTCCATGAATACGGATATGAACCGAATTCGCCGACGGGCCGCTGCAACCACATATCTGCATACGGACTACACGGAAACAACGGGGGCACTTTTCGGGCAGGCCACCTATGCCATTACGGATGCCTTTCGGCTGACGGCAGGTCTACGGGCTGAATATACGGGCTTAGACGGTGAACAAACATATAAAACCGGTGCAGGGCAGCGGCGTGCGTATGAAAAAGGTTTTCGCTACACGGAGTTCCTTCCCATGGCTTCCGCCTCTCTCGACGTTACAGACAACCTGACCACGTATGCATCATGGTCCCAAGGCTATCTGCCAGGAGGCTTTAATGTTTTTTCAGCCAGTTCAAAAGATACATTTTATTATAAACCGGAATACAGCACCAACTACGAACTTGGGCTGAAAACACACTGGCTGGATAACAAATTACAAGCCAATGTTTCCGCTTTTTATTCTGACATCAGAGACAAACAGGTTCGGGAAGAAGTTCCATCTGCAGGCATCGGTACATGGAAATTCACCAATTCTGCAAAGGCTCATACCTCCGGCGTCGAACTAGAGGTCAGGGCATACCCACTTGAGGGCTGGGAGTTGCGTGGTGGCGTTGGATATGCCCGTTCTGAAATTGACGAGTGGACGGTGTCCACTCCCAGTGGTGGAAGAAAAAACTATAGCGGCAATCGTCTGCCTTGGGCACCAGACCTCACGTATCACCTAGGCGTTGGTTATACACATCCATCCGGCTTTTTTGCGCAAGCGGAATATCTCGGATCTGGAAAACAGTATTTCGACGCTGAAAATACACTTAGCGATCCTGGATACAATACAGTCAATCTTCAATTCGGATACCGTGGCGAAAATCTTACCGTGGCTATTTGGGGGAAGAATGTCTTTGATACACACTATATAACAAAAAAACTTGTGGCTAATGGCAACAAAATTGTGGAAGACGGCAATCCGTTCAGTTTCGGTACAACTGTTTCATGGAGTTTTTAGTATGCACGATGAAAAAAAAATTGCATCCGGACATTCTGCGTCACCGGATGTTTCAATCCTCACAGACTGGATGCTCGGCTCAGTGCGCACAGCGTTGCTTGATCTGGCCCTTGAGTTGGAATTACCCGATATTCTGCACAAGACGGGTACGCTGGAAGGTATAGCGGCACACCTCGGTAATCCGCATGCTGGAAATCTCGCCCATGTCCTTGATGCTATGGCAGCTCTCGGCCTTACCTCAAAAAAGAATGGGGTCTACGCCAATTCTGCACTTGCCGAAATGTATCTTCGCAAAGAAACCAATACCTACCTAGGTCACCTGATGCGTAGGCTCCAGGCCATGCAGCACCGGAATCTCAGCAAGATGAAGGAACTACTCTATTCTGGGCCGCAGCCGGTAAAAGAAGATGATCGTATTGACGGAAAAGATCTGTGGAAAAAATCTAGTCGTGACATGATTGCTTACCAACAGGGCGAGGTATCTCGCAGACTGGCGGACATGGCGGTGTCGCTGCCGGAATTTCGGCATTTCCGCCATATTCTCGATCTTGGATGCGGACCAGGTATTATTTGTTTATCTATTATGGGCCGTAATGCGGCATTACGGGGAGCATTCTGCGATTTGCCTCCTGTACTGGAGTTGACCCGAAAGGAGGTCGAGGCTGCGGGCATGGAAGAGCGTGCGGAGTTCTATCCCGGTGATTACAATCTGATCGACTTTGGATGCGGCTATGATTGCATATGGGCCGGTCAGAGCCTGTATTTTGTGAAAGACCTCCCTGCATTCATGAAAAAGCTGCTGGACGCCCTGAACCCCGGTGGAGTCTTTGTCAGTCTGCACGAGGGACTGAACCGAGAGCGCACCGCTCCGGAGAAGGTGGTTATTTCCCGCCTCTCTCTGGCGTTGGAAGGCCAAGATGTTTCGTTTGAGGAGGGGCGCATAGCTAGGCTGGCACTTGAGGCTGGTTTCGCCTCTCTGGAACGGCGAACTATCAACATGCTTTTTGGTGAAAATGAAGTAGCAATCCTGCGTAAGTCCGGGATATTGACGGAAGGCACGGTATGAACATCCGTCCGTGCGCGTTCGCTCTTCTTCTTGCTTGGGTGGTCTGCGGGGGCTGGACTATCTCTGTCGCGGCGCAACCTCCGCTACGCCTTGCTGGTCCACCCGTGCGCGAGGCCATTCCGCTAGTGTTAATGCGCACTCTACCTCCTCACGTACCAGGAAGGGAAGGGGCCGTGTTCACGCCCTGGAATTCACCGGAGCAGCTTCGCGCTCTCATCGCCAAAGGTAAGGTGGACGTGGCACTCATGACGGTGGCGTCCGCCGCCGCGTTGCACAACAAGGGAGTGCACTGCACTGTAGTGGCCGTATTTTCCGGTCCAGCCTGGATTGTTTCCACGAATCAGGAATTTTCTAGCGTGGACATGCTGAATGGGGAGGAGATTCTGTTGCCTTTCGGGCCAGGGGAAATGCCGGAAGTTGTGCTACGCATACTCATGAAAAAACACGGGCTGAGCTTCATGCCCCGCCATGTGGGTAGCGCTCTAGAGGCCGTGGGTATGCTGCGTAGTGGTCGTGCAAAGCATGCCTTCTTGGTGGAACCGGCGGCAGGAAAGGCCATGTCTGCCCTTGGAATTCAGATTGATACCTCAGGAATTCCCGTTTTGGGATGTCTGGATATCCGTGCACTGTGGGCCGAAACGTTTCCTCAGTCACCATGTATGCCGCTGGGGGCGCTTACCGTCTTTGGTTCACTGGCGGACAGTCAAGAGGCTCTAACTGCCATCCGTACGAGTTATGTAGAGGGAGTGAGCCATGCTAGGGAGCACCCCCGCATGGCACTTGAAACTACGGGCGATGTTTTTCCTGTTTTAGGCAGGAGTCTTGAAGGAATGAATGTAGAGCGGGTTTGCGACATACGCATTATGGACAGCGACCACGCAGCGATGATGGCGACTTTTTTCCTCACCCGGTTACTTGAAGTTTCTCCGGCCTCTGTTGGAGGGCGTATGCCTGGAGAAGACTTCCTGAGGTTGTCCGATGCGCGCCACTGATATGTTCTGGGGGCTTTTGGGCTGCGGTGTTCTTATAGGAGCATGGGAGGTTGCGGCGCGGGGCTGTCAGGGATTTGTTATGCCATCGCCAGCGGCGACGCTTATCGCCCTGTGCGACATCCTTTCGCAGTCAGACTTCTGGCGCGATGACTTCCGCATCAGTTTTGAGCGTTTTGTGTGCGGTATCGCTTTAGGTGGAGGTGCGGGGATCTGCTTAGGGCTGGCAGCTGGGTTTTACAAACAGCTGCGTTTGGCGCTTACCCCCGCCCGCTGGATGCTTTCCAGCGTGCCTGGCGTAGTTGTGGTCATGCTCGGCATGCTTTGGTTCGGTATTGACTCTGAAATGGTGATTTTCGTTGTGGCCCTAACGGTAGTGCCAACGGTGTACGTAGGTGTTGTGGAAGGTATCCGATCCGTGGATTCCGGGCTGCAAGAAATGATCGCCGTTTACCGCATTACCCGCTTACAACGCTTCTGGCATGTGTATCTTCCAGCTATCACAGCACCCTTACTCTCAAGTTCCATTATCGCCCTCGGGGGAGGGATGCGTGTAACCATTCTGGCGGAAACTATAGGTGCCACCTGTGGGCTAGGCCATGCTTTAGCTATCGCCAGAACCAATCTGGATACTGCGGCGCTTTACGCTTTGGCGCTGGTCAGCATGCTTCTGGTGGGTGTTCTTGAGGCGGCTCTGCTGTTGTTGACCAGACACAACACATCTCAGAGGAAGGCAAGATGACTTCTCTGGTGCTTTTTTCTCAGGTGGGTTTTGCCTACGCAAGACATGATGTTTTGCGTGACCTTTCCCTACAGCTGGATCCTGGAGAAGTAATAGTTTTGCAAGGTTGCAGCGGAGTAGGCAAGTCAACTTTATTGCGTCTGGCGGCGGGCATTTTGCGTCCCACAGGTGGATATGTCCACATCGGAGCGCAACGCATTGGTGTTGTCTTTCAGGAACCCCGTCTGCTGCCGTGGAGAACCGCACTCCAGAACGTCATGCTACCTTTACTCAGCTTGGGGATGGATCCCGCCCAAGCCGGACAAAAGGCGACGAATATGCTGGAACATATGGGGTTAGCCCATTTTCTGGAGGCGGTGCCCGAGGAACTCTCCGGCGGCATGAAACAGCGCGTTTCACTGGCGCGAGCGCTAGCTGTGGATCCGGAACTATTGCTTCTCGATGAACCGTTTGTCGGTTTTGATCCCGCTCTACGCGCCGAAATGAAACGATATTTGGCTGATTTCCTTTTCCGATCTAGAGCTGGAATGATGCAGATTGCACATGATCCTGAAGATATATTCATAAAAACGGCACGCATTATGACGTTGGATCAACATGGTGTCGAATGCCGTCAAAAAGGACACAAATATGAAAAACATGGAACCGTTCTGGATGACGCTTCAGAGTTTTAGAGATGACACATTTATCGTGCAGATGCTGATCATCGTTGCGTACTTGGGCATATTGTTTCTGATTGCCAAGCGAGAGGGAGCCAGAACTGATGCTATCGTCAAGGTCATATTAAGTAGTATATTTATTTTTAACGGTATCGCCTGCTTTTTGATGTACTTCAGTGAACTACCCATGGCGAAGTTTTTTGCTGGCCCTCTGTATCTAGCTATTGGTTATCTATTTCTTATAGATATTATGGCTAGAAGAATTCATTTTACCTTCAATGTTTCTCCATTGAGACGATTCTTAGCATTCATCTTTGTCATTCTTGCTTTTTTATTTCCAGTATTCGGTATGCTCAGTGGGCATGGCATGATTGCACTACCTGGAGTGCCGTGCCCATTAGCAATCTTTACACTGGCTCTTCTCAGTGCGGCAATGCCACGTGTGGATAATATCATTGTTTTTATGTTGCTTGCCTGGGTTCTGGTCAATATTCCTAAGATTTTTGGACATGTTGGATGCTACGAAGAAATAATCCTCATTCTGGCTGGTGCGTACGTGCTTGGCCTGAACAGAATCATGCCAGAGAAAAACATCGGAGACGAACATGCTTCGACATGAGCTCTTATCAAAACCGAAGTTCGAAGTTACCCCACGCTCCATGGTGAAACGGCCTGTAGAATGTGTGGACGCCGGAAGCGCCTATTGCCCGTGCCAACTCGCGGAACTTGGACAATGTATAGAGTGCTCACTGCTACGCGGTGAAGGCGAATGCCGTTGCCATTGGGCCGGATCGTGCATTTTGTCTCACAGCCAATGGGGTAGAGGTAAGGTCCGGCAAAGCTGCAAGTTTCCAATCCTTCAGCAATGGGAGCGCCATGAAGGTGCAATAATAGTTGCCGTACGAGTTACGCCGTCCCTAGCGGCTGAGCTGCGTGCGCCAGGAAGCTTTGTTTTCGCTCGTGGTAACGAAAATCCGCATTTTGATACCCCTATTGCCGTTGTTAGAGCATACCCAGAAACACAAACTATCATACTTGCATATAGGGTAATCGGGCCGAAGACTAGAAGTCTGCGTGGATCCGGAACTGAATTGTGGATACGTGGCCCGTACTGGAATGGAATAACGGGTCGTAGGCGTATTACAGCGACGAGGGGCGAATCCTGCCTTCTTGTGTCCGGTGGCATCGCAGCTTCTGTCCTTCCCAATGTCGCTGATTCACTGCTACGTGGCGGAAATCAAGTCACTGTGGTGCTTGGAAAACCAGAATGCGCATTTATAAGGGAATTTTTGCCGGAATCTGAGATGCGCATTCTCGAAATGACCTTTCCTGACGAAAAAGAAGCTCTCCATACACTGATGAAGGAAATATCTTGCCAGATGGTGTTCTGTGCTGGAGGTGAGCTTTTGACCAAAATGACGGCGGATATTTCGGCTCGTGCTGGTGTGACTGCATTATTTTTTGGAGCTGTTAGCCGAACCATGTGCTGCGGCGAAGGCATATGTGGAGCATGCCTTGATGTAATTGGTTGTGAACCCATCAGAGTGTGCAAAACACTGCGCTAAGGTGTGATACTCGGTAAGGACGGGCAGAACATGAAAAGTACGGTGATTATTATCGGAGGCGGGTGGGCAGGTTCTGCGGCGGCGCTTGCTGCAAAGCAAGCTGGAGCCGACAGGGTCGTCATTCTGGAGCGTACGGACATGCTTCTTGGCTGCGGTTTGGCAGGTGGAATCATGCGAAATAATGGTCGGCAGACGGCGGCGGAAGAATTGACAGCCATGGGTGCGGGAGGACTTTTCAGCATCACCGACAGTGTCGCGACGCATAAAAATGTTAATTTCCCGGGGCATGCGCATGCTTGGCTCTATTCTACTACTAAAATCGAACCGGCGGTGCGGAATTTTCTGGAAACGTGTGGCATTGAGATACGATTCCGCTCGCGTGTTGTTGAATTTCTGACGAGCGGCTCAACCATTTGCGGCGTGGCGTTGCATGATCTGGCAGAGTCAAGGCTCGAAGGTGACGTATTTGTAGACGCTACAGGCTCGGCGGGTTCGTTGAGCAATTGCACACGATACGGAAACGGTTGCGCTATGTGCGTTCTGCGTTGTCCAATGTTTGGACCTAGGATTAGCCTGACGGCTTGCGCTGGGTTGACTGATTACGTGGGTATGAGACGCGACGGCGAAGTAGGCTCTCTTTCCGGTTCTTTTGAACTCCGTAAGAACTCTCTGTCTGCGGACATCCAAAAGGCATTGAATACGCGAGGGCTTGTCATTGCTCCGTTGCCCAACACCTTGATCAACCGGGAGAAGCTGCGGAGCAAATCCTGCCAGCAATACGCTCTGCAAGAATATGCAGCTAACGTGATCCTCTTGGATACCGGAGACACGGCTAAAATTATGACGCCGTTTTTGTCTCTGGAAGATATGCGACACATTGCCGGATTTGAAAACGCCATGATCGCCACGGGGAGCGGATATGCAAATTCGGTACGCTTTTTGTCTAGAGCCCCTCGGAATAACTCTCTAAAAGTGGACGGCTTTCATAATCTTTTCTGCGCCGGTGAAAAATCTGGATTTTTTGTGGGGCACACCGAAGCTATAGCGACAGGCTCTCTTGCCGGACATAACGCAGTGCGGACGTTGCGGGGAAAACACGCAATCACGCTACCGCAAATTCTTGCTTGTGGGGACATTATTCATGCCGAACAGGAAGGCCTTTCTTCTGAGTTGGGCCTCGTAAAACGCTATACATTTTCTGGAGGAGAGTATTTCGACAGAATGAAAGTAAAAGGTCTTTACACAACACAGATGAGTGAGATTGCTAATCGCGTTCGTGAGGCGGACTGTTACGGAATATTTGTAAACAGACCTTAATAGAATAGGAGTTTTGAGCATGACGAGTCAACACACAACACGCTGCTTTTTCGGCTGCAATGCAGGCAGTGGTTTTCACACCTTTTTTAACTTTTTACCCAGGCTTGAAGGAGCACGTATTATTATTGTCAAAGGTGGACCAGGGACGGGAAAATCTACGTTCATCAGTGCCATTGGAGAGACTTTTGCTCAACAGGGTTATGATCTGGAGTATCAGCATTGCTCCCTTGACCCTCAGTCGTATGACGCCGTTGTCGTTCCGGCATTGAAAGCCGTAGTCACTGCTGCCACCGGTCACCATGTCTTTGATCCCAGAAATCCCGGTGCAGTGGATGAAATTCTCAACCTTGGCGACCATTGGGACACCGAAAGAATCCGTCAGCACTCCAAAGAAATTATAGAAATCAACCAGGAAGCGGAGAGGCTTTTCCGTAAAGCTTTCCGGGTCTTGAACGCAGCCAGACAGTTCCTTGCCAATGTGGAAGATATTCATATTGCCCACCAAGATCCTAGAGAGCTGTCCGCTGTAGCAGAGCGTATCATTGCAGACGCTCTTCTTCGCTCCAACTCGGAAATGTACGGTGCGGAACGCCATGCCTACATTTCTTCCAATACACCGGAAGGAGCCATTCACAACATCGCCAGCCTGCTGCGCCCAGAAACTACGGCTTTGGCTGTGAAGGGAGAAGCGGGCATGGGCCGGACAAAAATTCTGGCGGACGTGGCCGAAAAAGCGAAACTCCGTGGTTTTGATGTGGAATATTACCACAGACCCATTGACCCTCATCTGCTGGATCACGTGCACATTCCCGCACTGAACCTTCTGATGACAACGCAACCTGACGAGTTGCCGACGCAGGTTATCAAAGAATCCTTTACGCTTCAGGGAAAGAATTCCAAACGTCCAACCGGGCTTCAGGACGAAATTTCGGAAAATATGGCCCGATATGAACAGACTCTTTCCCTTGCAATGCAAACCCTGGCGCAGATCAAAGCAGAACATGGCGTTCTTGAAAAATATTACATTGACAGCATGGATTTTGACGGGGTCAGCAAGCGCCTTGCCGCAACCATAGACTCCATTGCACGGCAGGCGAGCGTATCTGGACAGGCAAGCTAACTTGGTTGTGAGCTACATCCGGCATAGGGCTTCGCGCCCTGCCGGATGGCTTTTGACCGTCATAGCTGACTACGCTCAGCGCGCGGAAGGCCCCTTACACGAATTTTAAAATCGTAATTATTGAGCCGTATCATCAGAAAACGCAGCGCAGTGTTAGAGATGCTCGCGGGACTTCAAAATACAATTGGGTGAGGAACAGCGGATGGATTCCATGCTTCAGGCCGTGTTGCAGGCCAGTATTATTTCTAAGTGCGTATTAGTATTGCTTTTGTTTATGTCTGTAGCGAGCTGGGCATATATGGCCGCCAAGTGGTTGACCCTGCGTGCTGCACGACGGCGTACCAGACAGGGACTCTGCGCCTTTGACGATGCAGGTGCATTGGCTTTTGCCTTGCCTTTGTTGGAGAGCGATAAACGCTCCCCCCTGTATGGCATCACTTGCCGAGCTGTGCGAGAATTCAACCGCATCACCCGCACTGGCGATGCTGAGCGCCTGCTCAACGACAACGTCCGCCGCGCCCTACACTTCGGTATTGCCGAAGAAATGGCACACCTCAAATCTTCGTTGGCGCTTTTAGCTACTGCGGCCAACACTGCTCCCTTCATCGGCCTTTTCGGTACGGTGTGGGGCATCATGCACTCCTTCCATGCAATTGCCTCCCTGAAAAGCGTTTCCTTGGCAACAGTCGCTCCCGGCATTGCCGAAGCGCTCATTGCTACGGCGGTGGGGTTGTTCGTCGCTATCCCTGCGGTGTGTGGTTACAACATCTTCCGTGCGCGCCTTACAAACATTGAAGGCGTGTGTATCAACTACGCGGGACAGCTTTTGAACCGCATGCAGCATGAGGTTAACGCTTATCAAGACGGCATCTCATTTGCGGGGGAAAAGTAGCCATGTCTTCATCTGATGACGATTTTGTGGCCGATATCAACGTGACTCCTTTTGTGGATGTGATGCTGGTACTGCTAATCATTTTTATGGTTACGGCTCCCATGATGACTGAAGGTCTAGATGTGGATCTGCCGCAAGTACAAGCTGCGGAGGTACTGCCCACGGAAGATGATCACATGATTTTGAGTATCAAAAGCGACGGAGCGCTGTTCTTGGATGAATATCCCACGACCACGGCCGACTTGGATTCTCTGCTGAGGCGTACCGTACTTGCTCTGAACAAACAGCTTTTCCTGCGTGCTGACAAGGCAGTTCCGTACGGTGTGGTGATGGAAGTCATGGGCTGCATCCGGGCAGTCGGCATAACTAACTTGGGCATGGTGGCGGAATCTGGGGGTGGGCTGGCATCCGGAGATGCCGAGAAGGTGCAGCCCGACATAAACCTGTAACGGGCATGACTTTGCAATGACTTCTATGAGCTTTTTCCAACGTGCCGCGACCTTAGTATTTTCCCTACTTCTACATGGCTTCATAGCCATAGCCGGATTCTTTTTCGCAAGCACCGAAATCTTGCCGGAAGAGAAAGCCTATCGCGTTTCACTCGCTGAGTTTGCTCCGGCTCAAACCTCTATTGCTCCGGGACAGGAAAAAAAGACAACTTCAGCATCTGCGGAACCTCAACCTAAAATGCCGATTAGGCCAGTGGAGCCGGAAGTCGCCCCGACTCCGCCCAAACCGGCACCGGTAGTTCCTGCGAAACCAGTGACTCCCTCGCGCCCCAAGCCTAAGCCCCAAAATCGTACCATAAAGCAGACGCAGGACACAGAGAACCGAACAGAACAAGCTTCCGCCCAGAAGTCACAAACAGCCACGATGTCACAAAATTCGACAGAAACTGGCGGCGGTACGGCGCAGGGAACAGCGCGTACCATGGGTGACCTGAGCGTATACGCTGAAGACGTCGTGGATCAACGTCCGTCCATTTCTCGCAGAGTGATGCCCGAATACCCGAACAAGGCCCGACGGATGAACATGCAGGGACAGGTGGTGGTTCAACTTGTCGTGGATGTTTCCGGCAAGCCACAACAATGTACCATTTACTCTTCTAGCCCCACAGGCGTCTTTGATGAAGCGGCACTGGCTGCGGCCCGGCGAACACGGTTCCTTCCAGGAAAGGTCAGAGGTCAACCGGTTAATACAATTGTTCTGATTCCTTATAAATTTTCTCTACGATGAAAATTTAATGAATATAGCCTGATAAGGCATCTTATCTATCGCCCAAGCTGCTGCGCACGGCAAGGCATCTCATAAGCATCCCGCATCGTAAATGCGTTTGGTGCCTCTGTGCGGCAGCCATGGGAGAAACGGACGGGCTGTTTCTCGCTTGTGGCCTTAATGACCGCTTGTAGTAATACTGGCGGTTTTTTGTGAGTATCAGCATTGTTGCGGTATGCAGAAACTCCAAAAGGAGTTTTTCATGGACAAAAGCAATCTTGAATTTGAAGATCTGGAAAAAATTTGCCGTGAAGTCATTAGTAGAGTTCTACACACATGCGAATTGGAACTTCTCAATAATAATGATGAAGTAAAAGCTCTACCATTCGCTGCAATGGCTGTGAAAGAATCTATCTTGACATTTTTGGCCATAATTAATTCTAAAAGAACGTAAATAGCTCCTAACCGTGCCTACGGAGGTAGGCACGATTTTTGTTGGGAGCCCCCGTTCAGTGAAGGAGGGACGTAACGCATAAAGATATAAACATGTCAGCAAAATTTTTTGATTTGTTACAAAAACTTGGGGGCTAGCACCTGCAAGGAAAACAAATCAAAATGTCGGGCCGCGCATTTTACCTGGCACAAGAAGTGCTATTTTTGAGTGCTAGTTCTTGTAACTTCTTTTGTTTTTCGCGCTGCTCACTGCGGCAACGAAAATCTTCGCAAAAAGGGCAGCCGTTGCTGTCGCTCAGGCTTTCTATAATGCCACATCCCCCGTGTTTTCCTCCAGAACATTTGTGCTGCAAATGCTCTAACTGGGTTTTCAATTCAGTCAGTGATTCTATCTGTTCTTCCACGTTGACGATGTGTTTTTGGACAAGAGTACCCACCCAGTCGCAATTTGCTTTCGGGTTATCTTTGAACGCCAAAAGCTCACGGATTTCCGAGAGTGTCATGCCATGACGGCGACAATGCCTGATGAAGCGTAACCGCTCAATCTCCTTGTCGCCATAAAGCCTATAATTGGCTCCGGTGCGATCCGGCTCTTTCAAAAGCCCTTCCTTTTCATAAAATCGTATCGTGACGACCTTGCAGCTGACCATTTTGGCGAGCTCACCGATTTTCACTTTCATAGTGCCTCCATAACTGTCCAATAAACCCTATAGTAAATATAGGTGTTGTTGGTGTCAAATTTTGGCCCTAACGGCGAGAACGCCACGAAAGTGTACCCCCCAAAAAAATCACTCATTCGTTCTTCGAGCTAAAACTAATCTCTATATTAACTATAGAGTTTCTGGGATGCAGGCTAAGTATCGCTTATTTTGCTGAGTTCATTCAACATGCTGAAATTTTAAGAAAATATTTTCAATGAGAGTTTTTACAAAAAGCCTTGACACTATATTTGCTATAGACATTAGTCTTGCATTCAAGGGTGATGGCTCACGGGAAAATATTTTGAAAACCAGCTTGGCCCTATAACCTCTATAGACACTAGTTTTAGCAAAAAGGTGGATGAGAAGGCAATAACGCCCATCAATTTCATTTATATGCCAGGAGAAATCCATGAGTAGTGCAACAGTAGCGTGCCCTTGCGGTTCCCTGCATCCGACAGGGTTTCTTTGTGAGAAGGCCGCTTCCCTTCTTGCCTCACAAAAAAACGATTCATGCGGTTGTTCCCACAACCATACTCAAGAAGTTTACGAACACACCCGCAGCGAACCGTGCAACCAGGATCATACGGAACATGACCATACGCATGAACCGGCCCATGCTCACAGTCAAGACCACGTTCATGGGGACGGCGGTTGCTGCGGTCATGACCACGCTGAAGCAGCGCCAGTTGATCTCGCCGCCATTGGTGAGGCTTCCGATACCCGTGCCATCTACCGCATCATGAATATGGACTGCCCCATGGAAGAAGCTCTTATTCGCAAAAAGCTGGGAGGAGTTCCGGGCATCACCAACCTTGATTTCAACCTGATGCAGCGTGTTCTGACCGTTGACCATGAATTGCCGTCCACGGAACCCATTATCGCGGCCTTGAAAGCTATCGACATGACGCCCGAAGTAATTAGCGCGAACCAAGGTACGGTAGCCATGTTCTCGGTCAACGGCATGGATTGCCCGGTTGAGGAAAATCTGATCAGGGCCAAGTTGAACGGAATGCCCGGCGTGTTGGGACTTGAATTCAACCTGATGCAGTGCACGTTGAAGGTGCGGCACGAGCCGTCGGCTCTCCCTTCCATTTCCGAAGCTCTTATATCTCTGAACATGGATGCCAAGCTCATGGATATGGAAGCGGGAGAAAGCAACGTTATTCCCGAACCAAAGATTCCCTGGGGCAAGCTGGCAATCGCCGGTGTTGCAGCCGGGCTTTCTGAAGCCTTTGAGCTGATAAGCGAATGGGGGACAAAGCCATTTGGGGTTGATATCAGAACATGGCAGATAAACGGCTTTGACGTATTGGAATGGTTACCTTTGCTCTTTGCCGTGCTTGCCATCGCTTTCGCAGGTCTTTCCACATACAGAAAGGGTTGGCTAGCTATCTCCAATTTCAACCTGAACATTAATGCTCTCATGTCCGTGGCCGTAACCGGCGCGGTCATCATTGGGCAATACCCCGAAGCCGCAATGGTCATGGTACTGTTCAACTTGTCGGAGGCAATTGAAGCCAAGGCACTGGACAGGGCCAGAAACGCCATCAAGGACTTGCTGGCTCTCGCGCCGGAAAAGGCCACTGTTTTACGGCCTGACGGCGCATGGGTGGAAATGGATATTCGTCAGGTGGCCGTTGGCAGACGTGTGCGTGTAAAGCCCGGCGAAAAGGTCGGCCTTGATGGAACCATCGTGCAGGGCCAATCCGCCATCAATCAGGCACCCATTACCGGTGAAAGTATGCCGGTTGAAAAAACTATCGGTGATACCGTTTATGCGGGCACCATTAACGAATCAGGCTCGTTCGAATTTGAAGTAACGGCAGCGGCCACGAATTCCACACTCTCCCGAATTATTCACGCCGTTGAAGAAGCGCAGGGAGCGCGTGCGCCAATGCAACGCTTTGTTGACCAGTTCGCAAAGTATTACACCCCCGCAGTGTTCCTGACCGCCATCCTCGCGGCTGTTATCCCCCCACTGTTCATGGGGGCCGAGGTTTACCCCTCTATTTACACTGCGCTGGTTATCCTCGTCATCGGTTGCCCCTGCGCTCTGGTTATTTCCACGCCGGTCAGCATCGTTTCCGGCATGGCCGCGGCCACACGCTACGGCATTCTGATCAAGGGCGGCACTTTTCTGGAACAGGGGCGACTTCTCACATGGCTGGCGCTGGATAAAACCGGCACCATCACCCACGGCAAACCGTGCCAGACGGATTTCGTGGAAATCGGCAACATGGGCGACTACAGAACAACTGCTCTTGCCGCCAGTATTGCCGCCCGTTCCGACCACCCTGTATCCAGAGCCATCGCGGAAAAAGCCGTTGAGAACAAGATTGAGCTGTTGGGTGTGGACGATTTTGCAGCAATTCCGGGCCAGGGCGTCTGCGGCGTAATCGGAGGGCAGAAGTGGTATCTCGGCAATCATCGCATGGTGGAAGAGTTGAAGAAATGCTCAACCACGCTGGAAAAACGTATTTTCACACTGGAAAAAATGGGGAAAACCGTCGTCGCTCTTGTCGGAGAAAAAGGCGTGCAGGGCCTGTTCGCCGTGGCCGATACATTGAAAGACTCCAGTATTGAAGCTATCCGCGAACTCAAGAAGCTCGGCGTCAAGACCATGATGCTGACCGGCGACAACGAGCACACGGCACTGGCTATTGCCGAGCAAGTGGGGGTGGATTCCTTTAAGGGTAATCTATTGCCCGAAGACAAGCTCCGTGTCATTGAAGAGCTTGAAATGGCTGGTGGCAAGGTCGGTATGGTGGGTGACGGGATCAATGACGCCCCGGCTCTGGCCAAGGCCAATATTGGCTTCGCCATGGCGGGCGGCGGCACGGACACGGCCATAGAAACCGCCGATGTTGCCCTGATGGACGATGACCTGCGCAAGATACCGCGCTTCATCGGCCTGTCTAAATCCACATACGCCATTCTTGTGCAGAACATTGTCTTTGCCCTTGGTGTGAAGGCGTTGTTCTTCGCTCTGACCTTCATGGGGCTTGCGACCATGTGGATGGCTGTCTTCGCGGATGTAGGTGCGGCCCTGGTGGTTGTCGCCAACGGGCTGCGGGCAATGCGCAAATAACAGAAAAACCTGCTGGGGAAAACTATTGTTTGTTCTTTTCTGCAATAACCCTATGAAATCGATTCTTCTACGGAGAAAGACATGTCACAACAAAAAACAGGACATATGTATTCTGACGCATTCGCAAGCTACAAGGCAAGCGACGGTTACCCCTGCTTGTCAGCTGATTCCAATCCTTGGATAACTCGGCGAGCGCGGAAGTAGCTTTCGTCAACCCCAACTTCGCCCTTTACAGAAGATTCGGCCTCGCAGGAATGGGCCATGCCCTGGCGAAATGCCGCCAAATACCTATTCACAGTATCTCGGTTCACACCTGCGATTTGCGCAATCTGCAAGGCATCCAAGTCAACGGCAAAAAATCTCACGATTTAAATGAGTTTGGCCTCTAAGATTTTCGAACGAGTCGCATACTTGTTTTTTTGATATACTTGGCTAAGCCAATCATGGTTGGCTTAGCCAGGCAAGACACCATTTTTATTATTAAAAAGCATGATAGTCTTTAAATTTTAGATAGTTAAAATGCAGTGATTATGATATGATTCACTGTGCTTTCTATCGTCAACGCATCATAAGTGACATGGGTGAGAATGCGTTCATCAAATTCAGAAATTATGTGCCGTGAGTTGTCAGATCTTCCTATTAAATTGCAAAGTGAGATTGTGTTTTCAGATATTCACATGGTGCCACGTGATGGTGGAATTTGGCTGATAGAAATAAAAACAGAAAAAAATATTTGAGCTACTTTTTTGTCGAGGCATGCAATATTATAATCCAATAAAATTGCAGAAGGTGTGTGATAAAACAAAAAATTCAGATATTGTATTTTATTGTCCAACAATAAATTATAAACCACGTGCATTGAATCGCTCTATAGAGTTAATGGATGGGCGACATCATTTGTTGGTGTTGCTTAAATGCTTCCCTGATATTAAAATGCTTCCATTTGCTTTGCTTAAAGACGGAAATAAATTAGAGTTTGTTCTTGGGAAAATTCGTGAGGAGTATGGGGAGGCAAGGGTAATCACTTCATGTTAACGATATGCCATTCTTATCCGTTGCTGGCCACACTCGTTCAATCTCGTTCCGTCTGCTATCTACGGGAAGGGGGGCTGAATTCGACTTTGAGCCGTAGATATTTCTATGGGTGGGCACAGGGGGGATTTCTGGGGAGTTGGTGTTGTAAATTTAAAAATTAAACTCCAGAAGTACATCTTAGAATAATGTTTAAAATGTTATTATGGTCAACATACAATTAATCATGCTGATATGATAGTTGTATACGTTGTGGTATTTTTTGTTTGGAGGTAGAATGAAAAATAAAATAGATGAAATAGATGAACGTATCATATATTGTTTAAGAAAGAATGGGCGTATCACCATGAAAGAACTAGGTGATATGGTACATCTTTCTGGCCAAGCTGCAAAAAATAGGGTCGAGAAGCTTGAAGATATTGGTGTGCTTCAAAAATATACTATAAACATAGATTGTCCAGTTTTTGGTTTCAAAATTCATGCACTCATACGTTTGCAGATGGAAAAGTCAAACCTTAGCAATTATGAAAAAAAATTAAAGAATGACAGGTACCGCATGATACATTGCTACCAAGTTACGGGAGAACAATGTTATGTTTTTGATATGGCATTCCTTGAGATTGAAGATCTACATGGTTTTCTCAAGGATATTGAAGAAGTTGGTCGTTGTGAGGTAAATCTTGTTTTAAAGAACATGCAAGATTTTGAAGACTAAATACATTGAAGTCCTGTTCCTTTAAAAAGTTATCCCCCCATCCGAGCTGTCATAAAAATACTGCCAGAGGATGGGGGGCTGTCGGGGAGTTTTCTCCGTTCAGATGTGTCGAAATCAGAAGCTGTAGTCTTCTCCGTCATTAGGCATGAAGACTTTGTTCCATATGCCGCGCTCTGTCAGACGTTCACGCATGCTTTCCCTGGTGATCGAAGCATGCGCCACATTATCCATATGGCTGATAATGATATTGGACTCAGGGCAAGCGATATAAACTTCATTGACATCATTATCGTCCATAATTAGCCGCCCTTGGTCAATAAATTCTGCTGCGCAGGCATTAAGGATGATAACATCGGGATTGAATTTCGTTAGAGTATCGGCCACTCCCGAATACCAGATAGTGTCACCAGCCACGTATAGTTTTTTTTCATTCTGGTGCTCAAAGATTACACCGCAGGATGGCCCGCAAGGAATTTTTGTTCCGTGCAGGCCAGGGGTCTTAATAAGTTTAATGTCATGGAAAAAGGAATTTTCTGACAGTACGCTTACTGATGTGAAACCTGACCGCTTCAGAATCTCGCCATCATCTTCACTCTGAACAAAAACCGGAATATTTTTATCCATAGGAGCACCAACTGTGCCATCGGCGGCCATGTCAATATGGTCCGGGTGAACATGGGTTACGATGTAGGCATCGACGCCTCTCAAGATTTCTTCAACGGACATTGGCAAGTCGCACATGGGCATGGCAATCTTGGCTTGCTCTGGATTGCAATAGCGAAATGATGGGTCAGTAAAGGGCCCCATGCTGCCTTTTTCCCCCAACCAGGGGTCAGTCAAAAAAGTTTTTCCTGCGTAATCAATGCGAACCATAGCACTTCGAATTTGCTTAATATTCATAAGTCACTCCTTAAAAGTTGTTTCCCGCACTCATTGGTGAGGAAATGTTTCTGATTAAGAGTGACCTTATCATTGTGGTTTTTGTGGATACAGGATCTAATTCTAAATTAACGATGTTTTTTCTTGAAAAAATCAAGTGAACCCCAACTCCCCCCCCTAGTATCCGCTGTTGACCCTCCCTCAGAAAAGTATGCCATTGAAAAGTTAGTGGTCCTGTAAAAACTGTGCTCTGGTTCTTCACTGGCGTCGGATTGACCTTACCCCACTGCGCATACCACTTGTAAGTTAGTGGTTCCCACTGGGTTGCAGGTTATATTCTTTTCACGGAACTCTTCCGGCGTCAGCCAGCCCAATGAGCTGTGCGGTCGCTGCTGGTTGTAATCCTGCCGCCAGGCTTCAACTGTTCTGCGGGCATCGTGCAGGGACAGAAACACGTTCTGATTTAAACACTCATCCCGGAATTTTCCGTTAAAGCTTTCAATGTGCCCATTATCCGGGCCAGCAGGGCCAGCCTGGACAATACGGGCATGGCTTGGACGCTTCACGCGTTTGCGGGTACGCAACGAAAGGTTTTCTTCCTGGTAAATCCTTTCTGTCCGCTTGTGGTTCTGCACCAGCCCTTCCCGGCGCAATATCTCATGCAGGCGCGGAGAACCGAAACGCCGCCTGTCATTTGCCAGCCCCAGCATCCGAGTCCGTAAAAGAAGATCACGGTCTTCAGATGGTGATCGCCTGGCTGAACCGCGGTTAAACTGAATCACTCGGCAAGCCCGCCGCTCTGAGTAGCCATGCGCAGCCTGAATGTGATGCACGGCTTCCCTGTTGGCCGCGGGCTTCAAAAGTTTTTTGAGATCACGTCCTTTAGGACGACAATATCAAGCGCCTGCTCGCCTACAAGTCTTTTCAGTCGTGCGTTTTCTTCCTCTAATTGCCGTAATCGCTTTGCGTCAGAGATATTCATTCCACCGAACTTGCTGCGCCATTTGTAAAAGGTCGCATCCGATATGCCATGCTGACGGCATAGATCGACAACGCGAACTCCAGCCTCGGCTTGCCGCAAGATTCCAATAATCTGTTCTTCGGTGAATCTGCTACGTTTCATTCTTGTGCTCCTATGTCAGGAACACTAACTTTTCAATGGCATACTTCTCGGGGGGAGGGTCAAAAGAGCCAGAAAATTTTCGGGACGCTACATGACCTCTTTTTTTATTTTAACCCCGTGCTTTTTGCTGACGATGGCGTGCACAGTCGGGACAACTATCCCCCTTGTTCAGACTGTCGATTATCCCTCGGCCGGGTTTTTTTCTGGCGCATTCCAGCAATTGTTCCAACTGCCACTCCAGGTGGACAAGTGATTCTATTTGCATGCGCACATTGACAATATGTTTTTTTACCAGAGCATTGGCAAATTCACATCTTGCTTGTGGGTTATCCTTGTAAGCCAAAAGTTGACGAATGTCGGACAATCCTATGCCGTGTTGACGGCAATGTTTTATGAATCGCAGCCGTTCAAAATCGTCGTTTCCATAAATCCTGTAATTTGAATCGGAGCGGACAGGAGCATCTAGCAAACCTTCCTTTTCATAAAACCGTATCGTGACAGTCTGAATCCCAGATAGTTTTGCCAACTCACCAATTTTCATTATTTCCCCACCATAAGAGATATTTGTTGGATTACCTTGACCTTATAGTGACTATAAGCATTAAAATTTTAAAAGCTAGGACTGGCTGTGGCGTTAGCTTCAACACTTCAAATGCGAATGAGATCCCCATGAGAAAAGCATCTATTGGCCTTGCGGTTGAAGGCTTACCATTCATTCTTTTGTGCTCTTTTTCCGCCCTGATATTTTCGCTTATTGACTGCTGGCCGTTGGCACTTGTTCTGCTTGTAGCCACATGGTTTTCCAGCCATTTTTTTCGTGATCCTGAAAGAGTCGTTCCAACTGAAGAGGGGATTGCCGTCAGCCCTGCGGATGGGAAAGTTGTTAAGATTCAGGAAGTGCCAGAGCCGTTTACGGGGCAACCTCGTGTGTGCATCAGTGTCTTTATGAATCTGTTCAATGTGCATGTGAACAGGATGCCAGTAACGGCCAAAATATCCGCTATTACCTATTATCCTGGGAAGTTTTTTAACGCCTCACTGGATAAAGCGTCCAAGTACAACGAACGGTGCGCCTATTCCATTGAAAGCTCGGATGGAAATTTTGTCATGGTACAAATTGCGGGATTGGTGGCACAGCGCATCGTGTGTCGTGTCGATGAAGCGGATGAACTAAAACGCGGTGAACGCATCGGCATGATTAAATTTGGCTCCAGAGTAGACCTGTATCTGCCAGAAAATTACTCCCCAATTGTTTCAATAGGGGAGAGTGTGTTTGCCGGACAAACTGTTATAGCACAGAGGAAACATCTCTGATGGCAGGCAATGACGCAATCTCGCCAAAACACGAATTAGACGGGGGAGCTATCGATCCCTGCCCGGATGATATGCTTGATTCTGTTGACCGCCGCATTCTCAACATTATCCAGAGTTCATTTCCGCTAGAGTCTCGACCCTATGCCGTTATCGGGCGGGCTGTGGGTGTGCCGGAGGAAGAGGCGTTTGCCCGCGTCCAAAAAATGAAGGGGCGGAAAACCATTCGTCGGATTGGTGCAAATTTTGACGCGGCCAAGCTCGGATTCAGGAGTACGCTCTGTGCTGCAAAAGTGCCGGAGGCAAAACTGGCCGCATTTGTGGCCGAAGTTAACGCCCACCCTGGCGTTACCCACAACTATCTACGCAGCCACGAATATAACGTTTGGTTTACTTGCATAGCACCTTCATGGGAAATGCTTTGCGCTATTGTTGACGGCATAGCAGATAAAATGGGCATTGCCGTTCTGAACCTTCCAATGACCAGGCTATACAAGGTCAAAGTGGACTTCAAAATGGAGAAATAGCAAGCGGATAGTAATTCGACTTACTGTTAAATAGGAGAATTTGAAAAAGAGCGAACAACGCTAAGTTCGCCGTTACGAGCGAATTGGCAATAAAAAGTCTGCCCAAGCTGCTGCGCACAGTAAGGCATTTAACATCAACATACTGCACTTTGTATGTCTTTGATGTCTTTGTGCGTTGACTCTTGAGAAATGGATCAACTATTTCTCGCTTGTGGCTTTTATAACCGCTTTGTACTTGTTACAGGCGGTTTTTTTGTATGGAGCTGCATCGTCGCGGTGTGCGGAAAACTCCAAAATGAATTTTTGTATGGATAGGGACAAAATTGAATTGGAAAAATTAGAACAACTTTGCCGTGAAGTGATTAGTGGAGTTTTGCTCACATGCGAATCGGAACTAATCAAGCATGGTGGAGAAATAAAGGGTCTACCTTCTGCTGCAATGGCCGTGAGAGAATCCATCCTGACTTTTTTGGCTCTGATCAGTCTTGAATAGCATTCCTCACAATTTAACCCGAGCCGACATTTGTGGGCACGATAATCTGTGCTAGAGACATCCCTGGCTGTCAAACAAATTTCACCTACTCGTCTATTATATCAAATTATGGCAAATCAACGAGTAAAAAAGAGTCCATATTTCGGCGAAGTATTACGCGCTTACAGGATTGAAAGGCAGCTCACACAAGAGCAGCTTAGTGAGCGTGTCGATGTTTTGCGGACTTTTATTAGCTCACTGGAAAATGGTGCAAGGCAGCCAAGTTTTGAAATGATCTTTCGGCTTGCCAAGGCGTTGGACACAACCCTCGGAAAGCTGCTTGACCCCGTTGCCGAAAAATGGAACAAAAAATAACTACCGCTCCCTACTCTGTTGTTGCTTCCAGTGCTGCTCCTTCTCCAGCTTTTTTTTCAGCCGCACAATTTTGTTTTCCTCTACATGCATCCCCTTTCCCCATTTTTTCTGCGCGTACTGAACTGCTGTGTGCCGTGCGGCCTCATTGTTGCCCGAAAAGAATATCTCCTTTCCGCTGTCCATAATTCTTCCGCCGTCGGGCAGGGAGAAGATGACGGTTCCCTTGCGGTCTATTATTGCAGAGAAATGGGCGGCAATCTGCTCCATGCGTAATATCGCCAAAAGCTGTTTTTTGCCCTGACAGCTCAGGTTTTCATTCTTCAAGGCGGCTACTTCCCTGGCTGCGTATTCTACCTGGATTTTTGAATGGTTTTCTGCGAACTTTTCCTTGCTGTGCTGTGACCATGCTTTTGCTCTAGTGGATTGCGGTTCCCGCTCCGGCTCCGCAGTCCTCTGTTTGGAACGCAAAATGGCTAAAGCGATTTCATTGCCCTGACCAGCTTTATATTGCAGGAAACCATTCCATGAAGTGAAAGGAACCTCTCCACGTATATCCTCACGAGTAGATTGAAACGGCAGTTTGGCTCTGGCGATTTCCTCTGCCTCATGCTTGTGGGCCAGTTGCAGCAGACCAAGGCGGTTCTTTTTTGCTATGTTCGGCCGTTCCAATTCCCTGCGTTTGGCCGCCCATTTTTCTTTGATCGCAACTATAGCAGCGCCTTCCTGATCCTTGACGGTGGCCAAGCCTGATTTTCGTTTTTCAATGTCTTGTTGGTATTCCGCATACAAAGCGCCACGTTCTGGAGAACGGTGCAAGGGGGTTGCCTGATACCGGCTTTGCTCTGGTATTTTTTCTAAGTTCCGCGCTGGAAGGTACAGCCCGAATTTTTCCTCCAACTTTTTCAGCGCCAAGGCTCTGTCTACCATGCTGGCTTTTGCGGTATGGCGCTGATTATGGCGATCAGCCAGAATTAGACCGTTCCCACGTGGTCTTATCACCAAGCCATGCCGGGCAAGCCCCTCATGAAGTGTTTGCCAATCCGTTGCCACTGTCAGAAGATGTAAAATGCTGTCTCTGCGGCCCTTGGCATACGACTCAAATGATTGCTGGCCAGTATGGGTTTCAATGAGCGTGGCTTTTTCGCTCAAAGCTCGTTGTTTGTCTTTAGTTCGGCCATTATCTACAGTAAGACCATATTCCCGCTCCAGTTTTCGGCATGTTTTGTCCCGCTTCCAGTAATCGCGGAATGGTTCATGCCGAGTATATTTCTCTGGGTGGATCATGCTGTATGCTATGTGCATATGGAGATTGGCCGTGTTTTTGTGGACGCCGCAATGTCGCTGATGCTCGGCATATCCCAATGCGATGGCAAAGCGTTCTTCGATGGCCCTGAAAAGCGCTGGCGTCAGCTTAGCCTCGTCCTCGGGGCGGAAGCTGATTATAAGGTGATAGGTCTTGCCCTGTCGGCTGCGAGTGTTCATGGCCTGAACATCTATGACTTCGGCAATAGCCTCTTGGTAATCATCGTCACCAAGGCATCCGGCGCACCAGTGCATGAGCCCTTTTTCACCTTCATGACCGACGCCAGCAATGTAGTCAGCAAGGCGGGCATAGTTATCACTTTGGGGACGGATGCCTATTTTTTTGCTGATCATCGTATGGCCGCTATGACCTGCTGAACTTCCCGCTGCCGGGCGTCCAGTTCATGTAAAAGACGGTGAACTGTCTGCCTGCCCGCGCCATTCGCCAATGCCTGTTTCACCAGCCCGCCAAGTCTGCCGAGGTCGCCTTTTAGCCGTCGTAATTCAATCCTTGCCTCTTGATGTTCCAGGCTTGGGACGGAAAACCCAAGGCACACCCTTTTGCTGAATGTGGAAAGGGACAGCCCTGCCTTGCTGGCCGATGCTCTGATCTGTGCGTGTTCCTCTGGGGTCAGATAGGTTCTGAGAATCAATTTTTTGCTCGGCACAAGGAGCCTCCTGAATTTTGGAGGCTCTTAGGCCTGCATAGTGACGATAAACGAGCCAAGCGTAGCGCCTGCCACGTTCCGGGTCTGGGGAATGGTATTTGCCCACGGCTTTCCAGCTCAGTCCATGCCGGGCGATCTCTTCCGCAAGTATCCATGTACCCCAGCGCTCATTGGTAGCCGGGTCGAGCAGTGATAACGGGTCTATGCCGTAACGCTCCATCCACCATGAGTTTATCTGCATTTTGCCAACGTCAAAAGACAGGCCAGCCGCAATCGCCCTTTGTATGAGCTGTTCCGCTTTCTCCCGCGTGGCAGGGGAGTAGGATCTTCCGGCTATATTGACCGCAAAAGGGTTTAGGCCAGATTCCTGAAGGGCGATAGCTTCCACCAGTTGGGCGGGCGGCTCTGGCTTGGCGTAAAGTTCCGCTGCAACTGTTGGCGTATGCATACAAAGCAGAGCTACCAACGTGAGTATTTTTTTCATTGGGCCTGCCCTCTGGTTATGCGTTGAGCGGAACGCGAATAAGCAGCCCCGCAGGGCAGGGCAGGAATGGAGCCACTGAAGGTGGGTACACTTCCTCTGTCCTGTCCTCTGAAATGCCAACAGGGTAGCACATGAAACAAAATTTAAGAATACAATTGCGTAAATTATGCTTACTTATTTGTGGCTATGGATATGGATTATTTTCCATGCTGTAGTGTTGTAGAATATGACTTTATTTTGTTGCTGCATAACACAATATGCTAGTGCATTGCTATGTAATTTGTCTTAAAGGCCCTGACATTGACGAGGGTTCACTGCTGACTTACAAAAATATAAACAAACCAAAGAAGCCTGACGAGTTACAAAGGTTGACTTTTCCCCTCGCAAGCAAGGGTCGCCAATTTGGCAATAGTCTGTTGCCAAAGTGAATAATACGGTAAAAGCAATGAAAAATGACAAGATTGCCCTGTTGCCACAAGGGTATGATGACCTCCTCAAGGACCTCAAAGCACGTGTCCATAAGGCACGTATGTCTGCTGCGCTGGCTGCCAATGCTGAACTCGTTTCGCTCTACATTGACATTGGGAAGGCAATTCTTGAGCGCCGAGATGCTGAGGGGTGGGGAACCAAGATTATCGAAAGGCTCGGAAATGATCTTCGAGTAGCATTTCCTGGTATTAAAGGTTTTTCACCAAGAAATTTTAGATATATGCGACAGTTAGCACAGATATGCGCGGAAACCCCAATTTTGCAACAGGTTGTTGCCAAATTGCCTTGGGGCCACACAATTACCCTGGTAGAAAAGCTCAAGGCCGACAATGAGCGTCTTTGGTATGGGCTGCAGGCTATCGAGCATGGCTGGTCACGCGCTGTCCTGCAAATACAGATTGAAACCGGACTTCATGAGCGGCAAACCCAGCTTCCGAAGGTAAGCAACTTCAAAAAACGGCTGCCGGAAGCACAGTCAGAGATGGCACTGGAGGTCCTGAAAGACCCGTACATTTTTGACTTCTTTTCAGTGGGAGAGAAAGCGCATGAACGGGATATTGAACGCGGACTGGTTCGTCATATCACGGAATTCCTCCTGGAACTCGGTAGCGGCTTTTCCTATGTCGGCAAACAGGTGCATCTTGAGGTCGCGGGAGAAGACTTTTATCTCGACTTGCTCTTCTATCACCTGAAACTACGGTGCTATGTGGTTATCGAATTGAAGGCCGGAGCGTTCAAGCCGGAATATGCGGGCAAGCTGAATTTTTACTGTTCTGCGGTGGATGATATGCTCCGCCATGAGAACGACAATCCGACCATAGGATTGCTTCTTTGTAAGGAAAAAAATGGCCTTTTAGCTGAGTACGCGCTCCGCGATATGAATAAAGCCCTAGCAGTTTCAGACTACAAGCTGACCCGCGCCATCCCGGAAAATTTGAAGCCGAGTTTGCCGACTGTGGAAGACATAGAGCGAGAGTTGCATCAAGAAAACTAGCCATTGCGTTGAGTTCCACAAAAGGAAAGTAAGTATGGCAAAAGATAACAAGGATTTTTTCAAGTTGAAAAATAGTTGGTCAGAAATAAAAGACCAACTCCTTGGCTGCTATTTGACGCCATATTTTCAGAAGCTACTAACGAGCTGTAAACCAATTTATTACGTTGACTGTTTCGCCGGGCAAGGCAAATTTGATGATGGCAAGCCAGGTTCACCGATTATCGCTTTACAAGCGCGTGATACTTGTCTGGATAGGATGAGTTCTGGAAGCACCAGAGGTGTCATCGACACCTGTTTCATAGAGCTAAATCACGCGCAAAAGCTAGGGCAAAACATTGCGCAGTTCAAGAATGATAAAGGATATCCATCAATAATATCAGGAAAATATGAAGAGAAAATTGAAGTGGTGCTTGCGGGCAAACGCAGAATCAATGTCTTTTTGTATATCGATCCTTATGGAATTCGCGCATTAAATTATGCCCTTTTTGAAAAACTTGCCGCTTCAGGCTTTAGCAGTCTGGAAATGCTGATTAATTTTAACTCCTTTGGGTTCTTCCGCGATGCTTGCCGCGCAATGGGGGTAAACTATACCAATGACGAAGCCCTTCGAGACCTTGATGACCTAGTGGAATATGACCCCACAGAGATTAACTCATCACCACAGTCTACAGAGTTATTAAGCAAAATTGCAGGTGGAGATTACTGGAAAGACATCGTGGCTCAATATAACCGTGGGGAGATAGACGGCTACAAAGCTGAACGAATGTTTTCAGCAAAATACAAAGCCAGACTAAATCAACAATTTAAGTATGTTTTAGATATGCCTATTCGCCTCAAGGCTGGTCATCGGCCAAAATACAGAATGATTCATATGTGCAATCATGAAGATGGGTTATTCCTCATGGCCGAGAATATGCTGAAACGCAAAGATGAGTTATTCACTAATATCCAACAAAACCGACAGCCTTCGTTATTCGACTTTGCTGATACTATGACCTCTACAGTTGAAAATGATCTTATGACAATAGATGAAATTAAGAAATTGTTGTTCTCCCACCTTTCTAGTGTGGACACTGAAATTGGGCTCAAAAGACTTCTTGCAGGTTTTTTGAATAACCATGGACTATTATGTGACTTTAAAATGTTACATAGCTCACTAGAGGAATTTCAGAAACGCGGCGTGATTGATATTATCCGGACACCAGCAACAACGCCAACAGGTAAGCCCTCAACCTTCTGGGAAGAAAAAGGTAAACAGCGGATCACAATCAGGAGAATCCAGGCATGAAAGCGGTGCAAGGCTATATAGAGCGCAAATCCATGCTCTACCTTACCGGCGTGGAATATGGCGACTATACCATGAACCATGTTCTTGGCTGCGCTCATGGCTGTAAGTATCCGTGCTATGCCTTTATGTTGAAGCGGCGGTTTGGTCAGGTCAGTTCCTATGAAGATTGGCTTAAACCTTTTTTGGTTTCCAACACCCTGGAAATTTTAGACAAAGAAATTCCACGGCTGAAATCAAAAATCCAATCTGTCCAGCTTTGCTTTACGACTGATCCGTTCATGTATGGATATGAAGAAATAGAAAAAATGAGCCTTGCTGCCATCAGAAAACTCAACAATGCTGGAGTAAAATGCATTGTCTTGAGCAAGGGTATTCTACCACTAGAGCTAGCAAGCTATTCTAAGGAAAACGAATACGGCATTACACTCGTTTCGCTGAGTGAAGATTACCGTGCAAGCATGGAGCCTGGAGCAGCGCCTTATAGTACCCGATTATCGGCATTAAAGGCATTGCACAAAAATGGTTGTAAAACGTGGGTCAGCATCGAGCCATACCCAACGCCAAATTTAATTGAGCAAGATCTGGAAACCGTTTTGGAAGCGATAGATTTTACAGACAAAATTATTTTTGGTCGCACGAACTATAGCAAAGAAATAACGATGTTCAAAGGTCATCGTGAATTTTACAATGAGCAGGCTGAACAAGTAATCGCATTCTGCAAGCGGAAAGATGTTCAGTTTCATATAAAAGAAGGCACCATCAGCAATAAACATAGGCCTGCAGACGAATACCTATGATTAAATATATAGGTATTTACTGCATTAAATGTAGTGCGGGCATATTACAATAATCGTATTCTACTGCAAGTATTTTGCATGACACATACTGTTCACTAGTGAGGATTGAGAAAATGAGTATGCTTGAACAAATAAAAGAAAAAATAGTTGTAGAATTTAAAATTGGCTCAAACGACAGTCTTGAAATGCTTGAGCAAGTAAGCAGGGGACTATCTGGGGCAGAGGTCTACAAAGTACATCTGAAGGGCGACTCCAACCACAAGGGATATTTTTATTTAAAAATAGATAGCAATCCCAATGAGTATAATAACCTCAAAAACGAATTCCCTTTCACCAATGCAGAGTGCATCGAAAAAAAGGTTGTTGGTGAATACTATGTTCTTTTGTTTGAACTAGCAGGCGGGAGCTATAATGACTTCGTCTGCTTCTATAAACTCGAAGAAAATAGCAAAAAAAATAAAGCAGTTCGCAATATTATCCAAGAGTTATTAAATAAGATCTTTAACAAGTCATCAATAAATGGAAAACAAGAGTCTCCGTCTGTCCTCTTCAAGCGCATCCTCAAAAATAAGCTAAATGAAGAAAGAAACCTTGCAGAATATTTGAAAACACATTTTGGAAAAAATCCACTCGGCCACGCATGTTTGTCTGTCTGTGGTATAAAATTACCCAACGCCTATGCTTACGCAGTGGATAACGCACTGTGGAACTTGACACAATTCGAAAGTATTATTTGTCCGATGCACGGAGATATGCATGGAGACAACGTGTTTGTTTCAAAATATGACTCCACCTGTACACTGATTGATTTTGCCACAAGTAGGGTGGATGGGTACGTGTTTTTTGATATTGCTTATTTTGAATTAAGCGCGCTGTTGACTAACCTGGAAAAGGAGTCCCTATTCGATTGGATTAATGACATTATCCTATTATCTGAATGCCAGTGGGATGAACAAGATTTTAAAGGTCAGTCACTTGTCAAAGCCATCGAAGAGGAGGAAAGAAATTGGGTCGACTCTATCTGTCGCTCTTCTTTTAGTTACAAAGATTGCTTAAATAATGCGCGATTAGTCGCTCGCGTGATGGCAGGGCTTAATTACGCGGGGAAACGCGATGTTAGTGACGACATGAGGATAAAAAGTTTCATATATGCCTCAGTTTTCATGAAAGTGCTACTGGATAAGACAAACCATACCGAATGGAAGAACATCGAACCCGCAATGTGGCATAAGGGTATGACTGACGAACAAATGCGAGATGAAGCGCAACGACTGGCTGAATATAGTAGTTATTTTTGCAATGACATGCGCTACGTCTTTGTATGCGGGGCAGATAGCACATACGGAGAATCTGTTAGTGAGGCCTTGGCCCGCATTCAATGGTCTGGCGTTATATCGTTTCATACCAATGATGAAAACAACTCGCTCCGCGAAGAGCTTGGTAAAAAAGGACTACTCCGCAGTATTATTTTAGGCCAAGATGAAAACAAAGAATATATTAAAAATAGTAAAATGTGGTGGATTTATGCTTCAGGCACTGAAATATTGCCAGAAACCATAGTAAAATGTTTTCCAGAGTGGCGAACCAAGTATAGCAGATTTCTTGATAACATACTGGAAATCGCTGTTACAGCTCTAAGCCCAGATGAAATACTCGTAATTATTGACAGGAACAGTTTTAGAAAAGAAACAAAGTATCTTGAAAGACTTCTGGAATGGTTCAGCCAACAAAAAATGGGGAGAGTTGCGCTGTTAGATAAACACAACTATGCCGAAAAAGAATTCGTCAAGGAAGACTACCCCGACATTGATGTCCAAAAGTTTGCACTTGGCAGTGAGGAGTTAGCAGAATATTGCCTTGAACATTTCAGTAAACCGGTGAGCAAGAAAAAAATTATCCCTCATGCTGAGAACCGGTTGGGAGTTCCGCTTGACGATGAAGATGACATCTTCATTAGTGAGCATATGACTTTAGTATGTGACGCGCTTCTACTTGAGGAAAATATTGAAGAATCCAAAAAAGATAGTTTTTTTTGTGGCCAACCTATCAGTTGGGCCGCAATTAGCGAAAAGCTTTATGTCCCAAGAAAAGCAGTTGAAGAATATAGAAAGGACATTGTTGACCTAGCAGACAAATCCACCCAGGCTATCTTTCGCATTGGGCACGCTCCTGGATCGGGAGCCACCGTGACATGTCGTGCTATTTGTTGGGAATTGCGAGCACATTTTCCTACCCTCATAGTCACCAAAATTACCAGTGGTACTGATGAATGTCTTAGAAGGCTATCTTCGAAGTCCGGAAAACCGCTGATAATATTGGCGGATTTCGACTTCTCCCAAAATGATGTCAACTTGCTGCTCTCAAGGCTCAAGAGTCTGCGCCTCAGGGGAATTATTATGCACCCCTACAGAACATATGAGGAAGAGAAAGAAGCCACATTATCCTTTGCTCGGGTCGTGAGCACGCCAGACTGTGGAAGCAGAAAAGTCCTTGGCCCGCTGGCAGGAGAAGAGTCTATGACGTTCAAAAGTTGGTATATCCAAAAAATGGACGAAAAGGGCTACTCACCGTCTGAAGTGCAGAAACGGCGGCAAAACTTAGATGATCTGACAACCAAAGCTAGCATGACGAGGTTTCGTCTTCCATTTTTTTACGGGATGTATACTTTTGAAAAAGATTTTACGAGTGTTAATTCTTATATAGACAGGATTTTTGAGAGGATTGACGACGACGAAAAGCTAAAAAAGGCACTTCATTACATTGCACTCATAACTTACTACCTTACAGAACATGGTCTGCATTATGCATATCTGACTAAGATACTGAACAATGGGCACACATATTCAACTCCAATGGCCTTACAGCGGTATTTCACAGAACGATTTGGTGCCCTTATTTTTCAAAACAATTTAAATTATAGAGTGTGCCATCCCCTGATTGCAAAAAACATTTTGTCCAAGCAATTCTTAGGTCAACCTTCTGCTTTGAAACAATTATGTGAAGATTTCATTGGCGACTTAAGAGGGTTCGAGGGAAGAAATGAAACATCAGACGCTTTGGAAGCTCTTTTTGTGAGTATGTTTATTAAGCGTGAAGTGGAAAATGAGACTCAAAAATTTTCTCAGATTATCATGGATATAGAAAATGTTAATTTACAAGAGTGTGTTTTTAAAAAACTTACACAGCTTATGCCAAAAAACGCTCAATTTTTTCAGCATTATGGGCGTCTTATCTCCGATAGTAGAGCGCACGACCTTGAGCTGGCTAAGACGCTCATTGATAAGGCCATTGAGCTGGAGCCAAACAACTCATCTCATTATCATGTGAGGGGTACAATATACTTTAGAAATATAAAATATCGCATAGCTAAGGGATACATTACATGTTCTGACCTTTATGATGAATGCTCACAACTCACCAAGCTTGCGTTAAATGATTTTGAAATGGCTATTGATATTATTGAAAGGCATCCGTCATCTGAGACAAATACATATTTACTAAGTTATCCGTACTCTTCTATTATGGAGATGACAACTTATATAGCAACTAAGATGCAAAATATATCACGAAAAGATGATTTTAAGAAAGTTTTCCTTATTAATAGAACTCCTGAATCGCAGTGGTGTAATGAATTAATACGCATTGCAAATAAATATGATATTGAAACAGAGTCGCGTTATGAGGACATAAGAGGAAGTCAATACTATGCGAATGGAAAAACTAAACTATTGCAATTAAATTTTTCTCAGAGTGAGTTACTTGAAATAATAACCACCCATCCTAATGATAATACTTATAAATATGCATACTTGGCATCAGTAAATATGGCCAGCAAGGAAGATCTTTCTCGCCTAGGGCATGATCAGTTATTAAACATTATCGATTACTGCACGGATATTCTTTTGACCGATTCTTTCGCCGAGGGAATATTGTGGAAATGTTTTACTGCTCATCTGCACTTGGGCACTTTTGATTGGGGGACAATCGTTGGTTTGACTGAATCCCTGTCAGAAATGGAGCGTAATCTAACAGCCAACTATATCTTGTACGTACTATATTTTTGCAGAAGTTTGTCCAGCAATGCGCCATCAGATGTCGAAAATGCAATAAAATATAGAAATATTTGTAAGTCGTTATCAAAAAATAATAGTAAAAATACAACATCAAAACTGTTTTATACCGGGAATGCATTGTTTCCGATCTCAATGAGCAAGGACAAGGGGATGCGTGTAGATGGGAAGGTGTCTGAGGAAATAGCATCTCTACAAAGTGCCTATCTAACCCTGGACGCTATCCCACAATTTAATGCTTTTTTTGTACCCGCGCGTACAGAACTACGAGTCGGACAATCTTTTGGCGAAAAAATAACGTGCATCGTCGGATTTAGTTATGACGGGCTCAGAGCTTTGGATGTTGAAAAGCGAGGCATGTAATGTGGCCCGTAGTGGGGAATCGTCTTTCCACTGACTGAGCCAGTTGAGCTGTACTTCTCTTTAGTATATAAAAGAGCGGCAAGAGGTGCAACTCTTGCCGCCACTTGGCTCAAGCTGTCCAGAATAGTTTGCAGGAGAGCAGCCAAGCCAAGTAATTCTGTAGGTTAATGCTTTCTACGGAGACCCGTGGGAAGCATTAGCTTCTGATACGTAACGCCATGCCGCGTGCTATGAGCATTGCAACCCAGCAAGCGCTGTAAAGCTCGTCAGTTCCTATGCTCAATGTGAAGTGCAGGGTCATATGAACCCTCCTTACGGTATTCTTCTGGCTCTCCTGCTTTGAACTTCCGCTTCGCGCTTCCTAATTTCGGCTAACGTCAGGAAGCCGCCGCCTTTGATGTCTATGTCCTTCATTGTTAAAATGCGAAAAATGGCGTCCCTCCGCTCTTTATCGTAGCTGGCCGACGCATCATTATGGATAGCTTTGATCACTAAATGGGGATTCGTGAGAAGAACGAACTGAAAGTCGCGCGGGCCGCTCTGCGACTTGATGAATCTCCAATTTTCTAGCGACCGCATCCGCTTCTTCCATGTGTCTACGGGGCGTTGTCCACTGAACCCGGATTCCATCGCCATCAGTTCCTCATCCCTCACCTCAACGCAAGGCAGGTCGAACGTGTTAGCCCATAAGGACAAATAAGTCGGGGATAGCGGCCCTCCCTTTTCGAGGCAGTCCATATAGACGCAAATCAGGGGCATAGTTTTGGGTAATGTCATATACCCGCCACACTTCAATCGATCCCAAAAGTCTCCCTGGTTAAAACCCGGCCAGACCTGTTCGAATTTTGCGACGATTTTCTGCTCTGGCTTTGTGTAGGTATCTGAATAAATCGGCATTGCAACCTCCTGCTGCTGATTCTCTTATTTCAGAAAATTACTTATATTACAAATAATTAGTTATTTCTACTCCATCTTTCCTTAAGGGCTGTGCTAGACAAACTTAATGCTGTGATGGTTGTTTTTCAACAACTCAGCATAGCGAGTTGTTTGATTGTGTAATATTTTACTTAAAAATATTTGATAGATGAACGCGAAATGTCATGCTCTCTGTCCTTTATGTTCTCGTGTGCTTTCGTGCTTTACGTACTCTCCCCAGAAAGCTTCCATTCCGCATTTTAACTTGCTGATATATTTTATTTTAATTGTTTATCACATGATCGCAGCGTGTTAGTGGGTTTTTTGCTGAGAAATGATTTTCCTCCTTATTATTAACTATGCCGAAGGTGTGTGCCCTTTAGCCGTCCATTTTAATTGTGGCTGATTTGCCACAAATAAGGGTGCTGAAAGGATTAAACTGTTCACGTAATCAGAGCTCCAGCTTTTTTTTTAAATTTTTTGTCTCTTAGTCTTTATGCGCGGCACCTATAGGCCAACTATGCGACACTTATTTTTTGTGGCGTAGGCATAGCTGGTGGACAGATTCCCTTTATGGTAAATTAGGGTCGGCAAATTTGATTTGGGTGGGGTCGTCAAGGCCAAGAAAGGCCCAAAAAACAGAAAAATCACATGCGCCAAGACGCACAAGCTCTGCTATTCGTATCTGCTGGGGCTGTAGTCGGTTGGCAATCCGAGTTCCACATTTGTTCGTCGTCGGCATTCGTCTGGGGCAAGGCCAGCGATCATATATTTGGCGCACGCTATGTTCCAGCGATGGGTTTCTTCCTGGTGCTTTTCCATATCGGCTTGCGAAGGGCGGGACTTCCATCCAAATGAAATGCGAAGTCCTTTGGTCCCTCGGCGCATGAAGTCGGTCAGTTTGCGTTGGGCTTTTCTGGCCCGGCGTTGGAGCCTCTCTGTGGCTCTGGCACGTTCTCTCTGGAGCATCGGCCCAAGGTTCAGAAATTCAAAAAAGAGCGTGGTCACAACTCGGATTGCCCGGAGGCCCACATAGTCACCTTGGTCATTAACAACGCGGGGTTGCTGCACCTTCATAAAATCCGCTTCTTTCAGCAGGGCAATAGCCCGTTCACATCGGCGCTGGCCCATACCAGAATCCCGGACGATGGTTCGCATATCAATGTCAATGAAGCCATTTTCAAGCGTAGGCGTGCCCACGCAGAGCGAAGCAAGGTCAAGGTGGGACAAGATAGTCTCAATGACAATCTGACACGCCTCACGCCGTTCTGAGCGTGTTTTTCGGTGTGGGTGGGATTGGAGCAGCTTGCACTTCTTAGGATGGTAGTACCACGCCTTGGCCCTCTCTGCGGCCAGTGACAGGATACGCGGCAAACCGCCTTTGCCTTTTCGGATAGGTTTGGCTGGGGAAAGCCTGGGGTGCTTTGGGTCATGCCCGCAACGGTTGCCGGTCATATTTCCACCCCGTACGGGGAGAAAACCCGGACATGCTCTAAATACGCTCGAAAAGCGATTCCGCTGTCATGCTCTAAATAGGCTAGAAAAGCCCTTTGGACGCAAAACAGGGGTTTAAGTGCCTTTTTTGCACCTAAACCCCTGTAATTTATGGAGCCAGCTGCGAGAATTGAACTCGCTACCTGCTGATTACGAATCAGCTGCTCTACCAAGTGAGCTAAGCTGGCAAATACCTGTTTTGTAAAACTTTTTTCGTCACTTTTACTGTGACTTTCTACTTTTAGCCAGTTGACAAGCTGGTCTATTACGAATCAGCTGCTCTACCAACTGAGCTAAGCTGGCAACCGAGATCAATTGCCTGAAAAACAGGCGGTTGTCAAGCGAATAGAATCAGATGGAGCTAAACGCATTCAACCACAAGGGGAATGACGTGCAGCTCGCGGTTGACCTCTTCGGTATGGCCGAGCTTCCATTTGGTGGCTTCTGCGGGCCAGCCGAGCTGGGCTGCCACATCACGGGCAACGCCCCCCACATTGAGAATGGGGTGGCGCTGAAAAACCTGGGGCAGGCCGTAGGTAAGGTTGCAGGCCAGACATTTGCCTGGGCGCTGGCGCAGTTCAAAGGCCAGCTTGACCTTTTGCGGCTCGACGCCACGGCACACAAGCCCGATGTCGTAAGCGCCTTCTTCAGCGCCGCCGAAAAGCGCGTCAAAAAAATCGTCTGCGCGGCTAGATGGAAAAATCCTGTCCAGAAAGCTTTGATCCAGATCTTGCATGGTCATAAACATCCTCTGTCTGCATGAGCGGTGTTTGTATCAAATGGCCATCAGGCCACAAGTGCGCGCAGTGCTTCGTCTTCAATGCGAATGTCTTCAGCGGGAAGACGCAGAAGCGAAAAGTGCGGCAAAAGTTCTGCTGGGCTGGCAGCCCTGCCGCCAGGATTGCATCCTGCCAATGATCCCAAGAGGCCAGTTATGCGGCGGGGGTCTGCGCCCATCTGGCGCAGGGAGCGCAGCGCGAGGCTCTGATGCCTTTTGGCAAGCCGCTGCCCTTCGGCATCCAGCAACAGGGGCACATGCGCATAAGCGGGAGCACCATAGCCCAGGAGTCTTAGAAGAGCAATCTGTCGGGGCGTGGAAATGAGAATGTCACGCCCGCGTACAACCTGGTTTATCCCCATGAGGGCATCGTCAACCGCCACAGCCAATTGATAGGCTACCACACCGTCAGAGCGGCGCAGGGCAAAGTCGCCCCCGCAGTCTGCCAGCGTGTACGATTGCGGCCCAAGCACCATATCTGTGAAATTTATCAACCCGTCGGGGCAGCTCAGTCGCAGGCACGGGCGGCGGCCAGCTACAAGCTGTGCCTCCCGCTGGGTGGGGGTAAGGTTACGACAGGTTCCGGGGTAGGGTGCACCGGCGTCATCCACGTGTGGCGCGCCAGCCAGGCTGCGCAGTTCCTTGCGGGTGCAAAAACAAGGATAGGTCAGGCCCGCGCGCTCAAGCTGCGCAATGGCCGCCGCGTAATGATCGCCCCTACGGCTTTGCTCAAAGGGCCCCATGGCGTCGCTGGCCGCATCCTCCGGCTTGTCCGGGCCTAAGTCCCAGTCCAGGCCAAGCCACGTGAGGTCTTCAATGAGGGCCGCCGTGTATTCTGGCCGTGACCTTTGCGGATCGATGTCCTCAATGCGCAGCACAACCTGCCCGGCTGCACTGCGGGCCGCCAGCCAGGCCAGCAAAAAAGCCCAGGCATTGCCGAGGTGCGCGTAACCGGTAGGGCTGGGAGCCAACCTGCCGCGAAGAGCCAACGCGGCGTTCATATCTCTATTTTTTATTCCAGGGCATGGCTGCCAGCAGCAGCCCCAAGCCGCAAAAACCCGTTACGCCTGCAAATATCAGCCCTGCACCCACGAAGGCCGAGAGCCAGATCATGGAGGGCCATGCAAGGGAGCCCAGCAGGCCAGCAAGTACCAGGCTGCCAGCGCCGATCTGGATCTGGCGAAAGATGGGTAGCGGCTGCTGTGTGTTTTCCACAGGCAAGCCCTGTTTGGCCCAGGCGCTAACGCCACCTTCCATCTGCCATGCTGGGCCAGAGGCCAGCTTATGCAGCAGGTCGCTGTTCTTGGTGGTGCGGTTGCCGGAATTGCAGGTAAAGATAATGGGAAGCTCCGCTGTGGCGGGGGCAAGGTTCATCCACGAAATAACTGAAAGCGGAGCAGCTTCTGCGCCAGCAATGCGCACGGCGGCAAGCTCGTCTGCTTCGCGCACGTCAACAAGGCGCGCCTTGTTGTCCCGCAGCATCTTTTGTGCCTCTGCGGGTGAAATATTGGGAAGCATTGCAGATCCTACGAATTGTTATCCCGCTTTTTCTCGGGAGCTTTTTTGGTTTTGCTGCTGTCAGACTTGGAAGCGACCTTGTCGGAATCAGACTTTTCCTTTTTGGCCGATTCTCCCTTGGAAGGTTCGCTCTTGGACGCGCTGGACTTGGAAGACCCGGACTTGCTGTCGCCCTTGGCAGCTTCCGACTTGTGGCTTTCGCTCTTGCGCGTGTCAGACTTGGCCGATTCAGACTTGCGGTTCTCGCTCTTGTGCTCCGACTTGGCGGCTTCCTGCTTGGAAGTTCCGGACTTGGAGGAGCTGGAATTGCTCTTTTTGTCCGACTTGTCTTCCTTGGTGGCAGATTTGGAAGAAGACTTGGCAGAGGATTTGTCCGACTTGTCGGCCTTTTCCACTTCAATCTTGCGGGTGGAGCTGTTCTTCTTGTCCAGGCTGGCCACTTCTACAAATTTGTCGCGAGATTTGGAGCGGTCCTTGTCTTTGTCCTTGGAACGATCCTTGTCTTTATCCTTGCTGTTCTTTTTGCTGTGGTCGTCGTTGGCGGCCATGCTGCGGGTAGGCTTGTGGCTGCGATATATATCGCGCACGGCCTTTTCCTCGGCGTAGTCGTTGAGACGGCTTTCCGCTTCGGCAACAAGATTTTCCGAGCCGTCCGTTTTTATGCGGCGGGCTCCAAGAAACGTGCCTTTAAAATAGGGATCGTCCAGAGAATTGATGCGCACGGTGGTGCGGCGGTGCGGGCTGTGGATGAATTTGCCATCGCCCACATAGATGCCGGTGTGATAACCCCGGCGGGGATGCCGGAAGGCAACGATGTCGCCAACCTGCATGTCTTCAACATTATTGATGCGTTTGCCTACTACAGACTGCTCGCGGGCTGTGCGGGGCAGATTTACGCCAACGCTTTTGTAAGCCCAGCACACAAAGCCGGAGCAGTCAAACCCGCCGGGAGACATGCCTCCCGGCACATATGGGGTGCCGATTGCCGACCTGGCCTTGCGCAAAAGCTGCTGGTTGCCCTGCTGCTCGTTATTATCAAAGGCTGCTTCGTAAGATCGGCGAAAGCGCTGTTCTGCCTGTGTGCTGTATGGGTCATTCTGATAGCCGCCTTTAGATGCGCAGCCAAATGCCATGGAACAAACAAGAGCCAGCACACACAGTTTCAGATATTTACCCATCGGCACTCCGTGTGGGTTGCGCCGCAGCAAAGGCCACGGCGGGTCACGCAAAAAAAACGGGAATAATCCCGCTTGTCTGTAGTTGGTCAGGCCTTGATGTCTAAAATTGTACCCAGCATGGAATCACTGGTGCGAACAACCTGGGCGTTAGCCTCATAGGCGTGCTGGGTAGAGATCATCGTGGTGAATTCTCGCGAAAGATCCGTTCCGCTGGGGGCGGATGCTTCAAGAGGAAGGCCTGAAGTGACATCATAGACTGCCTTTGCGGCAGCCCAGTCGGGGTTCTGGACAGCGGCAGAGCCAGCATCCTTGAGTACGGCGTCAAAACTGACGCCCTGATTGTTGGAGTTGTTGGAGTAAACAGCGCGACGCGGCTCAAAACCAGCCGTGCTAACGTTGGCTACATTATGCGCCGTTACAGCCGTGCCCCACGAAAAGGCATTCAGGGCTGACGCGCCGATTTGTAGGCTGTTGCTGCTACTCATCATTCACACCTTACGGCATTACTAGCATAAGTATTACCCGAATGCAAAAAACTTTTTTTGCCTTGGTTGGCGGGCACATGCGGCGCAACACCCAAAAACGTAAATGTTATTTGGGTGAGCGCAGCTTGTATTTGTGAGGAAAATACGGATGGTTAGGCTGTTACGCGAGCAGAAAGGTCGCGTTCTATGCGGGCAAAGGCATTGTGGTTATGTATTGATTCCATGCTCTCTACTTCAACACTAAACCATTCAACCTGACCGTGCGCCGTCAGGCGCTGGGCCACATTGCGCACCACGTCTTCCACAAAGGTGGGGTGGGCAAATGCGGTTTCGGTTACAAATTTTTCGTCTTCGCGCTTCAGCAGGGTGTAGACGGCAGATGAGCCGGACTCTTCGGCAATATCAATAAAGTCTTCAAGCCACGAAAAAGTACGCATACGCAGGCGCATGCGCACCATGGCGCGCTGGCTGTGCGCCCCTTCTTTGCTGATGGCCTTTGAGCAGGGGCAAACAGTCATCACCGGCACATCTGTTTCAAGCATAAACGACTGGCCCTTGTCGTCCAGCTCGCCGGTCAGACGGCATTCGTAGGCAACCGTGGCGGGGCTTCCCGATGCGGGGGCGTTTTTTACAATAAAGTAGGGAAAGCAAAAACGGGCATACGCACGCCGTGCGCCAAGCCGCTCCTTGATATTGAGCAGCAGCCGTCGCACCGACTGGTAGCTGATTTCATCACTCCATTGCTCAAGAGCCTCAACAAAGCGGCTCATATGCGTGCCCTTGAAGGAGGAAGGCAAGTCCACCCCCAGGTCTACGGTAGCCACGGTCTGTTGCTTGCCCTGGCAGCGATCGCGCACCAGCAGGGGCAGCTTGAGATCGCGAACACCCACGCGGTCGATATTCAGGGCAACCTGCGGGGCGTGGCTCTGTACGTCTTCCATTATGCCAAATCCTGTCCTGTGGTGGTGGCGGTAAATGTGCCGTGCTTTACGCCTCGGCATGAGATCAGTTTGTCGGCGAGGGCGCGCAGGCGCGCGGGCTCGCCCTTGAGAACCAGAACCTCAAGGCAGTTGTGGTGGTCAAGGTGCACATGCAGCGTGGTGACGATAAGGTCGTGGTCATCGTGCTGAATGGCCATGAGGCGGCGGGCCAGGTCGTTTTTGTGGTGGTCGTACACCAAGGTGAGCGTGCCCGCCCCCGAGGGGTCGTTGCTCCAGCGTTCTTCCACCAGCGCCTTGCGGATAAGGTCGCGGATGGCTTCGGAACGGTTGGGGTAGCTTTTGCGTTTGCACAGTTCGTCAAACGGTTCCAGCAGGTCCTCATCCAGTGAAACACCAAAGCGTGCCAGGTTTCCCATGGTATTTTCCGTTTTGCCCCGGTGGGGCTCAGTGCTGTAGTTGAAGAATACCGTCCGTCAGGCCCGGCGGCAGATTTCCCAAACATGAACTGTAACTGGCACGGGCTGGGCGTAAAGGGGCTCGACCGTTTCGGTGTATACCCGGCGGCCTTGCCAGCCGCCGCTTTGCAGCGCGTGCAAAAAGGCATCGTATACCGAGCGGCCAGGTTCCGCCACCCATGCCGCGCCATCGGAGGCCAGGGCATGGTCGAGAAAACGCAGCACCGGGGCCACAAAGCGTTTTTCGTACATTATATCGCCGCCCCAGATGCGGTGCATGCTCTGCGCCCGCACGGCTGGACGCCGCCAGTCCATCACTGTCCAGAGCGGCTGCGACACGTTGTTGAGCCCTGCGTTGCGGTAGGCAAAATGCAGGGCGTCTTCCTCGTAATCCATGGCTGTCACCTGGGCGCCAAGCCACTGGCCCACCATGGCGGTAAGCCCCAGCCCGCAACCGAGATCAAGGCAGGCCTGCCCCGATATGGCTTGCTGCTGCTGCGACAGCCAGCCTGCCAGCGCCACGCTTGAAGGCCACAGTTCTGTCCAGTAGGGCAGGCGTTCGTCTTCAAAATTGTCGGGCGCGGCGGTCATGGCATCCCACAGCTGTTCCAGGTCGGCTGCTCTGGACAGCCGCCATATGCGACCTGCCGCGCGCACTGATATGTGCGGCGTGTATTCGGTCAGCCCATGTGTTTCGGATGCGGAAAACTCGGAAGTCAGTTCGGTCATCGACAAAGCATAGCGCAACCGGGGTTAGCTGTACAGATACGGCAACAGGCCTGCCCCAGTGTGGTTTTGCGTTGTATGCACCCAACAGCCAAAGCATTTTTGCCTGTGCCGCACAGGGATTTTTGAAAAGTAAGCACTTGAGAAGCATTTATTGCGGGTATATAAAGATGGGCCTTACAAAAATGCGTTTTTAGACCGCAAGGGCGGCCATGCGCGAAGCCTCGCAAGGACATTCTCATGGACAAGCACAGCGAATATCTGAACCGTATCCTTTTAAGCCGCGTGTACGACGTGGCGGTTGAAACCCCACTGGACGAGGCGGTAAGTCTTTCGCGCCGCACTGGCAACAATATTTATCTCAAGCGCGAAGACCTGCAGCCTGTTTTTTCTTTCAAGATTCGTGGCGCTTACAACAAGATGGCGCACCTGTCCAAGGAAGAACTGCGTAGGGGCATTATTACCGCCTCGGCTGGCAATCATGCTCAGGGCGTGGCCCTGGGTGCGCGCAAGCTGGGGTGTGAGGCTACCATCGTCATGCCCGTGACCACGCCCGCCATCAAGGTTGAGGCGGTAAAAAGGCTGGGCGGCCAGGTGGTGCTTTCGGGCGAATCGTTCAGTGATGCCTGGCAGCATACCCTTGACCTGATTCAGGAAACCGGCTGCGTGTACATCCCCCCCTTTGATGACCCAGACGTCATCGCAGGGCAGGGCACTATTGCCATGGAAATTTTGCGCCAGCACCCCGGTGACATCCACGCCGTGTTTGTGCCCATTGGCGGCGGCGGCATGGCAGCGGGCGTTGCCGCATATATCAAGAACCTGCGTCCCGAGATTCGCGTTATTGGTGTGGAACCCGTGGATTCCGACGCCATGCGGCGTTCCGTGATGGCTGGTCAGCGCGTGGAAATGCACGACGTGGGCCTGTTTGCCGACGGTGTGGCCGTAAAGCTTGTGGGCGAGGAAACTTTTGTTCTGTGCCGTGACTTGCTCGATGACATCATCACGGTAGAGACGGACGCTATCTGCGGCGCCATCAAGGATATTTTTGAAGACACCCGGGTGGTGGCCGAACCTGCCGGCGCGCTTTCGCTGGCTGGTCTGCGGGCCTACGCCAAGGCGGGTGGTCTGCAGGACGCCACCCTTGTGGCCATTGTGAGCGGCGCAAACATGAACTTTGACCGCTTGAGCCACGTGGTTGACCGAGCCGAAATCGGCGCCCAGCGAGAGGCCCTGCTAGCCGTGACCATTCCCGAAACCGTGGGCAGCTTCCGCCAGTTGTGCGCCTCGTTTGGCAGTCGCAACATTACCGAGCTGTGCACGCGTTATTCCGACCCGGTCAAGGCCAGGGTTCTGGTGGGTATCAAGATCAACGGGCGCGATGATGTGGCTCAGGTGCTCAAAGAGCTGCGCGGCAAGGGTTTTGAGGCTATTGATCTGACGGATAACGAGTTGGCCAAGGTGCACGTGCGCCATCTGGTGGGCGGCAACGCTCCCCAGATTCTGCATGAGCGCCTGCTGCGCTTTACCTTCCCTGAACGCCCCGGCGCGCTGCTTGATTTTATGGATGCCATGCGGGTGGATTTCAGCATCACTCTATTCCAGTACCGTTACCATGGTGCGGACTTTGGCCGCGTGCTGGTGGGATTTGAAGCACCGGAAGAAAAAAAGGCCGCCTTCGAGGACTTTCTCAAGCGTGTTGAGGCCATGGGCTACCCGCATGTGGAAGAATCCAACAACGATGCCTACAGGATGTTTCTTGGCTGGCACGAATAGGCGCTTAAACTTCGGTCTGCCGCAGGGCAGGCCACAGTAACAGCATGTAAAAAACGGCTGCCCCGCAAGGAGCAGCCGTTTTTTTGCAGCCGCTGTCTGGCTGCTGCACGGGAAGGTTTGTAGCTTACTGGCCCAGCAGCTTGGCGGCTTCGGGCTTAAGCCCTTTGAGGCTGGCAAAAACAGCTTCCGCCCCGCGGTGATCAGGATCTTGCAAAATGGCGATAAAGACTCTGTCAGGAGTGGTGCTGACCTTGGTCACGCCGGGCGCAGGAAATATCTGGCTGCGCACTTCACCATTGAATGTCCAGAACGGGCCCTGCGGCCGCGGCGTAGAGGAGTTTGCCTGAAGCGGCGCAAGCTTGTTGGCCACAGCGGCGCTGTCGTCTTTCTGGTCGTTGGGCAGCACAAAAATGCTGATGAGGGCATCGTACCCATCTTTCTTGGCGTTGGACAGGCCCAGAACGAGCATGCATTCGTCGGGGTTGCCCGACTTGAAGCCCATGTTTTCCTCGCCGTCCCAGCCTTGCGGCAGATCGGCACTAAAAAGGGTAAAAGAGCGCGTTTCGGCTTGAGCGCTGACCGCCAGACAAAGTACAAGAAGAGTTATAACCGTCAATCTCCGCATGGGTTCCTCCTGGTAGCGGAAAAAAAGCCCGCGTGAGGCCTTCGTATACGCCCGGCTTTGCGGGCGGGCAAGCCTCAGCGGCCAAGCATCACAATAAAGGGATAACTGGCGCCCAGCACCAGCAACGATAAACCGAGCGTGTTGAGCCAGTAAAGCTTGCGAGGGGCACGCAGAGCAAACAGGGCAACCCAGCAGGCAATGGCAAGAGTTGTGGGCACAAGGCCCAAGGCCTGTTCTGCAACGCCTTGCGGCAGGGGGCCAGACCGCAGGGAAATGCCGATCACAAGGCCCCATCGGTCGATGCAGCGGGGAATAAAGCCAACCATTGCCCACAGGGCGCACCAACGGGCCGCGCGCTGCTCATCGTCAGGCGCAAGGGAGGCTGAGCCAGAGGCTGTTTTTAATGAAAGCACCAGAAGCGCCACACTGCCCGCCGGTGCAAGCGCGGTAAAATATTCGTGCAATGTGCTGGAGAGTACCGTCAGCGCCACATCGGCCATGGTCAGCCCCTGAGGCAGGCCAGAAAACGGCCAGTTGGGCAAAACCTGCGCCATAAAAAAGCACAGTGCGGCCAGCAGGGCCAGGCCTACGCGCACGCCGATCTGGCCGGGTTGCCAGTAGTCCTTTTCTGCTCTGGGCTGCGAGGTGGTGGTCTTGTCGGCCACAAGATATCCCAGAAGGCAGGTGATGCCCGCAAGCCAGGCGATTACAGATGTGGAGTAGGGCAGCATGGCGGGCATCCATGGCGAGATGCCATCGAGCATATGCTGCGAACCGCGCACGCCCGCCAGCAGAGCGAGCACGCCGCCCACGGCAAGCAGGGGGCCGAGAAATGCCAGGCCAGCGGCGTAGCGCGCCAGCGTGTGAGCGCCAATGGCACTGAGCCGGGCATTGCCGCGCCTGCCGGTTGCCAGGGTAAGAGCAATAATTACGGGCATGGCCGAGGCGGCGCTTGCGCCCAGAGTAAGAACAGCGGCAATCCATTGCCAGCAGAAAAGCCAAGAAGGAATAGTTTGCATGACCAGTCTTGTATCCTGTGGGCGTTGCAGCCGCAAGTGCAAGAGCCAGCTTGCGGCTGTGGCGCCCTTGGCCTATAGTCCGGCCATTCTGTAATCGTTGCTGGCGGCCCGTTTGCGCCGCCCCATGAGGTTTTTATGTCGTTTTATGCAGTGCTGTTGCTGGCTGTCGCCCTTTCAATGGATGCCTTTGCTGTTGCCCTGGCATCTGGCTGCGCGTTGCGCGCCCCGCTTCCCCGCCATTATTTCAGAATTTCGGCGGCATTCGGATTTTTTCAGTTCGCCATGCCGGTTGTCGGCTGGTATCTGGGCGTAACTGTGCGCTCTTATATTGAAGACTGGGATCACTGGATTGCCTTTGGCCTGCTGGGCTGGATTGGCGGCAAGATGGTACTTTCAGGCGTTTCCGCCCTGCGGGCTCGTGCATGCTGTCCGCGTCCCTCTGTGGATCCCACCGCTGGCCGCAACCTGCTTGTGCTGAGCGTTGCCACAAGCATTGATGCCCTGGCTGTTGGCCTTTCATTTGCCATTCTGGGAACCCAGGTGTGGGGGCCCTCGCTCGTGATCGGAGTGGTCTGCGCGTTCATAACCGCTGCTGGTGTCTTTTTGGGCAAGGCCCTGGCCAACCTGTGCGCTGTTAACGGCTGGGCAGAACTTTTGGGCGGGCTGACCCTGCTGGCTATTGCCTGCAACACGCTGCGCGAGCATAATGTTTTTGGCTAAAGCTTCATGAATGCCGTAAGCACGGCACAACAGCAGGAGTTTGCATGGCTACCGTGAGCGCAAAATATCTTGGCGATCTGCGTGTGGAGTGCGTCCACAACCAGAGTGGCACAAAAATCATTACCGATGCCCCCACCGACAACCAGGGCAAGGGCGAAGCTTTTTCGCCTACCGACCTCTGCGCCACCGCCCTTGGCGCCTGCGCCATGACCATTATTGGCATTTATGCCAAAAATCATGGTGTGGACGTGACCGGCACGGAAATGGAAATTACCAAAACCATGAGCGCCGACCCACGCCGCATTGGCAAGATCGAAGTAACCTTCACCATGCCCGACCGGGAATATTCCGCAAAGGACAAGGCGAGTATTGAGCGCTGCACCCAAAGTTGCCCGGTGCACCACACCCTGCACCCCGATGTGGAGCAGGTCTTTACTTTTGTGTGGAAAAACTGAGGTCGCGTACCGATTCCAGACATGCCCGAGCGGGCCGGTTGAAATATTCCATAGTTCCGGCGGGGCAGGGGGGCCAGCCCTCTGCCCCTCGGCATAGCAGGAGGCAGCATGCCCGCGCAAATTCTGGTATCGGTCATCATCCCCAGCTACAATTATGCCGCGTTTTTGCCGCAGGCCGTGGCAAGCGTGCTGGCACAGCGCGCGTCTGGCCTTGAGGTAGAGGTTATTGTTGTAGACGACGGCTCAACGGATGATACCGCTGAGGTCGTTCGTGGAATGGGCGATGATGTCCGGTATATATATCAGGAAAATCAGGGGCTTTCTGCAGCAAGAAATGCCGGCTTGCGCGCGGCGCAGGGCGAATTTGTCGCCTTTCTCGATGCGGACGACCTGCAGGCAAAGGGCATGCTGGCAAGCCAGCTACAGGTTTTTGCCGCTCAGCCAGAGCTTGATATTGTCATCTGCCGCTGCGTTGATTTTTCGGGCAGCACCGTAACGCAGATCGAGGGGCTGTGGTCGCTGGTCAACAGCCACTGGGATGTGCACGCCTGTAATGCCAACCTCGCTCCTGTGCACTGTTATCTGGTGCGTACCGCCCTTGTCCGCCGTGCTGGTTTTTTTGATGAAGCCCTCAAATCATGCGAAGATCAGGACTACTGGCTGCGTTGCTACGGTCTGGGAGCCAAAGTGGGCGTGAACCCCGATGGCCTTGTGTTGTACCGCAAACACGGCAACAGCATGACCGTCAACCGCTCGCGCATGTACGGGCACGATTCACTTATGCAGGAAAAGATCGCCGACATGCTGCGCAGCTTGCCGCGCTTTCCCGACCATGCAAAGTGCGCGGGTTGGCTTGCGCACGCCGCAGGCAGCCTTGTTTCGGCTGGTTATCTTTGTCAGCACGACCATGAGCGCATGCTTGTCATGCAGGATTTTTTTACGCGGGCCGTACTCAATGCGGCGCCGCTTTTCAGGGCCGACGCTGAGTGCGATGTTTCTGCCCCCCTGTGTCACATACAATATTATTATGGGGGGCGCTGCCTGCGCCTCATCAATTGGCAGGGCCTGCAGCTCACGCCTCCGGCAGCCAAGGCTGTCATGGTGCTCAAGCGCATGTTTCCGCGTCTGGCAGATATTTCTGCCGAAGGGCTCGACGCCCGCCTGCGCAGCACATACGGCAAACTTTGCATTTCGGGCATGCCGCCCCAGCTGCGCGCCGAACAGGGGTAACCCCGTCGCACCGTATTTTGCCCGTGGTCTTGCTGTTTGGGCCGCAAGAGGCTATTGGTCTGCCTGCACAGTTTTTCGCCACATGTGGCGATCGAAGGAGATATTCATGCCGAAGAACGCGGCTTTGATTCTTGCTGCGGGCAAGGGAACCCGCATGCATTCCGACCGGCCCAAGGTGCTGCAGACCCTGCTGGGCGAGCCCATGCTTGCCTGTGTTATTGAAGCGTTGCGCCCTGTTTTTTCAGAAGACATATGGGTTGTGGCCGGGCACCGCGCCGAAATGGTGCAGGCGGCCTTTCCGGATGCACGTTTTGTGCTGCAAGAGCAGCAGCTTGGCACCGGGCATGCTCTTATTCAGGCCCTGCCCGCGCTGACAGAGGCTGGCTGTACGCACCTTCTGGTCGTTAACGGCGATGCCCCCCTGCTTTCAGAATCTCTGGTTCGTTCTTTTCTTGCCGAGGCTGTCGGGGCCGATTTGGCCTTTGCAACCATAGAGCTCGACAATCCCGGCGCATATGGCCGCGTCGTGCGCCAGCAGGGCAAGGTCAAAGCCATTGTTGAAGCCAAGGATTACGACGCTTCGCTCTACGGCCCTGCCTCCAACGAGGTTAACGCGGGCATGTACTATTGCAGCCTTGCGGCGGTGGAAACCCTTTTGCCGCACCTGAGCAACAGCAACAAGAGCGGCGAATATTACATAACTGACCTCATTGGGCTTGCCGTTGCGGAAAAATACGAGGTACTGGGCATTCAGTGCGGTCGTGATGATTCGCTCATGGGCGTGAATTCGCCTGTGGAGCTTTCGCGTATGGAAGAAACCCTGCGTGCCCGCATTGTTGATGGGCTGCTTGCTTCTGGCGTTATCGTGCACGCGCCCGGTTCCGTGCGGGTGGGGCCGCTGGCGCAGATTGAGCCCGGCGCGGAGCTGACCGGCCCGTGCGAAATTTACGGTCACACCAGCATCAGCAGTGGCGCTAGCGTTGCCTCGCACTGCGTTGTGCGCGACTGCGTGATCTCCAACAATGCCGAAATCCGCTCTTTTTCCCATATTGAAAAAGCCCGCGTGGGCGCGGCAGCCCTGGTGGGGCCCTATGCCCGCCTGCGGCCCGGTGCGGTGCTTGAAGAGCAGTCGCATGTGGGCAACTTTGTGGAGCTTAAAAAGACCCACCTCGGCAAGGGGGCCAAGGCCAATCACCTTACCTACCTCGGCGATGCCGAAATAGGCGAGGGCACAAACATCGGCGCTGGCACAATTACCTGCAATTACGACGGTAAACACAAGTTTCAGACCAGGATAGGCCGCTATGCTTTTATTGGCAGCAATACCGCCCTGGTTGCGCCTGTGACCGTGGGAGACGATGCCCTTGTGGGCGCGGGGTCGGTGATTACCCGCGACGTGCCAAATGGCGAGCTGGCCATTGCCCGCGAAAGGCAAAAAAACATGCCGCGCAAAAACAGCTAGGCAAGATTTGCGGCAGGTGTCGCAAGGGGTTACGATACATATGGCCCGCGCTGGCACTGGTCGGCGCGGGTATTTTTTCGCTTGCGCGTATCCATTCTTGCCAAGGTTATGCCGCGGTGTTATCTACAAATCATGGAACTTTTGGAGCAGCTAGAATCGCAGGTTGAGGCGCTTTTGGCCCGGCTTGACCGCCTTAAGGCGGAAAACGCGACTATCCGCGCGGAGTCTGCAGCTGTGGCAGCTGAAAATGAAGCGCTTGATAAGGAAAACCAAAAGCTGCGTGAAGCTCTTGAAAACGAAGAAAAGCTGCGTACAGAGGCACTGAATCGCATAGACGCCTTGCTGCGCAGGATTCAGGAGCACGACAGCGTCGAGTAGGTTTTTGTGAACCAGGATACTATCAACCTCACCGTTCTTGGGCTGAGCATAGCTTTCAAGCCCGGCGCAGATATGCGGCGTGTGCAGGAAGCTGTGCGGCTGGTAGAGGAACGGTTCGCAGACCAGAAGCTGAGGTTCCACGGAGGGCAGACCAAGGACATTCTGCTGACTTTCATAGCCCTTGGACTGGCGGATGATTTGCTGCAATCGCAGAAAGAGCAGGCCGACGTGCAGAATCGCGTCGAGGCCCTGCTTTCAAAAATAGAGGAGTCCTCTTAGGCTCCTTTGGGCGCTTCCCTGGGACGCGCGTGATTTATGCCTCGGTGCTAACCTGACAAGATTATAATAGGGAGTCGTCACTGTCCTCGTGTGTGCATGCCCGGCAAGACCGGGAAGCCTGGAGAGGACACACAGGCGCCCGACCTGGTTATCCAGGTTCTGTACCGCAAGCATGACACGGCGCTCCGGGGAACGCGCCTCTCTTTTGACGTATCTGGCTGCCTTTCGCGCAGCCGGTGCTTTTGCGCAGTTCACTCCAGACCGGTGTATCGGTATCCAGCCAGGGTTTCAGCAGCCTTTTGGGCTCATTTTGCTACGGCGTGCGGTGATTTTGCCGCCTGCCGGTGTTCGTCGGCCCGCGCCTGTTGGCGCTGGGTCCGTATTGATAAAAGAGAGAGGCTGGATTCATGGATCCATTGTTCATTGCAGCGCTTGTAGCTGCGGCGCTGCTGGGGGTGGCGCTGGGGGTGTTGGCGCACAAGCGTTCAGCCGCAAAGCGAGTTGGCGACGCCGATGATCTGGCGAAACGCATAGTTGCTGAAGCGCGCAAAGAGGCGCAGGCCCAGAAGAAAGAAATTTTGCTTCAGGGTCAGGATGATCTGTTTAACCAGAAACGCGAGCTCGAAAACGAATTCAAGGAACGTGAGCGCGAGGTCAAGGCCCGCGAACGCAAGCTTGAAGAAATGGGCGGTCGCCTTGAAGAAAAGCTGGAAAAAGCCACCACAAGAGAGCATGAGCTGCTGACCTCTGAAAAAGAACTGGCCCGCAAGGAACGCCAGCTCACAGAGTCTGAGATATTCCTGCAGACCCGTATCGAAGAGCAGGAGCAGAGACTTTCGGAAATCGCCGGCCTCACCGCCGACGAGGCAAAGGCCAGGCTTTTCAGCGAAATTGAGGCCAAAACACGGCACGAATCGGCGCGCATGATCCGCCAGATCGAAATGGAAGCGCGCGAAACTGCCGACCGCAAGGCCAAAGAAATTCTCTGTAATGTCATCCAGCGCTATGCGGGCGACTACGTCAACGAGCAGACCGTCACGGCCGTGACCCTTCCCAGCGAAGACATGAAGGGTCGCATTATTGGTCGCGAGGGGCGCAATATCCGCGCACTCGAGGCGGCCACCGGCGTCGATCTCATTATAGACGACACGCCCGAAACCGTTATTCTCTCTGCCTACAGTCCTCTGCGCCGCCAGGTGGCCAAGATGGCGCTTGAACGTTTGATTCAGGATGGCCGCATCCACCCCGCCCGCATTGAGGATATTGTACAGAAGTGTGAGCAGGAGCTGGATACGCAGGTGCGCGAGGTGGGCGAACAGGCCACATTTGACGCGGGCGTTCACGGCATTCATCCTGAAATTGTTCGCCTTCTTGGGCAGTTGCGCTACCGTACCTCATTTACACAAAACGTGTTGCAGCATTCGCTTGAGGTGTCTGCCCTGTGCGGCATGATGGCCGCCGAGCTTGGCATGGATGTTAAAAAGGCCAAACGTGCAGGTTTGCTGCACGATATCGGCAAGGCCGTTGACCACGAGGTTGAAGGCCCGCACGCCCTCATCGGCGCGGACATCGCCAAGAAATACAACGAAAGCCAGGAAATCATCCACGCCATTGCCGCCCACCACGAAGACCAGCGCCCCTCAACGGCTCTGGCCGTGCTTGTGCAGGCAGCGGACTCCATCTCTGGCGCGCGCCCCGGCGCACGTAAAGAATTGCTCGAAAACTACGTGAAGCGGCTTGAAGACCTGGAAGGCATCGCCACCAGTTTTGACGGCGTCAGCAAGGCATACGCCATTCAGGCTGGCCGTGAGATTCGCGTGATGGTCAATTCCGATATGGTTGACGACGATACCACCTATATCCTCTGTAAGGATATTGCTGAAAAGATTGAGAAGAATCTTACCTATCCCGGGCAGATCCGCGTAACTGTCATTCGCGAACGCCGGGCAGTGGGGTTGGCCAAGTAATCTTCTGGGTGCGCGCATGCAGAACCTTCCTTTGTTTGTGTTAGATCTGGCGGCCAGCTTCGTGCTGGCCGCTGCCGCATCTTGTAGGGCGCGCTCTACAGGTGCCCATTTCAGCGGCGCTGCCGTTCTTGCCTGTCTGGCAGGGATGGCGGCGCCGCTTGTGCGTGACGGGCTGCTTGGCTATGCCGCTTTTACTCTCAATCAGGGGGAGTACCTGGCCGCGTGTGTTAGCGGCGGCGTAGCGGGCATTTTGATAGGGCAGAGCAGCCGGGGCTGGCTTTCCTTTTTCTGGCTCGATGCACTGGGGCTGGCCCTTGGGGCTGGCGTAGGTACCGTAAAGGGCTTGATGGGGGGGCTTGGCCCCACTGGCTGCATACTGGTTGGGGTGTTGGGCGGTATTGTTGGTGGCCTCGTGCGCGACCTGTGCCTTGGCGACATGGCCCGTGTAGTGGAAGAAGAAATGTACGCTACGGCGGCAGCGCTGGGGGGTATGCTGGCTCTTGCACTGCTGCTGCTCACAAATCTTCCGCAGTGGCAAAGCGCCCTGTGTGGCTCTGTGTTGGTTCTGGTGCTGCGGGGGATGCGAAAAGTCAAATTTTCCTGAATCGACGGCCGGTTTGGCTAAATTTCGTCAAAATTTGCCATACTGACTTGACTCTGGGGCGGCGTTTCAGTATTTTTAACTTCCGCTACACGAACAAGCAGCGCTTTCCGAAGTTAAATTTGAAGAAAGCAGAAAAATTGGTTGACTTGTGTGGCAGGGTGGAGCATAACCGCTCCTCGCGACAAGGGAAAAGGTTTCACGGAAACGCAAGCGAAATGAAATTTCGCGGAAACGAAAAAAACGGTTGA